>JAUVZA010000082.1 GCA_030602805.1 Dehalococcoidia bacterium | reverse complement strand
TATTTCCCTGGGTTACTCAAGGTTCGTGGCTCGCTCGCGCTTTCTGGATTTCTCTCCTTCTCTGGCTCGCTCCTAGACGATGGATTTCTCGTTTACACTGGCTCGCTCCTAGACGATGGGTTTCTCATGTTCCTTGGCTGGCTCCTATTGTATTATAGCACAACCCTCAAAGGACACTTAGTGGCGCCTGACTCCAAAGAGCCGACCGCCGATGACGGTCAATGCCTTAGAAAACTCTACCTGCGCCTGAATCAGGCTCATTTTGCCCTTCTCTTCTTCAGCTTGGGCCTCGGGTACCAGCCGGCCGTTCCGGAATAGCACTCCCTTCTCAGCTCGCTCTTTGTCCCTTCTCTTGCTCATTGTTATCCTCAATTATATCACTAAAAACCCCTTCCCCTTGATAAGGGGAAGTGAAGGGACGATGCCCCTTCAAGAGAGGGGCGCAAGCCCCTCTCTTACCTGTAGTGCCACAATGCTGTGGCACTCCAACCTTAAGTCACCCTATCCCCTATATTATATTGTTTATCAACCTCACCCCCTTAGTCCCCCTCGCTCACCCCCTTTTATTTTTATCCCACTTCCGCTGCGTCCACCAGACATCTATAGCACCGGCTATGAAGCTAACCACCACCAGCACAGTGAACATAGCTCCAATCTCACCCCAAGTTATAGTCATAGCCTACCCCTTTAGTCCCCCTCTCCTTCAAAGGAGAGGGGGAAGGTTAAAGGCGGGATGCCACTTGCCCGATTACAGCTGAGGCACCACACGGGAGGGGGAGAAAGTCAGACTAGGTAAAAGACTAAAAACCCTAGTACCTCAGTTTCCCCTGGCAGAGCCCGCTACTTATTTCGGCAACTGTACCAGTTCTGTAATAAGATTACCGACCTTAGCAGTATCAAAGTAAGAAAAAGCAACACCACTTGCTAGCTTTACCTTAGTCACAACTCGAATGCCTTTCTCGATTAGCTTAGCTGTTTCCTCTTCAAGGTCATCCACATAGAAGGCCATGTGGTGAATGCCTTCACCTTTGGTATTTAAGAACTCCTTATACATAGTTTCCCCTTCAATAGGCTGAACCAGTTCAATCAGCAAACCATGTATATTGATAAACATCATTTTAGTCTTGTGTAAAGTATCGGGCCTCTTACCATAGACCTCGTAATCTAGGTATGCGCTACTATCTAGAAAAAACTCAGATGGAAGCCTAGGTATCCCTAGGGTGCACCCTAGGGATTGATAATGCTCGATAGCTCTGGCTATATCCGAAACTATTAGTCCAATATGATAAAACTCCATGTTCCCCCCTTATTTTAATTATTAAAGAAATTGTAGGGTGATAAGCCACAGTTGATACAGCTAAATTATCTAAGTCAATTCTAACCTCCATCTTTGAACAAACTTCTCTTTGACCTCAGGATTGACGAAATAGATAGGCCACTTTCCTTGTAAAACCCTAGCCACTTCATCCACCGGGCGTCGGCGTATCTCCCAAAATGATGTTTCAGAATAACTAGCATTATGAGGGGTGATGATGACATTATCGAGTTCTAATAGAGGGTTATCGGGGTCTGGAGGTTGTTCCTTTTCCAGCACATCTAGCCCTGCCCCCGCAATCCAACCCTGGGAAACTGCGGTATAAAGTGCTTTTTCATCGACAATAGCACCGCGGGCAGTGTTTATAAGATAGGCAGTAGGCTTCATCCTTTTGAATTGTTCCAGTCCAAACATATGGTAATTCTCTTCTGTAAGTGGAACATGAAGTGAGACAAAGTCTGATTCTTGGAGCAACCGGTCAAAATCGACCGGTTTAACTCTGTGTTTCTCCATTTCGCTTGGTGGTAAATATGGGTCGTAAGCGATGAGCCTCAAACTGAATGCCTTTGCCTTAGGTACGAGGGTATGCGCAATCTTGCCAAAGCCAACCAGCCCTAAGGTTTGGGTCCGTAGTGCGAACATTGGCTCTAATGGCTTTCTTGCCTCACGGGACCACCAATTGAGACCAACTTTAACAACAACCTTATTCATCTTAAAAATCTTCCTAGAGCAGGCCAGGAGTAATGTCATAGCATGGTCGGATACTTCCTCATTGCACCACTCTGGTAGATTGGTCAGAACAATGCCATGCTCTGTTGCCGCATTTATGTCTGTGCCATCGAGACCGGTCCCTACCTTGCTAATAATCTTGCACTTGCTTAGATTTTCAATCACCTTTCTACTGAAAGGTTCGAAAACATTGATAATCGCATCAGCATCATGGCAGGCTGCAATCACTTCCTCCTCTGTTGCGCACCGCTTATACTTGATAACCTCTGCTCCGAGTTTCCCTAGGACTTCCTCCTCGTAAGGAGTGTCAAAATGATGCTGGGGGTCAATCATAGTAACCACAACCTTAAAATGCATTGCCTCCTCCTTCATTATCTTTTCTGCCATTTTTACCCCCCGAAAAATAAGACCGGGAGCCATAAAGCTATCTGGGGAAATATCATAACAATAGCCAGTGCGGTCGCTTGAAGCAATACAAAGGGTATTATAGCAAGATAAATATCCTTCATTAACATATCCTCTGCAGCCACACCTTTTAGATAAAATAGATTGTAACCAAAGGGGGGTGTTATAAAAGCCATTTGCATATTCATGGTGAAGATGACACCGAACCATACTGGGTCATAGCCCATAGCCAGAACTATGGGCATGCTAATCGGAGCAGTAATCATTACAATTGCGCCAGGGTCAAGAAGCATGCCCAAGATGAAATACATAATCTGCACCACAATGAAAATACCCCAGTAGCCTAGGTGCGTGGCAAGCACCACTTTAAGAATAAGGTCGGGGGCTCCTAAGGCAATATAAACAGTGGCAAAGATATAGGCGCCAAATACAATCCACATAACCATACCGGTGAGCTTTAGGGTTGTATAAGCCGCCTTCTTTAAGATTTGCCAATTCAGCCTGTGCAGCAAAGCAGCACAGGCTAGACTACCTGCAGCACCTATTGCCGCTCCCTCGGTTGGAGTGCAGACTCCCCCAAAGATGGTTCCCAAAACAGCCGAAATTAAGATAATTATTGGAATTAAGTCCCTAGTAGCCAAAAACTTCTTTCCCCAAGTGATTTTCTCTTCACTTACGAAGGTAGGTCCAGCCGATGGTTTAAGTTTACATAGCACCAATATGTATCCAATGAAAAGAGAGGAAAGGAGAAGTCCGGGGAAGATACCACCAGCATATAGTTTTCCTATCGATACCCCTGTTATCATGCCATATATAATCATTATTATGCTGGGTGGAATAAGGATACCCAGCGCTCCCCCGGCTACGATACAACCGCTTGCTAATCTTTTGTCATAGTGGCAGCTAAGCATAGCCGGCAGGGCAATAAGCCCCATGGTTACAGTGCCTGCCCCACCAATCCCTGTCATAGCTGCAAAGATGGTGCATGCTATTACTGCTGCTACCGCCAATCCACCACCTAAATGACCCATCCATAGATGTACCACTCTAAAAAGCCTCTCAGCTATACCGGATTCTTGGATGGTTGCTCCCATCAAGATAAACAATGGGATAGCTATCAGAATAAATGAAGACATACATTTACCGAAAACAACTGAAGCAGTTATGCTAAGAGCATGCGGACCCCACAAGAAATACATAAATAGCACGGCAATACTACCTAATGCAAAAGCGATGGGAAGTCCGGTCATTAGGCACAGCATTAAACAGGCAAATAGGAGTAAAGTGACAAGTCCAATGTCCATTTCTATTTATTTCTTCCTTATAGTGGTAAGGAAGTCAGAGACAAATTTACCTATACCTTGAAGTAGTATTAAAAAGACACCAATAACTATAGTGCACTTAACAGGCCAGATAGGAGGCCCCCAGAAACTTACAGAGATTTCCTGAAGTTCTATAGAACGCCAAGCGAATTCTCCTCCTTGCCATAATAAAATACCGCAAAAAACAAGGAAAAGGGGGAAAGTAGCCACATCTAAAATGGCTTTTCCTCTGGGTGATAAGCGACTATAAAATAAATCCATATTCACGTGTGCCCGATAGCGAAGTGCATAAGCTCCTACAAGAATACTGTAGGCACCGAATATCATTACACTGGTCTCATGTGCCCATATCGTCGGCTTCCCCAATATACTCCTAAGGGTAATCTCCAACACAATCACAGCGGTTATAGCCCAAGGCACCAAAATTAATAACTTGCCGCTCCATTCGCTGATATTGTTGGTAACGCGAGCTAAACTTTGCACTTATCAGCTCCTTTACCTATAAATACGGGGTAGTAGCCCTTTTGAGGGTTACTACCCCGTTCTGCGCAGTAAGCCCTCTCTTAGTCGATATAACCCATAGTCCGCATGTAATCCCTAATCATCTCGACATATTGGGCACACCTAGGGCTAATTGCCGCTTGCTCATCCCATATCTCGAATGCCGCTTCTTCGGCTTTCTTGAGGTCATCTCCAGTTAGCTCGCACAAGGTGACCCCGTACTCCTGTTCCATTTTGTTTAGTGCCCATGTCTCACCTGTTATATTTGAGTGAGCGGCAAAATCAAGCCCGGCTTCTTTAAGTGCCATCTCAAGGATGCCCTTTATATCGTCAGGTAGAGAATTCCAGCAGTCCATATTCACTACTGCATTTGCACAATTGAGTGGCATTAGCGGTGGGTAGAGGAAGTATTTGCAAACTTCGTGGAATCCCATGCTATAGTTCCCCATTCCACTGCCCCATGAAACAGCGTCAATCGTGCCAGTTGCTAAAGCTGTATATAACTCCTCTCCAGGTATATAGACACCTTCACCACCAATTTTAGCAACCCAATCATTCATAAGCCCAGCGCCCCTCATCTTTTTCCCTTTTAGGTCAGCTATGCTATTAACTGGGAAGGTAGTCATAAAACTTGCGGGCCAGCAGTCTAAACCACCACAAAGGTAATAGATGTTATGTTCGGCATAGATTGACCGCAAAAAATCTACGGCTTTCCAACCGCCGAAATAATCCGGCATCTCTTCACCATACATGAAGTTAGATAGCTCCGTAGGTGTTCTGATTCCAAACGGGAGACCATACTCAATGCCCGTTTCAGGCATAATACCCTTATGGTAATAGGCAGATGTCGCTGCCATTTCTAACGTCCCTGTGCTTATAGCATCAGTTATATCTGCACTCTTTACTAATTCCCCACCATAGTAGAGCTTTATCTTAAGCCGCCCCCCAGTTAGCTCGGGTATTTTGTTTTCAAGTATGTCCTTGTAGTACATCATTGCCCGTTCTGCGGCTATCCTATGGTGCTGACACTTCCACTCATACACCTCAGCCGGTTTTCTTAGCTCAGCAATCTCAGCCTCCAGGTCAGAAACGTTGCCCTGCAGATTAGAGACTTTTGACTTTTCCGTGGCTAACTTTGATTCGAGCTCGGCGATCTCCCCGGCAGCCTCCTCTGGTGTCGCTGGAGCACAGCTTACCGCTAGTGGCACTAACAGCATCAGGGCCAAACAAACACTGCCAATTAACATCAATAATCTTTTTCTCCTCACTTTAATTACCTCCTAAAAAATTTAGTCACCCGGGGTATTCCATCTCACTACCTCATTTTTTCTCACCTCCTTTCTCTTTATCCCAATCATACGCCAAGCACTTGGGACATCGTCTAGGCTTGGGAACTCTCGGGATCCACTTATGGCCACATCGTTTACAGATTAATTCTAATAATGGATGTTCCATAGTTCCCTCCTGTCCTATTGGGAATAGCTCTAATATGATAGCACCATTACTCCTTTTTGTCAAGCCCCCCGGCTACCAGCTTCACAGCTCAAAGGTGTAATACCATTCATCACGCCAGAAAACGCCTAAATTTTGATTCTGGTGCGTCCCCGCTACGGGAAAAGAGGTAGCCCCCGGCTGGTCAGCTAGCCGGGGATTCTTTTGCCTAAAAATTGACCTAAAAAATAGTTGCCCAGGGGGCTTGACAAATTGATACAAAGGCTGTATCATAGCAGGGTTATGGTTAAATTCGTCATAGAGTCCAACGACCTCTTCGATGTCACGGAAGCTGCACAGCTGCTGGAAATCGGCTACGCCACCGTCTATCGCTG
>JAUVZA010000096.1 GCA_030602805.1 Dehalococcoidia bacterium | reverse complement strand
GGTATCTGATATTACTGAGGGTGATATGGTTGCTCGAGAACTAGCCTTGATTAAAGTAAAAGCTACTTCGGCTACCCGAAGTGAGATTATGCAGATTGTGGATATATTCAGAGCTAATATAGTTGATGTTGCCTCTGATTCAGTAACAATTGAGGTTACCGGCGATGAGGAGAAAATCAACTCCTTATTTAATTTGCTTCGTGGTTTTGGTATCAGGGAGATAGCCAGAACTGGGTGTATCGCTATGGCTCGAGGAAGCCGAGGTGCTCTGCAGGTAGAAGAGAAGCTATCTAAGGTGCATAACAAAAGGCAAAAAAAAGTTTAAATAAAGGAGATGATAAGTTATGGCGAAGATATACTATGATAGTGATTGCGACCTGACTTTGCTTAAAGGAAAGGCGATTGGCATTATTGGCTATGGCAGCCAGGGGCATGCTCAGGCTCAAAACCTCAGGGATAGCGGTTGCCAGGTAATAGTGGCTGAGGTAGAAGGGACTCCTGGCTGGAAGGATGCTAAAGGTGCTGGCTTCAGGGTGCTATCAGCCACTGAGGTGGCAAAGGAAGCTGATATCGTTGTAATGTTAGTTCCTGACCAATTACACAAAAGCGTCTATTACGGGTCAGTTGAAAAGGAGCTAGCTCCAGGCAATACCCTGATGTTTGCTCATGGCTTTAATATCCATTACGGACAAATCATCCCATTACCTGACATTGATGTTACCATGATAGCCCCCAAAGCCCCAGGTCACCTGTTACGACAAGTTTATACTGAGGGTAAAGGAACACCGGCAATTGTGGCTGTTCACCAGGATGCCTCTGGTAAAGCCAGGGATGTAGCCCTTGCCTATGCCAAGGGTATCGGCTGCTCCCGAGCTGGTGTCATAGAGACAACCTTCGCTGAAGAGACCGAGACTGACCTCTTCGGTGAGCAGACAGTGCTGTGCGGAGGGGTTACCGCTCTGATAAAGGCTGGCTTTGAGACACTGGTTGAGGCCGGCTATCAGCCCGAAATAGCCTACTTTGAAGTCCTTCACGAGCTCAAGCTTATTGTTGACCTGATATATCAGGGTGGCTTTAACTATATGCGATATTCAGTCAGTGATACCGCTGAGTATGGTGACTATACTCGGGGACCACGGGTTATTGATGATATGGTCAAAGATGAGATGGCGCAAATCCTGGCTGAGATTCAGGATGGCAGCTTTGCTAAAGAATGGATTTTGGAAAATCAGGCTGGTCGCCCAGTCTATAATGCCCTCAAGCGTATGGACGAAGAACACCTCATTGAAACCGTGGGTAAAGAACTGCGCCAGATGATGCCGTGGCTTAAGGGGAAGTAAAGAAGTAACCATGAGTAATGAAATAGAAGACATCAAAAAGCGATTAACGATATTAGAAAAGCAAGACTTATGGCTTGCAAAACAATTAGTTAGTTCCGTATTCGCGACGGAACTTAACATTGCTACCAGAACTATGAAAGGTGAGGAGGCAAGGGAATTCAATACTCTTTTCGCAAAGAAGCGCGAGGACTTAGAGAAAAGGCTTGGGGGGGCGAAAACGATTGGAAGCGTGTTTAAACTGTTAATTGAATTTGACAAAGAAATTAGCGATTATATACGAGCCACAAAAGTAGACACTGCCGACAAGGCTATGGAGATTGCCCACTCCTTTATTAAAAAATATAGCCCTGTTGCTTTACCATTGAAGGCAGAAAGAGAAAATGATGTTTGGCTGGTAGATATAGATGTGGGGGCATTGGCGGTTAAGGTAGATGCTAAGACAGGCGATATACTTAGTTACGAGATCCCGGAGAAGAAGTGAACAAGGGCGAACTATTAGAAAAGTACAAAGACCAAAGTGTTCACTTCTTTGAGAATGCTCTTAGTTCTATTCAGGCTGGCGAGGCGGAGAAAGCGGGCGAGTTCTTATGGGGGAGCATGGCTCAAGCACTGAAGGCAGTGGCAGCAAGCGAAGGGAGAGAGCTTAACACTCATGGAGAAATTAGAAGGTATGCCACGGAATTGGCGAAGAAACATAATGACATGAGTATTTGGGATGTCTATGGAATTGCCAATTCTTTGCATGGCAACTTTTATGAAGCTGGGCTTAGTCTTGAAGAAGTTCAAACTCACGCTGATAGGATAAGGACAACGGTGGTGAAATTGTTTAGCCTTATTCCGGGGGAGGGTTAGCTATGGATAGGGTAATTATATTTGATACTACCTTGCGGGATGGGGAGCAGGCGGCGGGGGGAACACTAAATATCCAGGAAAAACTGGAGATAGCCAGGCAATTGGAGAAGCTTGGCGTAGATGTTATTGAGGCTGGTATGCCAATCAATGGTCAAAGTGATTTTGAGGCAGTCAGGCTTATTGCTAAGGAGGTTCGTACCCCAACCATTTGTGCCCTGGCCCGGGCTTTGCCTGCCGATATAGACTGTGCCCGGGAAGCAATCAAAGAAGCCGAGCACCCACGTATTCATGTCTTTCTCTCAGCGTCAGATATACACTTGCTTCATCAACTGAAGAAGACCCGTGAACAGATTTTGGAGATGGCTCGGGATATGGTTACCCGGGCTAAGAAATATACTGATGATATTGAATTCTCACCGATGGATGCCAGCCGGGCCGAGCCGGAATACATCTATCAAATACTAGAAGTAGTTATTGACGCTGGAGCCACTACGGTAAATATCCCTGATACTGTAGGTTACGCTATCCCTGATGAGTTTGGTAAGTTACTAGAGGGAATTTTTAAGAATGTATCTAACATCAATCAGGCTATAGTTAGTGTTCATTGCCATAATGATCTGGGTCTAGCTGTGGCTAATAGCCTGGAATCGCTTAAGCGGGGGGCAAGACAGGTGGAGTGCACCATTAATGGCATCGGAGAAAGGGCTGGTAACGCCTCGCTTGAGGAAATTGTAATGGCTATTAAGACCCGTAACGACTTTTTTAATCTGACTACTAATATTAACACTACACAAATCTACAAAACTAGCCGACTGGTAAGTGAGCTAACTGGTTTTTCGGTTCAACCTAATAAGGCAATTATTGGCGCTAATGCTTTCCGTCATGAGTCAGGGATTCACCAGAATGGTGTAATTAAGATGCCGATAACCTATGAAATAATGGACCCTAGAACAGTAGGCATACCAGCCTCAAGCCTGGTGCTAGGTAAGCTTAGTGGGCGGCATGCCTTTAAAGAGCGGCTGGCAGAACTGGGTTATAGTTTAAGGGAGGCAGACTTTAGCCGCGCCTTCTCAGCGTTTAAGGAGCTAGCTGATAAAAAGAAGGAGATTACGGATAAAGATATTGAGTCCCTTATTGCCCAGGAGCTACGCACTGTATCTGAAACTTATCACCTTGACCGCATTCAAGTGTCTTGTGGGGATAGGGGTATTCCCACCGCCTCAGTTAAGCTTACCACCTCTGATGGTCAGGTTCTAGCTGATGCTGCCCTGGGTACAGGTCCGGTGGATGCTGTATGTAAAGCTATTAATAGGCTGGTGGGAGTGCCTAATGTGCTTACTGAATTTAGCGTTAAGTCAGTAACCGAAGGTATTGATGCTATTGGTGAGGTGCTGATAAG
>JAUVZA010000047.1 GCA_030602805.1 Dehalococcoidia bacterium | reverse complement strand
GGAAAAACCAATGCCATAGTCTGTGTCACAATCACTGGAATAAGACCATAAACTAGATTGCTTTATACCCTTTGACGCATGAAGGTCAGCCGACTAAAATAGCACTAAGTAGCCAATAAGGGGAGTGATATGAAACAGATTTGGGCACCGTGGCGCATAGAATATGTCCGCATGAAGAAGCCAGAAGGGTGTATTTTATGTGAAAAACCCAGGCAAGATAATGATGCTCTAAACTATATCCTGTATCGTGGAGATAAAAACTTCGTCATTATGAATATCTATCCCTATAACCCTGGTCACCTGATGATAGCCCCCTACCGGCACATAGCTAATCTGGAGGAGCTAACTGATGAAGAGCTTGGCGAGCACTTTGGAATAGTTAGCCGAGGTATTAAGCTTCTGAAGCAGGTATTCAACCCTGGCGGTTTTAACATAGGCATAAATATGGGAAAGGTAGCTGGGGCCGGCATAGATGAGCATGTCCATACCCACATCGTGCCCCGGTGGCAGGGGGATACCAACTTTATGCCGGTAATGTCTGATGCCAGGGTAGTTCCCGAAGCCCTGGCTGAAACCTATAAAAAACTAAGGGGCAAATTCTGAGCTAGGGTAAATAATTGGTGCCCCCAAGCGAATTCGAATCGCTGTTACCGGCTTGAAAGGCCAGTGTCCTAGGCCTCTAGACGATGGGGGCACGCAAGTTAAGTATAGCAGAGACAGAGCTAGCCGACAACGCTAGATAGCATTGCTTATCAACTTCATCCACTTTAGCTCTTTATTTAATAAACCCATCCTCCCTCCCCTTATATTGCCATCTCCAATCCCCGCAATGTGCTACAATACCCAAAATGAGCAAAACAACTAACCAGGTTAAAGAGGGCGGGGTAGAAGGGAGGGGACGGTTAAAGAGAAGGTTAATTCCTATATTAATACTGCTCCTCGTCATAGCAATTACGGTTGTTCTCTTCCTTTTTGCCCGACGTTACCCAGGAAGGATTGAAGAATTTGAAACCTATGGCTATCTGGGCGCCTTCCTTATCAGCTTGGTGGCTAATGCTACCATCATTTTGCCCATGCCTGGTCTCCTGATACTCATTGGTCTTGGTACTGTTTGTAATCCGATTCTGGTGGGGCTAGTTGGTGCTGTAGGGGGGGCGATAGGTGAGCTAACCGGTTATGTCGCAGGCCGTAGTGGCCGCGGGCTTTCCGGAGGCGAGAAGATGTATGCTAGGGCGGAGGGCTGGATGAGGAAGAGGGGATTTTTGACTATCTTTCTTTTCTCACTGCTTCCGTTTCTCCCTCTTGATATAGCCGGTATGGTGGCTGGGGTGCTCCGCTATTCTTTATGGAAATTTTTGCTGGCATGCTTTCTTGGTAAAGCTTTGCTGTATGTAGTCATGATACAGACTGGTGCTTGGGGATGGGAAGTCGTGCTACGTTACTTTAGTTAACGCCGCCTGATTTTCATTATCAGTGATGAGCCGACAAGAAAATAGATAAAACAAGCCCCAAGCATAACTGAGTAGCCCAAGTTGGGGCTATACCTGTTAAAGAAATCAATCACTGGTCCAATGAGACGGGCTAAGGCAGCACCGCCGGCAGTAGCCAGATTGGTCAGCCCCAGGTATCTTGCCTCCTCACCCTTAGCTACCAGGTCTGTGGCTAGAGCCCAGTTGGTGCTCATAAAAGCGCCGAAGGAGATTCCCACCAGACCACTGCTAAGCATTAGATACCCGTAGCTAGGGAAGAAAAATAGTAATAGGATTCCTAAAGCACCAAGGAGTCCCGAAGCGACCACAATTGGTAGGCGACCTACTTTATCAGATAAACGCCCGGCAGGATAGACAACAGCTAGCATGCCAGCCACAGCCACTATTAAGAACTTTGCCGTTGCCGCTGCCGGATTGGCTACACCGATAACATCCTTGATGAAATATAAAGCGAATGTCTGTATGGTAGTGAATGCCATAATGATAAGGAGGCGGGATACCAGAAACCAGATAAAATCACGGTTTGCCTTGGCATCAATCTTGAAGCTTTTATACAGGGTAGGCAGTAGGGGCACTTGAGAGCCACCGACCCCGGGTCGCTCCTTAACTGTCAGAAGAGTGGCAACCATAGCTCCCAGCAGGACAATACCCAGTGCACCCAAAGCTAACCACAGCCAGGAGCTTCCCTCACCGGTGGAATAGCGATCCATAAAGAGGGCTATGGGATATATTAGGGCAACCCCGCCCACTATTTCCAGCAGGCTCTTCACCCCTGAAGCTAGCCCCCTCTTTCCCCCGGGTACCAGGTCGGGGATAAAGCCCTGATACGGAGCTTGAGCTGTATTGGAGCTAGCTTGCAGCAGGCACCAGGTAATTAAAATAGCAGCATAACTACCACCGTAGCCTATTCCGGCGAGAAACGGCATAGCCGCTATAGCCCCTAGCAGGATGTAAGGTCGCCGGTGTCCCCAGCTAAAGCCAGAGCGGTCACTAATTGCCCCGACTATCGGTTGGACCACCATGGCAACAATTAAGCCAGCAAAGGTGAGAATCCCGAGGTAGGTGGCTTTCTCTGACTCAGTGACAAAGTCCAGTACTCGCAATGGCAAAATAATGGTGTGCAAGCTCTGCGAAAGGGCAGCCAGGGCAAAGCCGAAGATAGAAATCTTGATGTAATCAATAGAGTGAAACCCATTAGCCCCGGTATGTGAGCTAGTATTGCTGGCTACTTCTTTCATACTCCTATGGTCAAGCATAGCAGAGCAAAGACAAAGGGACAACATTTTAAGCGGTGTAGAATAAACTATGTAATACTCCCAGAGTAAGTAAGCTGTCCGAAAACTACAGAAAAACATACCTTTGTCATTGCGAGCGAAGCGTGGCAATCTCACTAAGCTCTTTGTGATTGCTTTGGGGTTTCACCCCTCGCAATGACGAAAGAGAAACATGCTAATTTTTGGACAGCCTTTAAGTAAGCATGTGGGCAAGGCTGGCTTGATTTTACCCCCTGGTATTAGATATACTGCGTTGGCAATATATAAAAGGGTAACTTTAGCTAGCAAAGGTGAAAATCTTAGGTATTGACCCCGGGACTGTCTCCTTTGACCTTTGTCTCCTTGAGGACAGGGAGGTCAGGTACGAAGAGAGTATGCCGTCAAGTGTGGTAGCCGAGAGACCCGAAGATATGGCTGAGAAGTGCCTTACCCTGAAGCCTGATGTCATAATAGCTCCCTCAGGTTACGGACTGCCTAACCGGAGGTTGAGTGAGGTCACTGAGAGGGAGATGTTCGAGCTCACGCTAGTCCGGGAAGGGGAGAGTGTGCCGGTACTTGACGGGATGAAGAAATTCTTTGCTATAGTCGGGGAAGCCGGCTTGGAGATTCTTTTCCTGCCGGGAGTGATTCAACTTCCCACCGTTCCCCGATGGCGGAAATTCAATAAGATAGATATGGGCACGGCAGATAAGATGTGCATCGGGGCTCTCTCTGTAGAAATGGTTTCCCAGAAGAAGGGAGCGAGTTATTCTGAGGTTAATCATATTGTTGTTGAGCTTGGGGGGGGCTATAATGGTCTCATTACCATAGAGGAAGGCAGGATAGTTAACGGCATTGGGGGCACTCTCTTTCCTGGCCCCAGTTTTATGAACGCTGGGGCTATGGATGGTGAGATTGCCTACCTCTTGGGAGGTTTTGAGAAGAACCTGCTCTTTCAAGGCGGCGCCAGCTATTTGACTGGCTCGGAGAGCCTTCCTATAGAAGCCTTCACTGGAGAATCGTATCCCGAGGCATTTAACGCTTTCGTTGAAGGCATCCTATTTGCAGTATGTAGTCAACAGGCGGTATTGGAGAGCCGCGAGGTCTATCTCTCAGGGCGATTGACCAGATACGAAGACATCTATAGTGCGGTAAAAGTTTCTTTGGAGAAGCTAGGATATGTTGTAAGCCTATTGCCTGTGCTCTCAAACAGGAGCAAGGCAGCGGCTCAAGGCTATGCTATGGTGGGCAACGGGTTATGTGGGGGATGTTATGAGCCGTTGGTGAAGTATATGATGATAGACAAGGCTAAAGGCTCTGTTACTGATTATGTTTATTGGAGGGAAAGAATATGACTGGCCCAATGTATGTGGACTGGGCGATTACCAGTATGTGTAATTTGAATTGTCGGCATTGTGTTGGCATGGAGAAGGGAGAGCTAACCAGTGAAGAAGCAACTAAGGTAGCCAATGATATTATTGGGCTGTCACCAAAGTGGGTGATACTAGAGGGTGGCGAACCGTTGTTGCGTGATGACTTTCACCAGGTCGGAGGCATGTTTAGGAAAGAGGGGATTGATGTCTTTGTGATAACCAATGGCAACGCCTTCAGCCAGGATAGGTTGCAGAAATTAGCCTCCTTCTCACCTAAGGTTCTTTTTAGTATTGATGGAGCTGATGCGGCTGTTTATGAGGACACAAAGAGAGGCGCTAAGTTTGAGGTGGTCAAGGAGTGGGCAGCACAATGTGCCGCTCTGGGAATTTTCTGTGGAATAACTACGGTTCTCTCAAAACTTAACTTTGGACAGGTTAGGGAGCTTATCCAATTAACCGAAAGCCTTGGTGGGGCTAGGATTATCTTTCTGCCTTTGAAACCTTTTGGGAGGGATGAGGTTTCGACTAGATATTATCAACAATATGCCCTCACCCCAAAGGAACAAGAGGCGGTGGTAAAGGAAATCTATGGCTATGGAAGCAACCTGGATATTTTCTACGATGAGCCCTTCCTGTGGAACCTCTCCGCCAAGCACGGTTTCTCCCTCAGTAATGCTGATAGTGGCATTACCATACCAGAAGTGAAGGGATGTGCCGCTTCTTATTCACTGTATATTCAGACCGCGGGTAGTGTCAGGCCCTGTATGTTCTCTCCTGAAGAATTGACTTTTGGTAATGCCGCTCAAGAGCCTCTGGAGGATATATGGTTGCGGATGAGGCAAAGTGAGGTGCTCACCGGGTGGGCTGACCAAGGTATGAGGAAAGGGGCCTGCGGAAAATGTCAGCAGTTTGAATCTTGTCGGGGATGTTTAGCCCGAACCATGAGGCTCTTAGGAGATGCTTTAGAGGCAGATCCCAATTGCCCTTTTGCCGCCTAATTTCAAGGGTAAATTGCCAGCGCTTCAAGCCCGGTTACTTCAGGGAAGCCGAGCATAAGGTTCATATTCTGGATGGCTTGTCCGGCGGCTCCTTTAACCAGATTATCAATGCAACTGATAACGATGAGCCTCCCTGTTCTGTGGTCAATGGCGGGGTGAATTAGACAAAGGTTATTCCCCCAGGTGTGCTTAGTGTGAGGAGGGAATTCCACTACCTTGATAAAGGGCTCATCCTTGTAGAGGTCCAGGTAGAGCTGCCTTACCTCTTCTTCTCCTTTCTTGCCAGCAGCCACCTTGCCTGGGGTTAAGGAGGCATAGCAGGTAGTTAATATCCCCCTGGTCATCGGTATCAGATGGGGGACAAAGGTCACTGAGGGCAACTGTTGGGGACGAAGCAGCTTTAGCTCCTGAATAATCTCAGGCAGGTGCCTATGCCCTTCCAGTGCATAAGCAGAGACATCCTCATTAACTTCTGAGTAGTGAGTCCCAAGACTGAGGGTTCTGCCGGCTCCGGATACCCCGGACTTGCTGTCAATAATAATGTCAGGTTCAATGAGGTCTTCTTTAACGGCTGGGGCTAGAGCCAGGATAGCTCCAGTGGGGTAGCAACCAGGGTTAGCCACCAGTTGGGCAGAGGCGACCTGAGACCGGTATAGCTCGGTTAGACCATATACGGCTTGTTCAAGTAGTTGGGGGGCGGAATGGGTAAAACCATACCAGCTTTGGTATTCGGCAGCATTCTTTAACCTGAAATCGGCGCTAATATCTACTACCTTAATATCATGATTGAGCAACGGTATGACCTCTTTAGCACTCTCCTTATGGGGCATAGCTGAAAAGGCTAAATCAACATCCCCCAGCTCAGCTTCAATAGTCAGGTCTATGCTAGCCAGGTGGGGGGAAACTTTGCCTAACTTCTGCCCGGCAGCACTCCGTCCGGTAACTGAAGTAAGCTCTACCTGTGGGTGTTGGTATAGTAGTCGTGCTAGCTCAACACCGGCATACCCGGTAACATTGATAATACCCACTTTGGTTTTACTCATCAGTCTTACACCTCTCGCAAATTTTTTCCAGAGCTGCCAGTTGCTGCTTGGTGCCCAGAGTAATCAGGCGGTCTCCACTCTCAATAGTTTCTTCTCCGGGTGGGTTAGCCACCAGTTTGCCACCTTTCTTACTTATTGCCAGGATAGCAGCTTTGGTACGACGGCGAGTTTCTTCTACAGTTAGACCAGCTAAAGCTGAGTCGCTGCCTACCGCTATGTTTTCCATCTGCAACTCTCGACCACGGCGATAGATTACGGTATCAATAAAGTCAACCACTGTTGGGCGTAGGGCTAACTGTGCCATACGGCGGGCACCGAGGCTGTATGGAGATATAATACGGTCAGCGCCGGCTTTCTTTAGCTTAGCCCCAGCCATGCTACTAGAGGCGCGAGCCTCAATAAACAAATCTGGGCGCAGTCCGCGGGCTGATAGTGTTATATAGACGCTCTCGGCATCACTACCAAGTGCAGCCACCAGACCACGTGCCTGCTCAATGCCAGCTTCTTTTAACACCTCATCACTAGTAGCATCACCAAACACATAGAGATATCCATCCTTCTCAGCAGTGGCAATGCTTTCTCGGTCTTTGTCGATGACGACAAAAGGTACACCCTCTTCAGTAAAGATATGGGCTATCTCTCGTCCTACCCTACCATAACCACAAAGAATAAAGTGTCTCTTCAGTTTTGCTATGTTTCTTTCCATTCGTCGTCTCCCCCAAGTAGTACCCAGGTGACCTTCTAGTATGTACCCGGCTATTCCGCTTAAAGCATATAATGCCCCACCAACACCCCCCGCAATTAAAAAGAGGCTAAAAATCCGTCCGGTAGTAGTAAGTGGGTGAACCTCAGCATAGCCAACAGTAGTTATAGTTATGATGGTCATATAAATGGCATCAATAAATGACCAGCCCTCAATAACCACATAACCGATAACACCGGCTGCTATAATGATAACAAGAACGCATACCCCCCATAACAATCTTCGTGTCGGGCTCATCTAACTATTTGTAGTTGAACATTTACTACTTAACCTGATTTTAGTTTAGTATATCACAGGCTAACCTCGAGTTTATATTGAGTAGTCTAGAGCCTGTTTATTAACCTTACCCTCTTTTTGTTTACCCTGAGATTTTTGGCTCTCCTTCCTTATAAAAACCCCGTTGTAAATATGCTATTATTAATGGTGGAGGCAGGTATTAAGATGGCTAGTGAATTGCCGGGCATGACCTTTAGATTGCTTCAGCGCCAGGGTAACATACTAAGGTTGAAGGGCTTGATGCCACACCGGTAATTGATATAAAACCCTACACCCCGGGATATGATTCGGCAGCTAATACTAAAGTGCCACCAATGGATAACCAGTCGGTAAGCAAAGCATTACTAAACATCTACCACCGACTTATGGCTCGCTATGAACCTCAATATTGGTGGCCGGCAGAGGAGCCATTTGAGATAATTGTCGGCGCCATCCTTACCCAATCAGCCGCCTGGCGGAATGTAGAGAAGGCTATAACCAATCTAAAAGCAGCTAGGGCACTATCACCAGAAGCGCTACGCTGCCTTAGCTTGTCTGAAGTTGCTGCCCTTATCCACCCTTGTGGTTACTATAATGCCAAAGCACTAAAGCTCAAGTCTTTAGCTTCCTGGCTAGGAAAATACTATGATGATAACCTCAATAAGCTGTTTATCTGTAATACTGACCACCTCCGCCGCCAGCTTCTTTCTATCTATGGTATAGGACAGGAGACAACGGATTCTATAATACTGTATGCTGCCCACAAGCCAGTTTTTGTTATTGATGCTTATACTCGTCGTATCATTAATCGCATCGGTCTAGCCCCGGCTAGTAATAGCTACATTGCCTATCAGGCCCTTTTTATGGATAATCTGCCAACTGATACTGAGCTATTCAATGAATACCATGCCCTACTGGTCTGTCTGGCTAAGGATGTCTGCCGCAACCGCCCCCTTTGCCAGCAATGTGGCCTCAACAGTATTTGCCACTTCTATGAGATGGTTGAGTAACCCTATCCTCTCCTTAAGTAAATACACAAAACTATTTAATTTTTAAAACCGCCCAACGCAAGCCTATTGTATTCTGCTGTTACCGTCAACGGCGTGGGCCTTTAAGGTTCCGTTTTGAACAATATGGCGTATTGTTACTTCAATCTGAAATAGATAGGGCAAATGGTATCGTGTATCTAGATACAGGTGAGGATAGACATACCCATAAAAACAATGATTCAGAGTATTGATGACTACTTGGCTCAGCTGAAAAAAGAACTTTCCGGTTGTGACCGCGCAACAATACAGGACGCACTCTCCGATGCTGAGGAGTACTTGAGGACGGCTCTTAACAGTGTCACGTCAAATGATGCTACTATTTCCGAAGCGGATGCTCTGTGTCAGATTATAGAAAAATACGGTATGCCCAAAGAGATTGCCACAGCCTATCGAGAAATCGAACGTCGTATCACGCCTACCCTGGCTCAGCCCAGCTATCCAAGCGAACCCGAAAGAACGCGTAAAGCGAAAGACGAACGGTCATTCCTAAACCGCTTCTTTGGTGTGTTTGCAGACCCCATAGCCTGGGGGTCATTCCTTTACCTTCTTTTCTCCCTAGCCACGGGTATTCTTTATTTTACCTGGGTAGTAACGGGCATATCGCTATCTGCTGGCTTGATAATTTTAATAATCGGGCTGCCCTTTACCGGCCTGTTTATCCTCTCTGTCAGAGGTATTAGCCTGGTGGAAGGACGCATTGTTGAGGCCTTGCTGGGCATTCGGATGCCGCGTCGGCCGCAATTTCACCAGAGGAATATGGGATTGTGGTCACGTTTTAAGAACATTATTTTTGATAAGCACACATGGTTTTCAATTGTATATATGATAATACAACTCCCTCTCGGTACCCTTTACTTCAGTGTTTTTATTACCTTAATTGCTCTATCGCTGTCCGGTATTGCTATGCCCATCCTACAACTCGGCTATGATATTCCGGTTAATATCAACGATGCTTCCTATTACTTGGATGGTTGGATGTTATTCCTAGTCGTAATAGCTGGTATTCTGTTAGCTACAGTCACGATGCACCTGGCTAAATATGTCGGCCAGGTGCATGGTGCGCTGGCCAAGGCATTACTGGTAAGAAGCTGATGGGGTAGTAAACCTGAATTATTGTAATCAGATAATGCTGCAAGACTTTTAACATTACAATGTAAGGGGGTAGGATTCTATGAAAGATAGAAAAGAACTAATAGCCATAGTGGGTGTAATCGTAGTAGTAGTCATAACGCTGGGTGCATTACTAACCATGTTTGTGATTTCAATCGGATAAAGCTTTGGTTGTAAGGGATTTTGATTCACACCATTGCTTGTTTCGTTCAGTCAAATAACAATAGTCCATTCAAGTCATATACCTAGCGCTTGAATGTGACAGAATTGCATAATGTCACATGACTGCACGATTTAGCGTAGTGTTCAATGCGATAAAAAGGTTCCTTTTTATCACAATGGGTTAAAACACTCATAGGTCGTTTCCGGTTAAATTATTAGGTAATTTGGTATCACCAATCGAATTGGAAAAGCGTATCATGACACCGTATCATTTACACTAGGCTTACTATGTATCATAGTGGCGATCTTCTCGAGTTAAGAATAGTCACTTAATTACACTTTTGTGCGTTTTGCATCTTGACACTTGGATCATAACAGGTGTGTTAATATAGAAACCATAATATGGATTATAATCAAGTGCACTTATATGGGATTAAGTAGGGAATTAGTTCATTGTCCCATCTTCTACTAAAATGGAGGTGTCAAATGGCTACAATGACTGGTGCGGAAGCGTTGGTAGAATCACTTTCGCGTGAGAGAGTGGAAGTAGTGTTTGGTATTCCCGGTGTTCAGATTATGGAACTCTTAGATACTTTCTATCGAAACAGAAAATTGCGTTGGATTACCGTACGCCATGAACAGACAGCTGCTTATATGGCTTTTGGCTATGCACGCACTACAGGTAAGGTAGGGGTTGCCGTAGTAGTACCGGGACCCGGTGCCTTTAACACTTGCGCAGCTATTGGCACTGCCTACGCTGCATCGACACCAGTATTGTTACTGGCAGGGCAAATTAACAGGCAAAATTTGGGGAAGAATCGAGGGCTGCTCCATGAAGTTACCGAGCAACTGGATGTCTTCCGGCCGATCACTAAATGGAACACCCGTATAACAGAAGTTACTGATATTCCTGGTACGTTACAGTTAGCAATGCAGAAACTGCAAACAGGAAGACCCCGCCCTGTAGAAGTAGAAATACCTTTCGACTTGTGGGCCAGCAAGGGTGAAATGCAGTTTAACCAAATAGAATCAGACACAACTAGGCCGCTTAACCGTACTCAAATTAAAGAGGCTGCAACCCTACTGACTAAGGCAGAACACCCACTAATATGGGCTGGTGGTGGTATCATTACGGGTAATGCTACAGAAGAACTTCGGCAGCTTGCCGAACAAGTCAATTCTCCGGTGGTTATGACGGCTGAGGGTAAAGGTGCTATCAGCAGTAACCATCCTCTGGCTTGCGGTGATGCCAACTATAGCTCAAATTTGATACTGTCCATGGCTGATGTGATTATTTGCCTGGGCAGCCGTTTTTTTCTAAGGCAGCAGATTCAATCGAAGGCACCAGCAGAACTTAAAGTTATCCAGATAGATATTGATGATGAAGAAGTAGGCCGGAATTGGCCGGTAAATCTGGGAATAGTTGCTGATGTCCGTTCGGCAATAGCGGCACTACTGGAAGAATTGTCGGAATCAAACAGAAGCCGATGGAAAACATCTGAGATTGAGGGAATTAAAACCAACCTGATGACTAAAATTGAGGAGGCAGCTCCAATTCAAACGACAATCATTCGTGATATTAGTAACGAGCTGAAAGAGGACGCTATTTTAGTATCTGGCATTACCAATGTGGGTTATTGGTCACAGCTAGTCTATCCGGTCTACAAGCCGCGGACCTTCCTGACCTCTTCCTACTTTGGAACTCTGGGGTATGCCTTCCCGACGGCTCTCGGGGCTAAAGTTGGCAATCCGAATCGGCAAGTGGTGGCGTTAAGCGGTGATGGCGGATTTTTGTTCGCAGCAGGTGATTTAGCCACAGCGGTACAGCTAGGTTTAAACGTAGTTACTATAGTTTTTAACGACGGCACTTATGGTGCTACCTACAGAATACAACAACGGCGCTATGAGAACAGAATTATTGGAACCGAATTGCAAAATCCGGATTTTGCTACCCTGGCCGAATCCTTCGGTGCCCGAGGTATAAAACTGTCAGACCACAAAGAATTAGAAGGAGCCCTCCATTCAGCTCTGACTGAGGATGGTCCAGTAGTGATTGAAGTACCGGTACCAAATATGGTTTTACCATGGGAGGTACTTTGAATGTGCTACTGCTTTAAGTTATTATTTTGGGATATTTCTGTTTTCTATGGCGATAATTGACTTAGCACCGACCTTATATTATAGAAATAGCAAAATAAAGGGCATTCTTTAAAAGGAGATGATATAATTCGCTCCCCTTTCCATAATTAAGCACTGATATGTATTAGTAATGTTCGTTTTTTATTAGCGCAAGCGGGTGACAGCGACGTAGATGCCCAGCGCCAGGGCGATTAAACTGAGAGCTGAGCGTAGTAGGTTAAACGGGATAAAAGGGAACCCGCCAGGGAAAAGAAAAGTAATAAAGTAGCTTATGGCTACAGCTATGCCGGCAATAATAGCTAGTATTGTGCCTCGCTTGCGATTAACCACGCGGCTGATTACCTCGCTGATGGCGTAGCCGGCACCATAAGCCAGTAATATACTGAAGGAGAAGAAAGGAATTATCCAGTCTATTGCCCACCAGGCAACGCCACAAACAATAGCCATACCTAATCCTGTTCCAATAGCTCTCAGGTAGTATGGGGTAGTAACATTGAAGGTAGGTAATTTGTAGGGTCTGGCGCATTCAGGGCATCGGGCTCCCACTAGTGTTTGCACCATACACTTAGGGCATATTGGCTTACCGCACTTACCACACCTCAGGTTTGTTTCAACATCAGGGTGGGTGGCACATCTCATTTTACTGTAGTCAACCTTTCCCCTGTTTTCCTTGTTGCTCAGGAAGCCTTCTATTCATCCAAGCCTTTCTATCCCTTATATCCCGGTCAAAAAGCAGGCGATTAACAAATAGCTGTCCCGGAGTTACTGAAGCAGTAAATAAGGTTCGCGGGGCTGTTAGCCGCCTAATAACTGCTAACAGGAATATCGCCACGAATCCTAGGGTAATGGGCAGTGGCTTTTCAATGCCGAATAGCTGAGGAAGAAACCAGCTAAATACAGGTAAAGATGCCACTGCTATAATCGTCCCTAAAGCTAGCTGTCGGAATGGGGCAAGACCGTAAGCAATAACCAAAACTATTAGCCCTAGCCATGGTACCAGAATAAAAACAACGCCCAAGGTGGTTAGAATACCCCTGCCTCCGTTAAAGCGGAGGAAAACCGGCCAGTTATGTCCGATAATGGCGGCTAGCCCTACCGTTACTTGCTGGGTGATATCCAGGCCCAGTAGTTGAGCTGCCCCTACCATTGCCATCCCCTTACCCACGTCAAAAATGATAACTGGAATAGCTATCCGTTTAGAGGTTAACCTCAGCAGGTTACTTGCTCCCACATGGCCGGTACCAAATTGCCTGATGTCTATCCCTCGGAACCACCTAGCTGCCAGGTAGGCGGCTGGCACTGAACCTAATAAATAAGCCCCTATTAGTAGTAATACAAACTTGATAACTTCAGGCATGACTTATGACCCCTTTAACGCCTGTTGCTCGGCTAGAGCTGTAAGCTGCTCCGCTGATTCTATTGGCACATCCACTCCACCAATCATAGTCTCAGTGCTATTATCCAGACCGTGGTAGTCACTGCCGCCAGTAGTAATAAGACCGTATCTATTGGCTAGGCTAAC
>JAUVZA010000095.1 GCA_030602805.1 Dehalococcoidia bacterium | reverse complement strand
AGCCAGGCTCCTCCACCACCCCCTCCTCATACCCTAATTCGCGCCTAAATATTCTATCGCCAACATAAGGCTGAATACGCTCAAACCCCTTCGCGGGGAAGGAAAGTTGCCCCACCTGACTAGGGTCTTGATATACCTCTCTAATAATGATAGTCATCATCTCTTCTGTCGAGCTAATGACAATGGCTGTGTACTTATTACCCCCCTTCACTAATTTAATAAGCCGCTGCCCATGCTTGGGCTCCACCTGCCCTAGATACTCCTCACCACCATCTTGGACTATTAAACTAGACCCATCTACCTTCAAATATACCCTATCGCCAGCCACCATTTTGGCCAGCGTCTCCCGTGGCGCTAAGCGGTAAAGGTTAACCACTCCCGCCTTGCCTGTTTCCTCAATAAAATGCTGCGGCTCGACCCTATGAAAAGCACCCTCCGAACCAGCCACACCTTCCCCTAAATGAGATAAACGATGAAGATTCTTCTTGGCAATGGTATTATAGGGGTCAAGTTCCATAGCTCGGCTGTAGGCTTCCCTCGCCCGAGAATACTCTCCCAGCTCCATATAGGCTCTACCCAACCGATTATAGGCGTCGACATCGTTGGGAAAGCTCTCTATTAGGCTTTTATTAGCCGCTATCGCCTCTCTCCACCGACCTTGCATAGCTAAGGCTATAGCCTGTTTACTACCCCGCCGCCTTAGCCTTACCTGTTCCTCTTCCTGATACGACATCACCTACCCCCTAAGCTGCCCTACTTGTAATCAGCCTCAACCATCATTCTACTCTAGCCAAAACAGCTAATTTATTCCCCTATTTCCATCTCAAAAACCCGGTGCAAGGCACGAACTGCGTCCTCAACCCTGGACTCATCAATAATGCAGGTTATCCTTATCTCCGAGGTAGTAATAAGCTGGATATTTATCCCTTGTTCACTGAGTGCCCCAAACATCCTAGCGGCATAACCAGGGGTATTCTGCATCCCAGTGCCTATAATACTAACCTTACCCAACTTTGAA
The DNA here is from genome assembly GCA_030602805.1 of Dehalococcoidia bacterium. GTDB lineage: Bacteria > Chloroflexota > Dehalococcoidia > Dehalococcoidales > JAUVZA01 > JAUVZA01. Next base: position 2,741 of record JAUVZA010000095.1, on the reverse strand, counting down.
TCACTCACGCACTCCCTGGCTCCGATTGATTTGGCTATAGGTTCCACCAGGCGCATTGCCTTAGCCAGCTGGCTCTTAGCCACAGTAAAGGTTAAATCAGTAATATTATCAATGCTGGCGTTTTGAACAATGGTATCTATACTAATACCGGCCGTAGCCAAAGGCTGGAAGATAGACGCAGCAATGCCCGGTCGGTCAGGAACACCAACCACCGTTATCTTAGCCACATCAAGGTCTTGAGCTATACTCCTCACCTTATTTCTTACTTCCATAGACACCCCTCCATGAATTAATGTACCTGAACTATCAGTAAAGCTAGAAGCCACCAGGATAGGAATATTAAATAGCTCCCCCAGCTCAACAGCCCGGGGATGCACCACCTTAGCCCCATAGCTTGCCAGCTCCAGCATCTCCTCGTAGCCAATCTCCGTAAGCTTTTGGGCTTCCGGAATAAGGTGAGGGTCAGCGGTATAAACACCGTCAACATCAGTATATATCTGGCACACCTCTGCCCCCAAGCTGGCAGCTAGAGCCACCGCTGTGGTATCAGAACCACCCCGCCCCAATGTAGTTATATCCATCTCATCAGTAATACCTTGAAAGCCGGCAACAATGACAATATTCCCTCTCTCCAGCTCCTTAACCACTCGCTTGGCTTCAACCTTTAGAATCTGAGCTCGCCTATAGGTAGCATCAGTTCGTATCCCGGCCTGGGCACCGCTAAGACTAATTGCCTCATATCCCATAGCCCTGAGCGCCATTGCCAGCAGGGTGCTGGAAACAATCTCACCAGTGGATAATAGAACATCAAGCTCCCTATCACCAGGCTGCTCACTAATCTGGTAAGCCAGCTTGATTAGCTCGTCGGTGGTATCCCCCATAGCCGAGACCACTACCACCACTCGCTCGCCCTTATCCTTAGCCTGGGCAATGCGCCGAGCCACATTCTTAATCCGCTTGGCATCCGCCATCGATGAACCGCCATACTTTTGAACAACTAAAACCACAATTTTTTAACCTCAAAAACTCAAATAATTAATCCTATCAACCTACCCATAATTTTATACCCCTCGTCAATGAAAAAGCCAGTGCTTTTTGCCTCAGCCTCGGTAAATCTCTTTGCCCCGTTGGAGGTAAACCCCGACCCCCACAGCATAAATGGCACCGGCTCATCACTATGAGTCTGGGTCTTAATTGGGGTAGGGTGGTCGGGCAGGATTAGCGTTCTAAGATTACCCAGTCGCCAACTGCGGATTTGGCTCACAACCTCTCTATCCACCCTCTGGATAGCCTCTATTTTGTCATCAATGGAGCCGACGTGACCCGCCTCATCCGTCGCCTCAATATGGATGACTACCAAATCGTATTCTTTAAGCGCCGTCAAGGCTCCGCCTGCCTGAGCAGTAAAATTATTATCCAGCCCATCTTTCACCCCCGGTATATCCAGCACCCCCATACTCATCATTCGAGTCAGTCCTCGCACAACATCAACCGCAGATGTTATCGCTGCATTAAGTCTATAAATCTGCTTGAAGGCGGGCATGTCAGCTACCCTGCCACTGCCCCAGAAGAGCCAGAGCATTGTTGCTGGAATATCGCCGCGAGACCTTCGCTTTATGTTCACTGGATGCTCCCAGAGCACAGCCCGCGAGCGTTCCATCAAGTCCCTGAGCAGTTCACTCCCCGGACCCTCAGGCAAGAAATCATCAATAGGCTTGCCCGGGATATCGTGGGGAGGGGTGCAAGCAGCCAGAAGGGTATCCTCTCGTCCCTTGAGCTTACATATATGCCGATAGCCGACGCCAGGGTAAAAATGAACTTTATCACTACCCAGGCTTTCGTTTAAAGCCTCAATAAGCTGTTGCGCCTCATTGGTGCTGATGTGACCCGAACTGTAGTCCCACATCTTGCCATCACCAATAGCCACCAGATTGCAGCGAAAAACGACTTCTCCCTCATCAATAGTAATACCCATGCTCCTGGCTTCAATGGCAGCCCGACCCCGGTGGTGTTGTTTTGGGTCGTAACCAAGCACCGACATACAGGCGCAGACACTAGAGGGTTCCATCCCCGGCGGCACGGTGCGGACAAGCCCCAGAATGCCTTCCTTAGCTATAGCATCCAGATTTGGAGTATAGGCAAGCTCCAGGCAGGTCTTGCCGCCGCGCTCAGGTAACGGCAAACCAGAGGCACCATCAATTATCAGAATGCAATACTTCACCCAGTTCCCTCACCAGTTTACAATAAAGATTAAATCCGCCTATAATATCTTTGTCGGGGCGTAGCGCAGCCTGGTTAGCGCGCAGCGTTCGGGACGCTGAGGTCGGAGGTTCAAATCCTCTCGCCCCGATTTTTACGGTCTTTTATAGGTATCTTCTGTATGCCTGGCTACCCGCACAACGATGACTAGATGTTCCCCATCATTTATATTATATACAACCCTGTAACGCCCCACCCTTATGCGCCACAAGCCGCTTTCAGCCAACTTCTTTATCCCGTGTGGTTTAGGTTCTCGCTCCAAAGCTGAGATGACTTCGGCTACGATTTCATAATCCTTTTTGGCAAGCTTGTCTAACTGCCTCTGGGTTGCTCGCCTAAGCTTAACCTGGTAACCCACCCTGGGGCTCCCGCTCTTTTCTCTGTCGTTGATATTGCTCCCAGGTGATAGTACCCTTCTCATCGGCTAAGTCTTTCAATCCCTCCCGCATATCTTCCTCGTCCTCTAATATCTCCAGGGCAGC
>JAUVZA010000068.1 GCA_030602805.1 Dehalococcoidia bacterium | reverse complement strand
ATAATCTGGTACCGGTCACCTTTTTGAATCAGGCCAACCGGGGGCCGTTGCCCGTTTTGGGCGATCTCGTGTTTGAGGCTCTCTACGTCGTCTTACTCTTAGTCACGCCGGGCTGGGAATTCGGCATTAGTTTCGTCAATTAATTCTAGCTTGAAGCTTTCCTCATATTTGACATTCATATTTAGGCCTCCTTCTCTGTGAGTTTGTTAGTGTCAGCTCCCCGGAGCTTTTTCAATAACCTCTTTAGGATTTCATCGTAGCTCTCGTCCTTCCTAATGGCTTGGTTTTTAGGAAACTGGTGAAGTTCCGGGGCAATTTGAATGGTGGTCTTCTTAGCCATAGCACTCCCTCCTATAAGTCTTATAGTCACTATAGCACTTATAGAGCAAGGCTGTCAAGCCGTTCTTGGTAAGAACGCTGTTCTTTAGGGGGGGGGGGGGTGAGGTTGATAAACAATCTTCCCCTTAATAAGGGGAAGGGGATAAAGGGGATAGGGTTAACAAGGTGTTGAATTTCCGGGGAGTGGCAGCTGTGGCCAGCAGCCGATTTTTAACAAAGTGTTAAAAAAGCGAAAAGGGGCTTGACAAACATTAGAACTCGTGTTATTATGATAATAATGAAGTTGCCAGAGTTAAAATGTAAGCGGTGTGGTTATACTTGGGTTCCAAGGAGTGAACGCACCCCTAAATGTTGTCCTCGATGTAAAAGCTCCAAATGGGATGTCTCAAGGGAGGATAAGAAATAAAAACCTATACAGCGGGCAGGGTGCTCGGGAAATCATGGCTATAGCGGATATACCCCGTCCAGTGCGGTGCCATGACTGTAATCTGGGTTAGCACCCTGCCCCTAAAGGAGGTGAATGCCTATTAGGAAGTAAATAGGGAGGTGGAGGAATAATACTAAATAAGGAGAAGTTAAATGAAACGAAAACTTTCATGGATGTTGATGAGCTTCTTATTGGTGACGGCTTTAGTGCTTACCTCTTGCGGTCCAGCAGTAGTGCCAGGTGAGCAAGAAGAGGAAGAGCCAGTAGGAGAGCAAGAGGAGGAGGAAGAGCCGGTAGGGGAACAAGAGGAGGAGGAGGAGCCGGTGGTAGAGGAGAATCGACTGGAGTTTGCTTATGTTACTATCGGAGACCTGGATTGTTTGTGGCTAGCAGACTTATACAATGGATTTAAAGAAGCAGCAGACATGTTGGGGGCAGATACGACGATAGGCCTCGGTGATTGGGACTTCTTTAAACTGATAGATGTCCTCGATCTAGCCATGGCAAGGGGAGTTGACGGTATATTCGTCCATAACTGGATGGATCCACCCGGTACTGTTCCTAGTTACGAAAAAGCGCTAGCATTAGGGATCCCTGTTTATTTAGTAGGCGTGCGACCTGAACCCCTTACCGTAGCAGAAATTCCCGTCATAGCCGGTGACCTTGAGGCTCAAGCACGTGATGTAGGCCTAGACACGGCCAAGAGACTTAAAGCTGCAGGAAGAACAACCGATGTTAATCTCACTATTTTCGTGCAAGATATAGGTGCACCATTTGCGATTATAAGAGGCGAGGACGTTGATGAGACTCTAAGGGAGGAGGGGATAGATGTCGCTAATTTCAGATGGTTAGAAGTCGGGGACGAATTTGCGAAATGTGTGGACATGATTAAAGCGCATCTGATAGCATTTCCTGAAACAGACGTCATATGGGGCGATGGCGCCGTAACCACTCCGGCTTGTTTCATGGCTTTGCAAGAGTTGGGATATGCGCCGGGCGAGATATTATGGACTGGCTACGACCTTGTGCCCGTAATAGTGGACGGCATAAGAGCCGGTTATGGCGCCACTAGCGTAGACACACCTTTCGCCTACGGGTTTTTGGGAGTCATGGCGCTTTACTTGCAAGCAGAATACGGTATCAACTGCGGAGACCTATCTCTGAGGGCTGTAATGACAGACCAAGATAACCTTGACGAGGTTCTTAAATATGTGCAAGTAGAATAAGGTCTCAACGCCGGAGACCTAATTCCGAGGGCTGTAATGGTAAACCAAGATAACCTTGACAAGTTTGTTCATGTGACCGAGCCCGGGCGATAAACTTATTGAGGCAAGGAACGGGATTTCCGTTCCTTGCCTGGTTCTACGAGAAGTTAAGATACTGTCTGAAAACTACAGAAAAACGTACCTTTGTCATTGCGACCCTGACAGGGGTGGCAATCTCACTAAGCTCATTGAGATTGCTTCGGTCGCCTAGGCGACCTCGCAATGACGAAAGAGAAAGTCGACAGAGTCGCCTCTGGCGATATGCTAATTTTTGGACAGCCTCTTATATAATTGTTATTGGAATAGACTTTAGAGATGATTGCTATCTTAAAGGGGGCAGAATGAAAGAAAGGAGCTCAGGGATAAGACACGAAGTGGGGCAACGCTTTAGAAAGATTACCTCAGCCAGGGAAGTAATAACTATCGGGGCCGCAGTCGTCCTATTGGTGCTTTTTACCTCTATAACTGGAGGTGAGTTTATTTCGGCTCGCGTTTTAAGCATATTGGCTATTCGCTTTTCCGAAGTGGGCATTATAGTTCTTGGTGTGGCGATGGTGATGATCTGTGGGGAGTTTGACCTCTCTGTTGGTTCAGTGTCGGCGTTGGGTGGTCTAGCTGTGGTCGGGCTTTATCAACTGGGCTTAAATCCATTCCTGGCAATAGCTATCGCTGTTGGCGTTGGCGTGACTGCCGGAACTATCAATGGTTTGGTCTCGGTGAAATCTGGTCTTCCATCCTTCATCGTCACATTAGGTGCAATGATGATGTGGAGAGGAATAGTAACTCTCATTACAAAGGGTTATACGCTAATCTTTGACGTAAGAGAGTCCCATCCTGCTTTTTACACCATCATTCGAGGAGAATGGGGAGTAGTTTCAGCCCCGCTGCTCTGGTTTGTAGGTATAGCTACAATGCTGGTGTTGCTTCTCAATTTCTCCCGGTTTGGCAATCATGTCTTTGCTACCGGCGGTAACAAGGAAGCCGCCAGAGCAATGGGCATAAATACCAGTAAGATAAAGGTGACCTGTTTCATGATAGTATCAGGTCTGGCTGCTTTTACTGGGGTTACGCAAGTTACCCGAATCCGAGGGTTTCAAGCGATGCATGGAACGGGAATGGAGTTAATGGTTATTGCTGCCGTAGTGGTCGGAGGAACTCGCCTTGGCGGAGGTGTGGGAACCATTATAGGCGCTGCTTTAGGGTCTATAATTATCACCTTTTTAGAGTTTGGTCTTATTATGGCAAGAGTTCCAGGGTTTTGGTATAAAGTAATTCTAGGAATAATTATAGTTGCGGTTGCGACCGTAAACGAGGTCTTAGAAAAAAGGAGGAAATGAGCATGAAAGAACTACCCCTGGCGCTAGTGGAAATGCGAAACGTTCATAAATGGTATGGAAAAGTTCACGCGGTAGACGGCGTGAGTCTCACAGTCAAGGAAGGTGAAATTATAGGACTACTAGGTGACAATGGTGCTGGAAAATCAACTTTAATAAAAATTTTGGCTGGCTATCATCGTCCAGACGAAGGGGAGATCTTTATCGAAGGAGAAAAGGTGAGAATAAATTCACCCTCGGAGGCTAACGCACTCGGGATCGAAACAGTTTATCAAGAGCAAGCGTTAGTGGATGTGATGAGCGTGGCGAGAAACTTTTACATGGGAAGAGAGCCAGTTAAGCGGGCAGTATTCTTAGACAAAGAGAAAATGAACGAGTGCATGATACCATTACGCACCCTGGGCCTATCCATTAAATCGCCAGACCTACTGGTCAAGAGCCTTTCTGGGGGTGAAAAACAGGGGACTGCAATAGGAAGGGCTATGTATTTTAAGGCCAAACTTGTCGTCCTGGATGAGCCCACAAGAGCCTTATCGGTCAAAGGGGTCCAGACGGTACTGGATTTAGTGAAGGGATTAAAAGAGGTAAATATAGCAGTAATTTATATCACGCACAGCCTTCACTATGTATATTCTGTAGCCGACAGATTCGTAATCATGGATAAAGGGAAAATAGTAAAAGACATCAGGAAAGATGAAGCACCACTAAAGGAACTCACAGAAGTGCTAATAGGGTGAAATGCCTAAATATCTTGACAAACCCTAAGCTAATATAATGCGAGACTAAATTTATTAAGCAAAGCCAAATAATACAGAAGGAGGAAAACTTGAACATAGAAAAATTAAAGGTTTCTGTTACGGGTGAAATAGACGCTCAACACCATCAGCTTAGCGAGCTTAGCCTGAAAATTCACGACAACCCTGAGCTAGGTTTCCATGAGGTCAAGGCAGCTGCCTGGTTAACCCGGTACCTGGAGAGAAATGGTTTCTCTATAGAACAGGGCATCTGTGAGCTACCGACTGCCTTCAGGGCAAGCTACGGACAGGGAAAACCCACTATCGCCATTCTAGCTGAGTATGATGCCCTGCCTGGTCTTGGTCACGCCTGTGGTCATAATCTAATAGGTACCTGTGCCGTTGGTGCTGCTGTAGCTTCCAAGCTAGCCATTGACCAGTTCGGAGGTAGCATCTTGGTTATCGGCACACCGGCTGAGGAGATATACGGTGGCAAGATGATGATGGTAGATAGAGGTGCCTTTAATGATGTAGACATGGCTATGATGGTACACCCATCGGTGTATAATACTGCCACTTTCCGTTCTCTTGCTAGCCAGAATCTAGAGGTTGAATTCTTTGGCAAGGCAGTTCATGCTGCCGCCCGACCCGAGGCAGGCATCAATGCCCTGGAAGCCATGCTCCAATCCTTTGCTGCTATTAATTCACTCAGGCAACACATTAAGTCTACAGCCCGTATCCACGGCATAATTACTGATGGTGGGGAAGCAGCTAATATTGTCCCTGCCCACAGTGCGGCAAACTTTCTAGTGCGTGCCGAGGATGATGCTTACCTTGACGAACTAAAGCAGAGGGTCCTAAATTGCTTTATTGGAGCTGCCACTGCTAGTGGCGCCCGCTTGGAGTATAGGTGGGGAAAGATACGCATGGCAGCCATGCGTAATAATCTCACCCTAGCTCGGCTATTCCGGCAAAATATGCAATCCTTGGGGCGCAGGATGCCACTCTTCTCCGATCCTAGACGTGGTTCTGGTGGCACTGATATGGCTAATGTCAGTCAAGTAGTGCCCGGCATCCACCCCTTCGTAGCCATAGCCCCAGTAGGAGTAGCGGCTCATTCTACCCAGTTTGCTGAGGCAGCCGCCTCAGAGGCTGGTATCCGTGGTCTCGTTGATGCCGCTAAAGCTCTAGCCATGACTGCTGTTGACCTGGTTGCCAATCCTGAAGTAGTTAGCAAGGTCAAAGAGGAGTTTCAGCAATAGGGGGGCGGTCGCCCCTATTGCTTCCACAGAATTCAACCCTCTTCGTCCAGCAGAGCTCATGTACTTTACATCATTCACATTGAAACACCTTTAGACAGTTTAAGGTAAAAAAAGGGCGCCCCGCCGAAAGGTTTAGCCTAGAGTGCCTCAACTTTGGAGGTTGAGGTGTGGTGTTGGGCGCTATGGGGTGAGAGTGAAAAAAGAAGCGAGGAAGTAGCCACTTTAAGCCCTTAAGCGCTAATTCAAGCTAGCTCAAGCCACTTTGAGATTCCGCTGGCGTTGTGATATATTCCTGACAGAATGAGGGATTCGAACCCCCCCCCAGCTTGACTTTTAACGACTGCCTTTGTTACCATTATTTTACTATGGTAGTTTGCCCATACAAAATCGGTGCAGACCCGGAGACGATGTCGGTTCAGGCCATCCAGGATGAGCTGAACATCCTGCTCTTCGATGAGAAGTTTCAGAAGGCCTGCGATGCCAAGGACAGGGAGCTGCTCACCATCGTCATTGCCCGGGGGAAAGCCGGTCACTTCGACTTCCTCCTAGGTAAAACGGAATGGAAAGTCCGCGGCAAATGGAGGCGGCCGGAAGACGACTTCGATATTGAGGAGAATATCCAGCTCGATGTTGAGTTTAAGGATGCCGCCGATGAGTGCGTCGGGAAGCGGATTATCGATCTCCTCAAGGCCTACAACATAAAGGCGGTCAGGGAGACGGTTCTCTATGCCCGAACCGTCCCCGTCGAGGAAGGCACCCTCTAGCCGTTAAAAGAAAGGGAGTCGGAGGATTTGAACCGCCGACCCCTTTTCGGACAGCCAAAGCTAATTTAGCTTGACCCCTAATACCTGATTCGCCTAGCAAGCCCCAGATTTCAATCCTGATGCGTCGTTTCTTCGTGTCTCATCAAGTTGCATCACTTTGAGGCGGTTTGACATTCGGCTGGCATTGTGTTAGATATGTGGAAAGATAATTCTAAAAGGTGGACATGAGAATCAGGGAATTTTTGAAAAGCATTGAGGGTCTATCGGCTAATACCAGACGTGTATATGAGCAAAGCTTATGGCAGCTCCAGTCAAGGATTAAGGGTGATGAGCCGACTCCTGATGAGATACTTTCCTTCCTCAAGTCTTACCAAATATCCTCATTACACCGGCACAAGGCAGCTATAAAAGCCTACCTTGAATTCAAGGGGGAAGGCTGGCCCTTCACTAGGCGACAGTTTCAGTCCAGGCGGACGCGCATACCGCACTATGTCACCGCCGATGTGGTGGAGGAAATAGCCAGGACTGCCCAGAATAAGGATGACTATATGTTTGTCACCACCTTGTTCACCCTGGGGTGCCGGATAAGCGAGCTAATGGGTACACAGGAAGAGGATATAACACCAGCGGGGGTAAGACTGCTGACTAAAGGTGGCAGCCAGCACCTGAAGCCTATCACTAAGGACTTTTACCAGGTACTGTCCCAATATGCTGCCGGGAAGAAGGGCAGGGTGTTCCCTGAAAGCTATTCCCATTACTATCTTCGGCTGAAGGAGCTGGCGACCGGGGTTGGGCATCCTGAAGTAACTCCTCATACGTTAAGGCATGCTCGGGCGGTTGACCTGCTTCGCAAAGGGATGAGCTTACCCTTTGTCCAGCAAATGCTTGGCCATGCCTCAATCAATACGACGGCTATCTATCTTGAAATCACTGGCGGAGAGCTAGCAAAAGAGCTAGAAAAGGTGGAGAGATAAATGCCGCAGAACGAACGACTGGTTTTTAGGTGTCCTTGTTGTGGGCAAATAAGCCCGGCAGACCGGCTTGAGTCTGATGGTCCCTATCCGCTGGAGGTGTTTATCCAGCGTTGGGGAGGCAAGCGCAAGCTAACCGATGAAGAGAGGCTGGCAAGGCACGGCTTACCGTTTAGGCGGGGGTCGGCTCCGGGGGTGATTGACTATGAGCCGATAGAGGTTACCGGGGAGCTGCGACTCCTCTTCAGCAAGAGGTTAAGGCAACTGGAATGATTTACAGCTCAAAAAATAATTAGGTTTATATCTATAATTAAGTTATTGGATATATCTAAAGATAAGATACATTATCTTTACAGGTTGAAGTTTTTATGGTACAATTTTTGTGAAGAGATAAAAATGAGGTAATATAATAGAGATGATGAATAGTGTGGGTCAAAAAAAGGGGGTGACTAGATATGCCGGCTGGAGTCAAGCTTAGTATAAAAGAGTTAAAGGAGCTAATAGATAAAGTAGAACGGGGCGAGGATGCCATAATCTTAAGAAAACTCTTGGCTGAGATTGAAGAGGAAGAACCGCCCAGGAAACCAGCAAGGCCGCGAGTTCCACCGCTTAAAATCCCGGTGGAGGAGCTGACAACTGAGGAGCGGCTTGAGGCAGAGGTGGGAGGGCTTTTCCCTGGGGGCATCACAGGGGAGGTATTAGCTGAGTTAATAGAGATGGACGAGAGGTATACCCTGGCAGAGCTCAGGAAGATGGCTATAGAGGCTGGGCTTAGTCCGAGTGGCCACAAGAAAGAGCTGGCTGCCAAACTAATAGCAAAGGGGGTGAAATAATGGACCAAGTAAATCTGCTCGAGCAGAACCAGTGGGAAGCGAAACCCGGCGACGAGCTCAAAATCCCAGAGGTCTATATTAGCCGACTGAAATTCGAGATAGTAGTTTTTACGATGAAGAAGGACTTTACCTTTAGGTGCTCAGAGAAAGAGCAGCTACCGGGTGGCGGTTGGCGATTCGCTAATGTCATTATAGACACATCGAAGCTTAATGTAAAAGGTGAAGTGGAGCTGCAGCGGTTTACCTATCATCCGGAGCTTGAGCTGGTTAATGTCCCATT
>JAUVZA010000089.1 GCA_030602805.1 Dehalococcoidia bacterium | reverse complement strand
CAGGCATCAGGAATTATGGAGTGGTAAAGCTCTATACCTTCCTCACATATTTGTATTGGTTTTCTGGCTCTTCAGATATGGAAGAGCTGGAGTCACAAACTAGCTTAGTGCCCATCTACTACTACCTATATATTGAGCAGGAGTGAATCGGTGATAAAGTCGATAATAATAAGGATAGCTATTGTCCTGGCTGGAATAATTGTTGTAGTGCTGGGGCGGGGGTTTTTCTTCTACAGCGGGTTCTATAGCCCTCCCCCTAGTGAGCTGCCCACCTATGAGGCTATTGCTGTTCCTGCGGCACCCTCAACCGAGTTTGCCGATGTCTATGAAGAGGGGGAGGGGATTATCCTGATTGATTTAGCCCATGATAACGCCTTTGATAAAGGTGAGCTCAATGTTCTTTTGTGGCGGCTTATTTCCCGGGGCTTGACCATTAAGTTCTTTGGTGCGGAGGATGACCTGAAAAGGGAGCTTTTAGGTGAGGAGGAAGAGGAGCTACTGGTGGAAGAGGAGCCTTTAGATGAGGAGGAAGAGGAGCTACCGATGGCAACTGCTTTCATTATAGTTTGTCCCCAGACGGAGTTCTCAAAAGATGAGAGGGAGACCATAGACAAGTTTGTCAACAATGGCGGCAAGCTGCTACTGATTGCTGACCCGACCAAGCGTGGTGAGATGAACAGCTTATCCCTTGACTTTGGGCTGATATTTGAGCCTGACTACCTGTATAACATGAAGGAAAACGATGCCAACTATAGAAATATATTCGTTACTGAATTCAAGGAAAATCCAATTTCCAAGAACCTAGAAAGGATAACCCTTTATACTGTCGGTTCTATTTCTTCTGCTGACGGTGGGATTGCCTTTGTTGACCAGAATACCTTTTCCTCATTGATTGAGACAAGGCAGAGGCTATCACCCATAGCCCTAGCTCAGGAATCTAAAGTCCTGGCAATTTATGACCTCACCTTTATCACCGAGCCGTATAATGGTATTCTTGATAATAACCAGCTTATAGCCAATATAGCCGATTGGCTGGCAAGCCCCAGCCGAAGACCTTGAGGTTTTAGTTAGCGACAAAGCAATTTTTCAAAATTTCCTCACGTGGCTACTAACCAATTGGCAACTTTTTCGTTATATATAGTAGAAGAAATTTTAAGCAGGGAGTGAATAATGAGAAGAGTAGCCAGAAATGTGGTAGCTCTAGTTGCGGTTATACCCCTGGTGCTTGCTGTGGCGTGTGTATCTACTCCTAAGGAGGTTACTCCTCCTCCTGCACATAAGCCTGAATTCTCCTTAACGGTAACCCAGCCGACTGACGAGAGCATTATCACTACTGATAAAGCTGAAGTCATTGGTATCACCACCCCCGGAGCCGTGGTGAGCGTAAATGGTGAGCTAGCTGAGGTTGATGAGGGGGGTAATTTCACCATGATGGTCGTTCTTGAAGAGGGCCCCAACATTATCGAGGTTATTGCCAGTGACTTGGAGGGGAATGAAGAGAGCCACACTTTAGTGATAGTCTATGTGCCTTAAAATTGGTGCCAATTGGGACTAACCAAATGGCAAGTTTTTCGTTATAACTAATAAGGGGGAAAATACTGAGAAAGGAGGTGAATAATGAAAATCTTAAGAACTATTGGTATTCTGGCACTGGTTGCCGGGCTAGTGCTTGGAGGCACAGGTAGTGTCTTAGCTCAGGGGCCACCCAATAAGAGCGGCTTGTTTGGCACCGTTGACAGCGTAAGCGGATACGACGTCACCCTGGTAACAAAAGAAGGGTCGACCGTTGTGGTAACACTCACCGAGACGGCTAAATACATGGTGCCAAGAGAGACCAAGGGTCCGGTCAACCGTGATGGTTTCGAAACGGTTCTTGATGGAGCCATCGATGGAGACATCACAGCGATTGAAGGCAGGAGGATAGCAGTATTAGTTACCTTTACTAACGAATCTACGGCTGATGCTATACGGCTGATGCTTATTCCATCTCCATCCTCGCCACTGTCGCATGCCCACCGCGTTGGCGTCGTTGACGCCTTTACCGCCGGTAGCAGTATTACAATTATCGACAAGGACGGTGAACCCCACCCCTTTGCCCTTAATGGTACCGTCTACCGCCCAGATGACATCGATATGGGGGCGATAACTGGCGGTTGCGTGACTGTGGTTACCACGGGAGACCCCAAGCTAGGCACCGCTATAGCCAAGGCGATTGTACTGCACGATGAATTACCTGACTGGGCACCTGAGCCTTGATGACAGGCTAAGGGCCAGCATTATCGAGGGGCAGTCTCCCTTTGGGGGCTGCCCCTCTACTATATATAGACCCGCGCATTGTCACGGTCTGGGAGGTCTCCAGAAATATCAGAAGCACTCTTTAATAAAGCTATTGCTTCCAGTTCAGAAGTCTCTAAGTAAAGCTCAGAGTGCTAGAAAATGATGAAGAAGAGGAGGAAGGGGAGGAGGAATAAGCTCAGAAAAGGGGACGGCCCTAGGGTTATTTATCAAGGAGAAGGTAGCTAATGGATGGAATTAGCTTGAGTATTATTGGATTGTTTGTGGCATTGCATGGTGCTGCCATCTGGTATAAGCCGGGCAGATTAGAACAAAAGCTAGAGAAGCAACACAATGTTGCCTCATTATAGTGTAGATTGACAAATGTTACTAGATACACCGAACTTACTGGTTGAAGCTTGATAATTTTCAATTACCAATCGGGACCAACGAGTTATAGTTACTCTACGGCAACTTCAACCTTTATTAGCTGGATTTAGTATGACTCCGTCTAGCTAAAAAGAAGAGGAGTGAGCCCATTGCTACCACTGTAGCCACTACACCGCAGACGACAGGCCAGTTAATAGGCTTAACTGGTGGTGGCGTGGTAAGTGTTGGTGCTGGTTCAGATATAGCCGCTGCTTTTACTACGAAAGAGCCTGACAAGCCATCTATATTGACTGAATAGCTCCTAGCAACATTTTCAGATATTTTGAAGGTTACTGTATCGCTAGCTCCACCAGCCAGGGTTACCTCTTGAGTTTCTACCACCTTATTGTCTATCTCCAGGGTTACTTGGTAAGTGCCCTCAAGGTTACCACTATTAGTGACCAGAACACTGATAGTTACCATTTGTCCAATGCCAACCTCAGTAGGAGATATGGTCAGGGCACCGGCAGCAAAAGCGGCTGGGGCGGGTGGTGCCTTAACTATAAATGTGCCCACCAGACCATCAACATCTACGGTAATAGGTCCCGGCAACATCCTTGGTTGTGGTGAAGGTTACCTTCTGGCTGGCACCACCAGCTAGGGTTATCTCTTTGGTAGCTACCACTACATTATCTACCTTAAGACTTACCTCATAGCTGCCAGTGAGGTCGCCAATGTTGGTAACCAGGACGCTGATGGTTACCGTTTCCCCAATATCAACCTCAGCCGGGCTTATGGATAGGTCGCTAGCAACAAAGGCAGCCGGGCGAGTATAAGCCAAGACAGTAAAGGCGGTAAAGTGACTTACTTCTGCGGTGATGGTATTAGTCTCAGGGTCAACAATGGAATCTAGATTTACCCACTCACCAGCTCCCTCGTCCCACATAGCAATAACCAGGTTCTCTTCAATAACCCCTCAGGTATAAGCGCCGGGTCATAGGTAATGGTGAGGGTTATCGGTGGGTCAAAGGTAGCCCCGTTGGGTCCGAAGTCATAGACCAGACCGATAACACTGAAATCCTCAGGTGGGGTTGGTGGCACCAGCATCTCGGTACTCCTCGCCGGCAAAGCCGCTCTCCTCTCCTGCTGTGGCTTGGATCAGCACTTGATGGCCTGCTTGGCGAAGGGCTCGTGTCCCATCTGGCGTTATAGCCACCCTGTATTCTTTATCCTTGCTCTCTTTGGGTACACCGATGAACTTTCCTCTCGGTTCCTTTCTACATAACGCCCATGCATCAGCTTGCAGAAAGCTCTTTTCCAAATTCACTGATAACTTTATCCATTATGGTGATGCTCTCGTCTATCTCGCCTTGAGTGATGATCAGGGGAGGTAAGAAGCGGATAGCTCCACCCATACAACTGGTAATAAGGCCCCCTTCGCGAAGCTTTTCCCTGATCTTTGTATCCTCCTCGGGGGTAAGCTTCTCCTTGCTCTTCTTGTCCTTGACCAATTCGATAGCCCACATCAAGCCAGTTCCCCGAATGTCCCCTACGATGGGGTGCTCGTATAGAGTCTGTATTTGCTTCGCGAAGTATTCACCCATAGTCGCAGCTCTTTCCGGTAGTTTTTCCCTTTCCATGATTTCGATATTGACCAGAGAAGCAGCGCAGCAAGCCGGCATACCACCGTAGGTGATTGTGTGACGAAAAGCCTCTCTATCCTTCTTGCCTTCGAACTTCTCACTTACTTCTGATTTGCTGATGCAGGCCCCTAGGGGCAGATAACCACTGATAATCCCTTTGGCTACGGTCATGAAGTCTGGAACCACCCCCCAATGTTCTACTGCGAACATCTTCCCCGTCCGGCCAAAGCCGGTAACCACCTCATCATCAATGAGGAGGACGCCATACTTATCGCAAATGGACCTTATCATGGGAAAGTAGTCGGGCGGTTGGCTCATCACCGCGGTAGACTGACAAATCGCTGTCATGAGCACAGCGGCTACCATCTCTGGGCCTTCAAACTCGATGACCCTTTCCAGCTCCTTGGCACAAGCCAAGCCGCAGTCCGGGTATTGTAACTCTACAGGGCAACGATAGCAGTAGGGCTGAGGCACATGCATTATGCCAGGCACGAGGGGTTCATAGACAGCATGAGCTGTTCCAGACTTCTTGCCCAGGCTCATCGTCAAATGAGAGCCACCGTGATATTCTCCTCTTCTGGCGATTATCTTGTATCTATTGCTAAAGCCAGCGTGTTTCTGATAGTGCTTGGCTATCTTTACCGCTATCTCGATGGCCTCGGCTCCGCCTGTGCTGAA
>JAUVZA010000001.1 GCA_030602805.1 Dehalococcoidia bacterium | reverse complement strand
AATGTCCGCACAGAGACATTAAAGGCATTCCCTGAGGCTGAATACCGCAATATCATCGCTAAGATCCCATAGCGCTCACATATCAGAGGCCAACTAAGGAAGTGGAGCAATACTGCTCCACTTCTCATTTCCACCTTGATTATTAGTGACTCATGCCTAACGACGGCTAACAACCATTAGTGAATCACGCCTAACAAGTTGTTAGCGAACGTTAGAGTTAAAAAATAACGTATCTTATTTTTCTATATGACGAAAGGAACAAAGTAGCGTTTTGTTACTTTGGGCCGGTTGAAGTTCTTGACATCCAATGAGCAGAAGCGATAACATAGCCACAGCAGTTATTTTTGAGAACTGCAGCTTACAGTTAGGAGGCAACCAATGTTAGAGGTTAAGCAGCGCTATTTAGCGAAACGAATGAGCGGGATGATGAGCCGGTCAAGAATCATTCCTCTGCTCCTTTGCTTTCTATTGCTGGTAGCAATGGGCACTGGCTGCGAGCCCAAAAAGATTGACCTTGAAATTGTGCAAGCCAACTTCTACGATGTGGAGTTTCCCGAGGTGCCAAGATTTGCTGTAATAATTGGGGAGCTAGAAAACACCAGCGATGTAGTAGTGGTGCCTCCCATTATTGTTGAAGTCCGGGATAGCTCGGGAGAGCCTGTCTCTCCCCACGAGCCTTCAGGAGAGATGCTACCCGAAGATGAATTGCCCGTCACACCGGCTAATATTCTGCCTCCCGGGGCAAAAGTTCCTTTCATCTTTCTGGTGGGGCCATCCACAGCGGAAAGTTTTCAAGGCTATACGTTTGCTGCCTGGGGTAGCGAAAACCTAGACACGTCGGTAAACTACCATAGCGAGCTTGTGGTGGCGACTCACCAAAGTGCCTTTGAAGGTTCTGGGCAGGAATCCCGTTTCGTTATAAAGGGGGTAGTGAAGAATACAGGCTCCGCTGCTGCCAAGGAGGTCAGGGTAATAGCCAGCTGCTACGACGAGCAGGGGACAATCGTGGGTATGGGAGCTAGGGCAGACCTGTGGCGGACTGACGAGTCGCAGCAGTACTTGGTGGAGTTTCTCCTTGCTGGCGAAGAGGCTGACTTCGAGATAAGAGAGATAATTATCCCTGATACCACGCTTATGGATTCCTATACCCTACAGGTGGAAGGATTGCGGGCCTCCCCTGAGGAGGTAGCCACTGTACAGGCTGAGGAAGCCTATATTACGAACATTAGCCAAATTATCGAGGATACCTTGGGAGAAAGCAACCGAGGGGTCAGGAGGATCACAGCCACTGGTATATCGAGTGGCGGTCGTATCCGCATTACCTTCTCCCTTCAGGATGCTGAAGATTATCAAGCTATCTTGGAGAAGGCCAAGACCGATGTCCTTGCCGTGATGAGAGCCCTCTATACTAGTGGCCTCCTGGTATCAGAGGTCATAATGAGAGGAACCTTCCCTATTAGCGACGGGGTGGAAGACGAGGTGGCAATGGCAACCCTTAGTGCGGAGGCAGTACAACAACTTGACTGGGTTGCCATGACTCCCGCTGGCCTTTGGGAAAGACTCGACGATGCCTGGGTACACCCCACACTTCTTGGTCAATAAGGAAAGAAGATTTGCTGGCCAAAGTATTAGCCCTAACCCTTTCCCTTCTGTTTTTGATCGCAGTGCTCACAGGGTGCAAAGCACCCGCTGCCACACCCACTGCTCCACCCGTGATCAGGCCACCAGGAGGAGTGGATACATTCCACATGAGCATGGGCGAGGGTTTAAAGTTCAGCAAGGATAAGTGGAAGAGCCTTGTAAATAATTGCAGCGTTTTTTGGGGCATGGGATCCGAAGATGATTTCTTCGATACCGAGAAAGAGGTTGCTGAAAGGGTCCACTGGCTTGCAGCCCAGGGTATTAAAATAAACTACCGTGTATGGTGGTGGAATCTGTTTGCACCTCCAGAGGAACAGCACAACGCATTAGACATATATTATGACGAGTCATACCGTCAGGAAGTGCAGAGGATAATTGATAATCACTTCAAGAATATCAACCCTGAGAAGCTTTGGGCCTTAACTTTGAGCGAGGAGGAGCCGGCTAATGCTTATCGTTGGGCCTTAGACGCTGACCCTCTGCCACAAGACATCGCCAAATATGGGGATACCTATTACGAAGAGACAGGCTTTGAACTCAAACCCACCAACCAGATGAATGGAACTGAGCCCGAAGTCTTTTTTGAATGGCTGAACAGCAAAAATGTCTGGGTTTTCAACTATATTTACGACTATGTTAAATCTAAATGGCCACATCTAATTATCTTTCAATCCGTTTCTGCTAGGCCGATGGATTGGGCCTACTGTGAGCCCTATGAGCTCAAGGCTGATGGGTTTATGATCGGGATGTATTCAGAGAACCCCTGGGATATATATCACGTTGTGCGCCACTACAAGACCATGTTTCCCGATAAGCCAGTTCATGTAACGTTACTAGGAAGTCAAGTGGAGGGTGAATCAGACGTAGATGTATTCGAGCGTATCAGGGAGCATGCCTGGATAGCATATCTCGCTGGAGCTGATGGGATTGGGTGGTTCATGCATCATGAGTCTCGACCCGGTGTTAATTACGGAGAGTGGGGATGGTACAGATCTGATGAGCTTGGCCAGAGACTTTACCTGTATATTAACCAACTAAACAGGGAACTGATGAAGTTGCCGGTGATAAAGCCGCAGCCTCAGGTTCTGGTCATGGGCCACTATGATTTCGCCGAACTCGGCTTGTTTACGGAATACGACACGGTTAGCCAGAGGTGTTTTGTGAAGGCAGACCTGGACCTGTCCCGCTACAAGCTGATTGTGGTCGCAGCACACCGATTCTATGAGGAAACGGTGCTCAAGCTCAACGATCTCGTTCGAGCGGGTGGAAATGTCATCTTCCTCGGCGGCACAGGATATGGATACAAAAACATGATGGATACCGGCGCCAGAGAGAATCGTTTTCTTGTCGAGGGCGATGCTCCGGTCTCTGCTCTGGGTGGCTATATCGAGATTAATATCACCGAGCCGAATCTCTTGGGCATTAGCCTGCAGTACGAGGACTGGTTTCATTACAGCCTGACCCTTCACCCAGAGGCCCTGGGTAAAACATATCACCCGATAGGCGACTTCTGGTGGATCAATGAGGACGGCACCAGATCCAAGGCGGAGGGTTATCCCCTTTTGCTCTATCACGAAGGTGTTGATCCGGCAAAGGGCTGGATGTTGTACTGGGGGCTTCAAACATCCTCTCGTTCCCCCGAAACGACGTGGAGCAACTATGATGAAGTTGATCTCAGATTCTTGCACCGGGAGATCTGCCGGCCCTTCACCGTAAACCTCCTGGGTCTCGAGGACTTCATCGCTACTGAGGAGAAGGAGGGACTTGTAATTGCGGAGTCAAAACTTGGAAGCGGAGATGTCTTCGTGGGAATACAAAATACCAGTACTCAGGCAAGAGCTTTTACTTATAGCCTAGACCTGGAGCGCTTCGGTCTGCCACAGGGAAAATACTGGGTACACTCTATAGATGAAGACCTTACGCTGGGAGGCTTTGAATCTGAGGCCACTCACCTCAGATTCGACATGTCCTTGGATGAAAAGGTGGTTAAAATGTTGGTCATATCCTCTAGCGAGCTAAAGCCTCCATATTCCGTTGAGACCGCACCACCGATTCCGAGCCCAGACGCTTAAATATCATGGTCGGCATTATCGACGGTACGGCCGGACCAGCCAAGGTAACAATAGCTTGTTTTGTTACCTTTAATAATTAGGCAGATTACCCACCGGTGTTTAGCACTAAAGCAGCTATATGCCGGCCGAAAGGCAGCGCTCTAAAAGCTCCTCCGCACGTTCTGGATTAAATACTCCGCAGATACATGGTTTGGCCAGGGTTACGGCTGCTTTCTCAAGGTTCAGGTTGCCTTTTCTCACTTCGTCGGTCATGCGGCGCACCAAGTTAAAGGAAACCAACCCATGGCCGCACATAGTGGTGATATCAAGTATTTCAGGTGGGGGGAGATGATCGGTTTTACCCCACACCCCCAGAGAGCACTGGGCGGTATGCCTCTTTATCCCTGCTGTCTGGCATATCTTCTCAACCTCTTCAAAGATGCCGCTCACTATCACCGAAACACCCAGGTTCGCCTCCTTCGCATCCATAATGAGGGCGGCTGCCTTCGCCCCGTCATCGAAGACAGCATATACCTTTGTTGCCCCCGCGAGCCCTTCCATAATCTTGTCTGTTGTGGTGTCATACATGTTGCCGATTGTCGGCGAGCCGATATTAACGGGATTATGCCTGAGCGCCAGATGTAAAAACGCCTGCATTTTGGGCCCAGCCCCTTCATGATTGATACCTCTAGCGGCGTACATGAAGACAATCCAGTCTTTACTCAGGCTTTCCAGTGTTCCCTGGCGATGGTTGGTGTGAGTCATCGCTTTACTCCTCTTAGCCTTTGATAAGCGGGAGGCCAAGCCCTAGGTTACTCTTGCCGTTAGGCCGAATGCTGAACCCCCCTTCCCGAGCGACCCTGGCAGCCGGCAGGCTCCCGTCCGGGGCAAACCTTGAGGCGATATTCACCGTGATGACGGTATTAACCTCTTTAGCCACTTTAGCCAGTGTCTTTAGCACTTCGGGAGCCTTTTCCTCGGTGGTTTTAAACTCCAAAATCGCGGAGAGAACCCTTTCTTCGGCAATGCCCTCGCGGAGGTTGCCGGTGGTGACATCCTCAAACAGGTTGTAAGTTGGGTTCTCCTTTTCAAAATGAACCCCTAGTGAGAGAATGGCTCTAGCAACCCTTTCTATGTCGCCGAGACATGTCCCAGTACCAGGACGCCCCAGCTCGGTAGCAATCCCAATATAGCCGCGCGGGTATCGGCCTGTTACGTCATTGGTTTTGGTCTCCTCGGTTCCCCGCCCGGTAACACCGGTCGACAGAGCGATAGCTGGGTTACTGAACTCTGCCCGTAGAATACGCGGCCATGCCAACTCTGGCTGGTACAGGGCATCGCTGGGGCAATCTGCCGACCTGAGGCAGACACCGCACTCAACACATTTCGCCTCATCGATAACTGCCTTGCCTGCCTGGTTGTCTTCCCTGATGGCCTCAACGGGACAGTAGGCGACACAGTTAAAGCACCCTATGCAACTCTCATCATCTACCCTCATATCCGCTCCTTTCTCGAATTGAACAGTTTAGCATCACTTTGACGGCTATGATAGAACAATGGCTGGCTATCAGTCAAGGTATTAAACCTATGTCGCTGGCAGAATAACGACTCATCTTGACAGTACAAATAGTGATGTTACTGAACAATTGCTTATTCTGTCACCCCTTTGAACGAAAGTCCATTCTGTATAGTGCAAACCAAAAAACTGGGTAAATCTAGCAGAAATACCCAGCCTCTCATGCAACTCTGATTCCTACAAAGTCAGTTCTAACTCTTCCCTATCCTGAACATCTTCGTGCCACATACGGGGCACACACCTTGGGTTGCCGACTTACCGTTCTTCATGATTATGCTCTTAGTATCCTTCATTTCCCTTTTGGCGCGGCACTTCATACAGTAGGCTTGCATCTATTCACCTCCCTCCATTTTTGTATTGAGGCTAAACCATTTGCGCTACGAAAGTCAATAGTAAGGTCAGTTCAGATGCAAAAAGAAAGGGTCGAGGGTTAGTTGCTCGACCCTGTTAGTTGAGAACACCAGCTAGAACTGAAACAGTTTGCTTATTTTTGGGTATACTTACCCCTGCAAACCTGGGCAGTTTGCGATAGTTTTAGATTATCGCTCCCTCCCCTTCCTTCCGCTATAATCTGTCTACCTCCTACTTCAGTTCGGCTTCATCTGCTACCCTTTGCCAAGCCTGCCCCACAATAAAGGCTTTCCACATTGCCCTGACAGGTGATGAGGATGACGCCAAGTAACCCCGAAAGATAGCGGTCAAGGCATCCTCCGCCTCATCATTGAGAGGCATAATTCGGCTAAAGTAGGGCTGTAGGTCGGTGCAGAATTCCCGCAAGGTAGCTTCGGCTAATACTTCCTCAATCTCCTGTCTCAATCTAGCGTCCATTTTTCACCTCCTTTTCGAGCATTTTCTTGACTTTGGCTATAGAGAGGTAATCAGGGCACTTTGGAGAGCACCGGTGGGTGTGCCCTTTAAGGCACTCTCGGCAAAGCCAATAACACTTCCTTGTGTTTTTATAGCGGTAAACTATGTTCATATCGCCTCCTTTCTAGCGAATTTGGCAAAAAGAGAGGGGTCGGTAGTCTTGGGATTCCCGACCCCTGTCCCACTTGCCCGCCTTAGGTGGACTTGTCCTGCTAGGCTATTCGGTTAGTTTTTCCGATAAAACTTGTCCCACAGCCCGCTATCTACGAAGGCTTTACAACCGAGTATCTTCCTATCGTCTTTCGGGCACTCCTCAAGCGACGTTGACTAAGTTAATTATCGCTGAGAAGGTCGGCCAGGGGTGGGGAATTTCATTTCGGTGTTTTTGGGGATTTTATCACCGGTGGTTACCATATGAAACCTTTATGAAATATTTATGAAACCTTTACGGAATCTTTATGATTTTTATGCCTATCTTTATGTTTGTATGGTAAATTTAAATCATAAAGATTATTTATCTCTATAAGGGGGCAAAAAATGGAAAAGGTTAGTGTTGTTCTAGCTGATTGGCAGGTTCTCTTCCGAGAGGGTATCCACTTTACCCTTTCCGGTGAGGAGGATATTGAGGTTATAGGTGAGGTCACCGATGGCGAAGAGGCGCTTAATTTTATTGAAAAAAATCCACCAATGGTAGCTATCTTGAATGCTGACCGGGGCGAGCTCAGTGGCATTGATGTTACCGGCCGCATCAAGCAAAACCTGCCATCAGTATCGGTGATTTTGATTATGGATAGTGACAATGAGGAGCAACTTTTCTCGGCAATTAGGTGTGGGGCAAGTGCCTGCCTGACCAAAGACATTGACCCCCTTGACCTGGTCAACATTATCAGGAAGGTGGCTCAGGGTGCTTACCCTATAAGTGAAGCCCTACTCAGACCGGGGATTGCCTCCCGAGTTGTTGACGAATTTGAAGCCTTCTCGTTAATAAGCAAAGAGGTAAATAATCTGCTGGCTCGCCTTTCCCCGGGTGAAAGTGAGATTTTACGCCAAATTGCTGACGGAAGCTCAACAGAGCAAGTCACTCAGGCTTTGGGCATTAGTGAACAGGCTATCAGGCAGCAACTTGAGGTCATAGTGACTAAGCTGGTGGCTAATGACCACAACCGGGAGGTGATTGAGGCAGCGCAAAGTCACCTGCCATCAATAATCTCCAGAGCCAGGCGGGCAGGTAAACCGGAAGCAGACTATATAACCAAAGAAGAATTCACCGAGTTCAAAGAAAGTTTAAGGGAACGCTTCAAGTCGCTTAGCGGCGAGTTAGGCTAAATAATAGACAGATGATTAAAAGGGGGTGACAAGATGTGAAAAAAGTAAATGAAAAGGTGATAGGAATCCCTAAAACGAAGAGCAAAAAGGAAGACCTACCACCCTACCTGAAAGCTAATAAAAGTCTAGCACGATTGACAAGCAATTGTCAATACTAAAAAGGAGGAAACAAAAAAATGGTAGAAATTAGATATGGTGAAAATTATGAAATGGCTGACCTGGCCGGTAAAAGCGTGGCTGAGGCTCGCGAGCAGTATAAACAGGAGTTTGGCATACCGGACAAGGCTCAAGCCAGCCTGAATGGCAAAGGGATTAGGCAGAAGCACGAGCCCGTGACAGCCCTTGGCGATAACGACAGTCTCACCTTTGCTGAAAAGAGCAGGAAAGGACTGTTCTTCATCGGGGCTATACTGCTTGCCCTGGCTATCACCGGTGGCATATTTGCCTATGGTGCCACCACAACCACAGTTAGACTTGGTCTGACTGACCAGCCCGACTTTGCCGCAGTGACGGCGGGCGCTGGACCCACCTGGAATGTTTTCGGAAGTTATAAGGGCAAAGTAGGGACTGGGACCCTATTCACCATAACCCCTGCTGATGGTGTCCCGGCCGACGCCTGGACTGGCGATATGTCAGTCGTCGTTACCATCGGTAACGCTCATGAGCTGGTTGAGGCCTACCGCATCCTGGTTTTTGAGATTGAGGTTTGGAATCTTGCTGACACCAGTATAGGAACCACCGAGTATCTCACTATGGGTGTTGGCGAAATCAGTATTGAGTTTACCCAGTCGACACCAGGGCCTTACACGGTTGAAATCACCGATGGCTACTACATCACCCACCGTGGCGGCTGGGCTACTGCAAATGCAGAAGACCCGCTCATCATGTGCCAGGTGCTACAGCGGTCAGCTCCGTAACCCTGTAGGCAAGGTCTAAGAAGGGGCTCCTTCCTTGATGGGGGAGTCCCTTAGGCGAAACAGATTTTCCCGGGTGTTAAGGAAATTCAAGACAGAAGGCAAAAGAAATGAAAAGGAAGTTCCGGTTACAATTAATGTTAGGCTTGGTGCTAGCCATGGTGATTACCAGCGGCTTATATGCCTTTAGCTACCTCTCAGCTACGGCAACAATGGGTGTTACTGTAACCGGGGCGGATATTGCCACCTATGAACTAGCTACCACTCAGCCCGACTGGGATTTTATCCTGACGCCAGTGACCCAGACCGAAATTTTAAGGCCAGATGCCGCTGGCGACGAGACCAATATCTCAAGCCAGTATCCTGATTCGGGAGAACACTGGGATAAGGTGTATGAAGAGACACCCGATGGCGATAGCACCTATGTCTACACCAGCAGCTCCGCCTGGCAGGAAGATTTATACAGCATCGCTGACCACTCCGCCGGCGCTGGCACCATAAATTATGTTAAGGTCTATATGGAATGTAGAGCCGATGCTAGCCCAACGCAAACCAGCGTATATGCTCATATCAAGACTAATGAAACAGAATATAACGGTAGCGAGGCGACTATAACTACCAGCTATGCTACCTATTCATATCAATGGAATACCAACCCACAAACACTTACTGACTGGACGTGGGATGAAATAGATGCCCTGCAAATCGGCGTCGGACTTAGAGAGCCGACAGCAGAGCAAAACACAAACTGCACCCAGGTCTATGTTGAAGTTAGTTACGAGGCTCCGCTGCTCTCGGGTGATGTGCCGATGGATGACCTGTTTGATATCACCCCCCATTCTGAATTTACCGGTGACCTAGCGGTGCGGGTATATTTAACCAATACCGGTGACCTGGTTAAGGCGTATGACTCTCTTAATATAAATCTGTATCTTGAAGGCTCGGTAGAGGCAGGGGAGACACCCAACTACCGGACACTCGCTCTGGAAAACGGATGGGTCACCTTTAACTTAAAAGATTTTACTCCCGGTAACACCTACACCCTTTCTGTTACCACTGGTGGTGACTATGAGCTGGTTTCAAGGGATACCTCAGAATGGGAGGAGGGGTGGACAGTAACACCGGAGTTTTACTGTCAGATTGTCCAGAGGGGCGAATAATGAAAAGGAAGTGGCAGTTAATAATAGGTTTAGTGCTAGCCCTGGTAGTTACCGGTGGCTTATATGCCTTTGCCTACACCACAACTACGGCAACAATGGATGTTGTAGCTGAGGAGGCAATAGCCACCACTGCGCCGTCTGCCACTCAGCCTAATTGGAATTCTATCCTGACGCCTCCCGAAGACCCGCCACTCATGGGTGAAGTGCCTAGCGACGGCCTGTTTGATATAACCCCGAATTCCCTATACACTGGGGACTTGGCGGTAAAGGTTTTCCTGACTAATACCGGTGACTTAGTTAAGGCATATGATTATCTCAATATGAAGCTATACCTGGACGGCTCGGTGGAGGCGGGAGAGACGCCCAACTATCAGCTGCTCACCCTACAAAATGGAGAGGCTACCTTTAATATACAGGACATCGCCGGTATCGAAGGTACCTGGATTCAAACAAGTCAGTCTGATTTCCAGGGCGGCACCTTAAACCAGGTTGATGTCATCAGCCCGGGGGATGTGATACTTGACACCTTTTCTGATACGGTAACTGACAGCTTTGACAATGAAAATTTGATTGCTGCCAAGACTAATCTTGTTGTTGATGGCGGTCAGGTCAAACTTACCGCTGGCGGCGCCGGTGCAACAGAAACCCTGAGACCAAACGACGCTGGCGACGAGGCTGAGGTCGCAGAGCAGGTACCAATTGGGGGAGAACATTGGGATAAGGTAGACGACGAGACGCCCCATGATGACGATGCCACTTATATTGCCACCGATTGGTGGGACTGGCAGGAGGATTTATACAATATCGCTGACCACTCCACCGGCTCCGGCAGTATTAATTATATTAGGGTCTATGCGGTGGCTAAGGGAGAGAAGATAAAGCAGGATGGTCTCTACCTTCACATCAAGACCAACAGCGTGGAATACACTGCTCCTTATCCTCCCGTTGGGATAGAAGTTACTACTAGTTATGCTCCTTATTACTATCAATGGGATAACAACCCGCAAACGGGTCAACCATGGACCTGGGCTGAAATAGATGCCCTACAAATTGGTGTTGGCCTTAGGGCATCACAGGCAGGCAAATACACACGGGTCACACAGGTATATGCTGAGGTTAATTATAGTGCTTACGATTCGCCAGGAACGCTTACCTCGGTTAATCTATTATCCGGCGAGACAGTGGTAAGCATAGACAGCTTTGGCTACAACGCCTCAGCTATTCCTTCAGGAACCGGCTTAAAGGTTCAATTTTCACAAGATAGTTCAACCTGGTATGATTCTTCCGGTAATTCTGACCAATGGGATACGCTATCTGAAGGCTCGCACTCAATTGACCTGTCTGGCTTGGGCTGGTCTGGAGACAACTTTTATTATAAAATGGAATTCACCTCTGACGGAACCGACACACCAGTTCTGGATGAGATAAGTGTGAATTTTTCAACATACTATGCATCAGGTGACCTGACCTCGTCAACCTATGACAGTGGGCATGATGCCGATTGGGGCATTATCTCCTTTACCATAGATGAGCCGTCAGC
Organism: Dehalococcoidia bacterium; assembly: GCA_030602805.1. Classification (GTDB taxonomy): domain Bacteria; phylum Chloroflexota; class Dehalococcoidia; order Dehalococcoidales; family JAUVZA01; genus JAUVZA01. The sequence goes on along the minus strand of JAUVZA010000001.1, from coordinate 55,618 downwards.
AACAAATATCCAGTTTCAGATAAGGACGGCAGCGACTGAAGGCGGGCTTAGTGCCGCTACCTGGTATGGACCTACCGGGACCGGTGATTACTACACCACCAGCGGCACCAACATCAACTCAGTTCATGATGGCGACCGCTGGATTCAATACAAGGCATACTTCTCCGGTCCTGGCGGTGACACGCCTACATTGAGCGATGTTAGCATAACTTATAGTGCCGAAGCTGTATCTTTTACGGTGGAGGTTGCCGGCGGTAGCTATTGCCTGGTTTCAACGGACACATCGGAGTGGGAGGTGGGGTGGACGATAACCCCGGAATTCTACTGCCTGATTATGCAGAGGTGAGGGTAAGAGACTAAAATGAAACGAGCATTGAGATTCATCTTAATAGCAGCCCGTGTTACTGGCTCTCCCTTCATTAGAGGAGTGAAAGGAGTGCTGTGGTTCATATCAATAATAGCGAGATATGTTGCCGCCTTCCTTTCTATTAGAGGTATGAAGCGAGCGCTGGCACTTACCCTGATAATAGCCGCAGTTACTGTTGGCTTCCTCTCAATTAGAGGGGTAATGCCGTTTATGGCTATCTTCGGCACCAGTATGGAGCCGGAGTATGAGCCAGGTGACCTAATCCTGATTGAAGAGGTATCGCCCTCTGACATCAAGGTTGGTGATGTTATTGTTTATACTGTTCCACCTATGGTCCGGGAAGCCTATAACTACCCGGTAGTAGTTGCCCACCGGGTGGTAAGGGTAGATACCTCAGAAAGAGGCGTAACCTTCCGCACCCAAGGCGATAATGCCGGCGGTGAAGACCCGTTTATGGTGCGAGCCGAAGACCTGAAGGGGCAGGTGAGTAACCGAATCCCCTACCTTGGCTTCCCCCTCCTGTTTATGCAGAGCGACTACGGGCTAATCTTTGTAGTCATAGGTCTATCCCTCCTTGCCCTCTATCTCTACGCTGATGAGCTTAGCCGGGGCAGGCAGACGGTGCAGAGGGGCATATTTGCCCCGGTGATTGAAGCAAGTCAGCGTAGCAGCCGGATACTGGAGCGGAGGATAGAGACCTCTGAAAAGGGGATGGCAGGCACACAGCAAGCACTAAACAGCTTCGCCTCAGCCATAGCCGAGTATGCCCAGCACCTGAAGAGCCATACCAGTGCCATCCAGGGCTTAAGCGAGGCGTCTCAGGAGCTTAAAAAGGGTGCCGCTGAGCAGAATAAGGTTCTGATTCACCTAATGGAGACTATGGAACAGAGAGCACCCAAGGCGGAAGAGGTGAAACCTGAGGTCGAGGAAATTAAGTTCCCGCCGGGGTGCGTCAGAAGCCGCCGCCAGCCCACCGAGGAAGAGAAGATACTTAGGGCAGGCTAAATACGCCTTTGAATATTCAGGAGTCCCACATCCTCGTAACCAGAGCGTTGCTTAGTTCACTCCCTTGAGGTATCATAGCTCTGACACAATCCAGTTTAGTATAGGAAAATATAAAAAGTTGTCTTTATTATTGATGTTGGTTTTTGCCTTGCTGGGTTTATTCGTGGGCAGCTTTCTGAATGTGTGTATAGACAGGTTGCCCCGGGGACAATCTATAATTCACCCTCGTTCTCATTGTGCTGCCTGTAACCGTGAACTGGGCACTCTTGACCTCCTCCCCATATTTAGCTATCTGTGGCTGCGTGGTCGGTGCCGCTATTGCCGAGCTCCCATACCCCTCAGGCTCCCCATAGTAGAAGGAGTGACCGGTCTCCTGTTTGCTTTACTCTACTGGAAATTCGGGCTTGGGCTGGAGCTGGGTATATCTCTCGTCTACACCAGTTTGCTAACCGTCATCTTCGCTATTGACCTGGAAAACCAACTGGTCCTGGACAAGGTTATCTACCCCGGTATGGCACTTGCCCTCGCCTTTTCTTTTTTCTGGCCGGGGCTTGAGGGGATAGGTGCGCTACCGGGAGAAGCCCTCGGCAAGGTAGTCAGCTCACTGGCAGGAGGAGCTCTCGGTCTGGCAGCTATGGCACTGCCTTTTATCATCTATCGCCGTGGGATGGGGATGGGGGATGTCAAGCTAGGGGCACTGGTAGGACTAATGAGCGGCTATCCCTTAGTAGCCATAGCCTTGTTGCTAGGGGTGATAACCGGCGGTCTGGTGGCTGCCATTTTACTTGCTTTCAAGATTAAGAAGCGCAGCGACCCTATACCCTTTGCCCCTTTCCTGGCTACATCAGCTATGGTTACCCTGCTTTGGGGACAGGCAATCTGGCAGTGGTATCTGTAATGGCTCATGGCGAAATTCTAAATACTAATCTCTAATCTCTAAACAATATCAAATGTCTAAAATCCAAAGGAACTAAACGATTTTAAATTTGAAATTTAGAAATTAGAATTTGTTTAGGATTTAGGATTTAGATATTAGGGTTTGGAGCGAAGCGACTTTAGGATTTAATCCCCTTAATAAACAACTCGTTTTTAGTCTACTTGACATATAGAGATAAGATGCTTTAGTTTAATAGTGGTAAAAAAATGCAGACCAGATATGAAAGAGAGGCATACCAGTTTCTAGCGACCTACCGCTTTCTGGCTTACGCCCTGGCGGTGATGTTCACGCAGGTTGTGCCAGGACTAAGTGCTCCAGCAATGCCTCTCATTCAACTCTATATAATCCTGGGTGTGCTTGGCGTCTACACCATCTTGAAAGTCTTCTCTCCTCTCCGCTGGCGGGAGAGAAGTCTGATGACCTATCTAATTCTGATAGGTGACTTTTTGCTTTGCATCCTGCTGGTTATCTACACCAACGGTCTTAACAGCCCCTTCTTGCTCTATTCCCTTATCCCTATTATGACGGCAGCCCTTCTTTTTGAGGAAAGGGTGGCTCTTTCCCTGGCAGCTACCGCCTCCATCTTCCTCTCCATTACTCACCTGGCTCTGGGTCAGTTTAGTGAGAGATTTACCTGGATTATGCAAGGACATAATCTCACCCTGCTGATAATCTATACCCTTTTCAGCTTTGTGGCTGCCATTGTGCCTTACCGCACTAACCTGAATATCCGTCGGCGTATAGAAAGGGAGGCTATTATTAAGGAGCGCCGAAGAATTGCCCGGGAAATACACGATGGGGTGGCACAGTCACTCGGTTACCTTAATCTAAAAACAAAGCAAGTAAGCGATTCAGTCTCTTCCCAGAACACTGCGCAGGCGCTCACCGAGCTTGGCGACATTCGACAGATAGTGCAAGATACCTATGAGGACATCAGGGAATCCATTGACCAATTAAGTGCCGAGGTAAGAACCCTTCCCATAATACCCGCCCTGGCCAACTATACCAGGGAATTCGGCGATAATAATGCTATCCCGGTTCAATTTAATGTCTCCCGAGCCTTCCCCCAGCTTTCCCCTGTCGCTGAGCTGCAGCTTCTGCGCATTGCCCAAGAGGCACTGACCAATGTTAGAAGGCATGCCCTAGCTACTGAGGTAGAGGTGAAACTGGAGCAGACCAGCCAGGCAGTGGAGATGCTCGTCAAGGACAATGGGCAGGGCTTCAACCTTTCCGACCTTGAAAAATCCCCGCCCGGCTACCACGGACTGAACATCATAAAAGAAAGGGCAGAGGGGCTTGGCGGCAGCTTGAATATCTCTACCGCCCCCGGGGAGGGGACAGAAGTAAGGGTCAGCCTTCCCGTTGAGAAAGTGAGGTTATGAAATGGACACTATTAAAGTACTGGTAGCGGACGACCATACCTTGTTTCGCCGTGGCATCGCCGCTGTATTGGCTAACCAGGAAAACCTAGAGGTGGTGGGGGAAGCCTTAGACGGACTGGAGGCAATAGAAAAGACTAAGGAAATCGCCCCCGATGTGGTTTTGATGGACCTAAATATGCCGCGCTGCAGTGGATTAGAAGCCATTCAAGCCCTCCAGACAGAGATGCCCCAGGTTAATGTCCTCGTCCTGACCGTCTCTGACAAGGAGGCTGACCTCTTCGCCGCCATGAAGTTTGGTGCCAGGGGTTACATTCTTAAAAATACCGAGCCAGATGAGCTGATTCATGCCATTCTTCATATTGCCCAGGGTGGAGTGATAGTCTCCCCTCTTATGGCAACAACGCTACTCACCGAGTTCAAAGACCTCAGCGCCGGGGTGGAGAGAGAATCCATTCAGGGAACCGATGCTGACTTGAGCCCACGAGAAGGAGAGGTGCTGCAACTGGTGGCTCAAGGGGGGAGCAATAAGAAAATCGCTGATTCCCTGTTTATTTCCGAGAACACGGTAAAGACCCACCTGCGGAATATTATGGAAAAGCTGCACCTGGTCAACCGAAGCCAGGCAGCGGCTTATGCCATTGAGAAAGGGCTTGCCCAATACAAGGAATAGGGGAAATTCTAAATACTAATCCGGGAAATACTAAATACTAATCTCTAAACTCTAAACAATATCAAATGACCAAATGGTAAAATTCCAAACAATGCCAAATAACAAGGCTCAAATGTCAAATCAAGCCCAAAATCCAAATGACAAAAAGAAGTATGACCTTGAAGAACGAACAGCACAATTCGGTGAAGCTATTATCGAATTTGTAAAAACTCTCCCTAAAGACCCTATCAATAGTTCACTTATGAGTCAAATAGTAAGGTCAGGAACCAGTATTGGGGCAAACTACATGGAAGCAGATGGAGCAGAATCCAAGAAAGATTTCCGACATAAAATTTCTATCTGCAAAAAAGAGTCAAAAGAGACAAAGCATTGGCTCAGAATGATTGCAAAAGCAAATCCCAATAGACGAGATGAATGCCAAAAGTTACTGAGGGAAGCCCAAGAACTTACTTTGATATTTTCTTCTATTCTTTTGCCTAAGAAGAAGTAGTTTTGGCATTTAAGCATTTGGATTTCAATTGTCATTTGGATTTTGACATTTGGGATTTATTTGTGATTTAGTGCTTAGGATTTAGGATTTGGAGCGAAGCGACTTAGTCTCCCTCACCTAAAAGAGCTAGTCTTTCACCCTCAAAAATCACCCATTTGCAGGATTGCCAGCAGCAGCGCTATGCCTTATATTGTCATATGTAGCCTTAAATGAAAGGGCTAGCTTTCTCTCTTTCAGGGAGGGAGCAAAAATAAGGAGGAAAGGAGGCTAGGAAATGAGACTACCAAAAAGAGGAGAGAAGGGGTTTACGCTGATTGAGCTGCTCATCGTGGTTGCCATCCTTGGTGTGCTGGCAGCCGTGGTCATCCCCAATGTGGGGCGGTTCATCGGTGCCGGTGAGGAGGAAGCGGCAGCCACTGAGTTCAGCAACGTCCAGACAGCCGTGATTGCCCTGATGACCGATAACGAGCTGGCTTCACTGCCCAATCCGGTAGCTGTAGCTACTAGCGATATGGGTGCCTTCCCCGATGCGACCTCGGCAGTCACTGTTGACAAGCTAAATGACCCCGATGGAGTTGCATACGCAGTTGGTGACCTGGATGGATTTATACTCTACCAGCACGATATAACGGCCGATGGTCTTGGAACCGGACTGGTCAACTATTTGGCCACAGACACCACCAAGGGCACCTATACTGTTGATTTACTTGGAACGGTGGACCAAGTAAGCACCGGGTATTAATAATCTGTGGCATATTTACCTCAATAAAATGGGGTGAGGTGAGAAGGAGGCTAGGAAATGAGATTACCTAAAAGGGGGGAGAAGGGGTTTACCCTGATTGAGTTGCTCATCGTGGTTGCCATCCTTGGTGTGCTGGCAGCCGTGGTCATCCCCAATGTGGGACGGTTCATCGGCGCTGGTGAGGAGGAGGCGGCAGAAACTGAGTTCGCCAACGTCCAGACAGCCGTGATTGCCCTGATGGTTGATAACCAGTTGAGCTCACTGCCCAATCCGATAGCCGTAGCCACTAGCGATATGGGTGCCTTCCCCGATGCGACCTCGGCAATCACTGTTGACAAGATAAATGACCCCGATGGAGTTGCATACGCAGCTGGTGACCTGGATGGATTTCTACTCTATCAGCACGATATAATGGCCGATGGTCTTGGAACCGGACTGGTCAACTATTTGGCTACAGACACCACCAAGGGCACCTATACTGTTGATGCCTCTGGAACGGTGGACCAAGCAAGCACCGGGTATTAATAATCCATAGTATGATAAAGATGGTTTAACAGGGTTTTGGTGGAAGCGGAGGTATGAAGAACAGGTGTCCGGGAAGCATAAAATCGGGCACCTGTCCTTTTGTGAAAAAATACTAAATACTAATCTCTAAACTCTAAACAATATCAAATAACCAAAATCCAAAAGGATTAAGCAGTTTTGAAATTTGAAAATTAGGATTTGTTTAGTATTTAGGATTTAGATATTAGGATTTAATCAAGGTGGGGTAAAACTATGAATTCAGTGGTTAAGATATGTCCTCGGTGTCAGGCACAATTACAGCCGGGGGATGGCGCCTTTGAGCTGGTAAGGAGAGGAATAGTGAGCTCAGAGCATTCGCCGGGGCTATCCGTTGCCCTTTATTTTTGTCCCAGGTGCGGCTATATTGAACTCTATGACCTCAAGGTGGTCAGTCGTATCTGAGAATTAGTAACCCTATCCCCTTTATCCCCTTCCCCTTAGTAAGGGGAAGGGGAAGATTACTTTAAGAGGGACCGGCGCCCCTCTTAGAACACCCTGCTTCTCACGCGCTTACTCACTGGGCGGGCTCAAGCTCAATAGTGCCGCCGGTGATATAGGCGAATTTCTCAGAGGGAGGAGTAACCGTAGCGAAGCGGCCGCTTTCCTCCAGACTGGCTACGTATTCTCTAAAAACGATATGGCTCTCAGGCTCTGTCTGGCAGGTCATGGTGATACTCTCGCCTTGGTGGACAACAGACTCTACTTGAACACCGAGTCGGTCGGCTTCGCTGTTAATAACCCTCAGGTCTTCGGTGAAGCCGCCGCCCATATTCGCAATGGTATTATATTCACCAATAGCCTTCTGCAGGGGTTCACGGTTTTTAATTTCAAGCTGCCTCCGTAGCAGCTCATTATTGAGGATATTATATCTTGCCTGCAGGTCAGCCGTCTTATCCATAGCCCCAGCAGTCATCTGATATAGAGGGAATAGCAGGGCAATGGCGGCTATTACAGCACCAGCGAAGTATATCTGCTTGGCTGAAAGCTTCCATGCTTTATAGGTTTCGGGCAGGAGATTGATATCGGGCGGCACATAGCCATCCTGCTCCAGACTTTTAGCTGGCGTCCTCCCCTTCAGGGCAAGCCCGATATTGACGGCATACTGGGAGACAGGCATGTGCTTGGGACACTCTAACGGTGGTGCCAGTGATTCAATAGGATAGCCTACCCTGGCTGGCAGCTTCTCCACCAGGTCGAGGTCTCTGGACATCTGCCCGGTGATAAAGAAGGGGGTAGCCGGGTTGAGGGGAGTATCGGGGTGATGCGAATTATAGAAGCCCACTATCATCTCCAGATTCATCGCCAGGTGCTCTACCCTATCTTCCACGGTAAGACCATCCGGCTGCCAGGCTAGGGTGCGCATAACCTCAGGTATGCCATTAACCACTATAACAATATCAAAGCTGGAGGGCTCAATATTGAGGATGAGAGCCTGCTCCTTATTCACTGCCCTGACTAGAGCTATAGCCTTGAGCTCCAGTGTACGGGAATTGATGCCCGCCGCCCTCAAGGCTTGCATCTCAGCATCTATCACATCTCGGGGCACACCCACCACAAGCACTTGCTGGGCACCCCCACCGGCGGCGATAAGCTGCCAGGAGAGATACAGCTCATCCGTAGGTAAGGGCATTATATCCGTTGCCGCCTCTAGAACTGCCTCTGGGGTGGTTACCCCCCCGGGCGGGTTGGATACCGCCACGATACGGCTTACCGAATAAAGACCGCTGACACTGGCAATGACATCCTTCGCCTTTATACCACTTGAGTCCATAAGCTGTCTGACCGCAGCGCTCAGAGCCCGGGGGTCTGAAATCACCCCGTCTTCAACCATGGTGGGTTCAAGAGAGAGGCTTGCCCATTTTACTACTCTTCCCCCACTGGTCTCCATGAACCTGATGGCAGTGGTATCTATTTCAAGGGTTACGATTCTCTTAGCCAAGGTTGCTTTCTCCTCTGACTACCGGCATCAAATGCCACCACCCTAAAGTTTAGTATAGAGGTCAACATCCAGTGTAGCCTTAGTCTCAGTTTTGGTTTCCCCTTCACCTTCGCCCTTAACTTCAATCTGGCCAATAGTTACCTTTTTCAGCGCTATGGTCTCCCGTGTTTCACCCGAATCAAGGTCGGAGATGAAAGCGATGACATTGCTATAATCACCCTGCACACTGATATTCTTGAAGGAAAAAACCTGATATGTGCCTCCCCCCACCTTCTCCTCCCCGACCTGGGCTGAGGGAACAACGAGCTTACCGCTATCAGGGCTAGTATCAATTCCGCTCTTCTCAGCTATGCCAACGAGTATGGCAATGGCATCACTATCTGTCATTGGAGCGAGAGAAAGGTTAGCTTCATCGTATTCTGCCCGTAACTTCTCCTCGCTGGGTAATGGCCTAGCGACTATGAGGCTTATTTTGGCGGATTGCTCCTCAAGTTCTTTTTGCTGTGAGCCTTGCTGCCAATAGACAAAGCCAAAGGCAATGTAGATGATAAGGAAAAAACCGATTAAAAGTAGAACTCCCGACTGGCGAAATCTGATGAGCAGGTTCTTTATAACTTCCATTCTTCAGTCCCTCTTTTTCAGCTTACACTCCCCCCTTCCCTTAATAGGGGGCGGGAAATTCTAAATACTATCCGCCTTAGGCGGACTAAACTCTAAACAAACGCCCATGGGCGACTGCCCACCAACGAATGATGAAAAAGGGTGGTAAGCATTCAGCCACTTCTATGTCACCCTGACCCTGAACGAAGTGAAGGGGAAGGGGAAGGGTCTAAAGGAGGTTTGAGATTCTTCGCCTTCGGCTCAGAATGACAGAAGGATTAAGGCATTCTATTTTCGGAACAAATACAAAGCACTAATGACCAAAACGTTTAGAATTTAATCCCTCCGGTTATCGCCACCTCTCACGCAGTGCCTTCTGAACCTTCTCCTCTATTGTTTCCTCTACCGCTTCCTTAACCGTCTTTTTTATTTTTAACTTTTGCTCCTGCTCCAAGTTTGATAGCTCTTCATCGTAGAAGTGCTGGTATAATTCCCTTCCCCGCCTCCACCCCACCAGCCAGGCCATGGCTAAGCCAAAGATGGCAACTGGCGCCACAATCTCAATTCCCATTTTTGTATATGTAGCCAGGATTATGACAAGAATCAAAACGGCAAACAAGAATATGGCAACATTAAGGTCCCACCTGGCATTTTTGGCTCTGTCCCTTGCCCTCCGGGCAGCCGTTCGTTCCATTTCCAGGCTAATCTGGTTGGGAACTTCAGTTTCTTGCGTCATTTTTGCTCCTCAGTAATTTCTAGCCCACTACTTATAGCTGTAGCTGATAGTTACCAGTTCACCGCCAGGCAGGTCCTGGCGACCTTGAAGCTCTTTGGCATAGGTGATGGTGCAGCCTTGTATATTAACCGTCTTTCCACCGGCAGCACCGTATAAACGAACACCATTTTCTAACCTGATACTGCCGTAAGGGGCATATAATACTCCATCCACCGTTGTCCCCGTCTCCGAGTAGATTTCACCGTCGACCTTTGTAGAGATAATGAGTGGGATAATCTCAGAACGAACGGCACCCTGTTCGATGCGTATACTACCCTCGGCAACCACCGTCTGTTCTCCGTCAATATTGCCGTTTTCCACACTAATCATACCAGTAACATACACCGTCCCTTCAAGTATTAGTGTTGCATCCTCAACCTTTAGGTCCCCATTGATATATAATGGTCCCAGGTATTGGGTTCCACCCGTAATGAGATAGTCGCCCTCCCACGGGCTGTCTTCTCCTTCCCGTGCCATCATCTCGTATAACTCGGAGTAATCGCCGGGGAACTGTATCGGCGGGCTGGGGAACGTAACCACCCCGTTAACCTTGTCCCACCCGGAAATTATGCCTACGGCAGAGGCATCACCGTTGACCACTGTTTGAGCACCGACTAGGTCAATATCCCCGTTAGAATGGATATTGGCCTCACCACCCGGGGCTGGTAATGAGTCAACCGTAGTGTTGTCAATATGCATGTAATCCTTAGCCGCGATAGCGAAGGCGAAGGAACCGGCGCTCAGGTTGACATAGCATACAATTGTTGTGCTGCCACAACCGCCACCACTGGCGACAGAGGTTATATCATAGATACCGCCACCCATATATTCAGCAGTAACATTTACCGTTCTGTCGTTGAGGGTAAGACTCTCTTGCAAAGGGGTTTCCGTATATGCGCCTGGTGCGTTATATAACTTACACAATACATATTCCACGCCAGAATCGGCAGAGTAACTAGTCAACGTCCTACACTCGATTGATTGGTGATACCCCAGGTTGGTAAACGACTGGTTCAGCATCGGGACCACCAGCAAACTACCCACCGCCAGCAGGATTAAAGCCATTACCATGGTTTGTCCAGATTCCCTGCTCTTCAGTAATTTCACCTTTTGCTTCCCTCTCCTCAACTGCTCGAACTGAGCCGCTGGCTAATTTCGTAACTTCTTGTTGCCCCAGTTTCATCTCTGGAAGCTCTTACGGTGAGCTTATAGAGACCGGCGTCGGCGTCCAGGGCACTAAATGTGGTATTGCTAGTATCAATGTACTCAGCAATAAAAGTCTCTGAAATCAGAGTGCCCAAAGAGTCGTAAACCTGGCGCTTTAGCTTACCGCCATCAAACAAATAATCAATGGTATAATCATTGTCCGGGTTATCATCCCTTGGGATGTCAAGAGATAAGGGGAAACCATTGGGGGCACTGGGAGTGACGTTCCTTGCCATCTGAACATCACGCGAAATCCAATAGCCGGCATTCTGCACCTGAGGCAAGGCCGTATTCTGCCCAGCAGCTTGCCCCTCATTCAGCAGCAATGTCGTTATGGTCATCGCAACCGCCACTACAACGATAGCCATTATAGCTACCCCGATTAGTGCCTCAAGCAGGGTAAACCCTTTTTCCCTTCGTTTCATCAAGTTAATCCCCCACCCTATAGACCGAGGTTATTAACTTTCCCCTAGCATTACGCTTAATGGCTATTGTTATGCTTTGAAGTTCAACCACATCGCTAATAATAGCTTCGGGAGGGTTAATTTCAACAGTATAGCCAGCCGCAACCAGGTCTGCAGGAATATCAATTAGCTCATAACAATTTGTTACAGGGTCATATTCTGCTACCGGTATATAATCTTGAACTTTAATATATTCTATTTGTGATTTAGCTAAGCTCTCAGCAGTCACTCTCTCCTGGCTCACGGTTACCCCCTTGAAAGTGGTTGATAGCCCATTGATGAAGCCAGCAGCAATGATTCCCACAAGAGCCAAGCCGACTAGTATTTCAATCAGTAAAAACCCCTTCTGACTATTTCTTACTTTCATCACCAAACAGCCTTGCTTTGCCCTCGAAAAAGTCTTAATATCCCTTGTTCCAGGCATTTCATAATATTGCTAACCTTGCCGGTTAACTTGTTAGCCAAAGGCTCCGGTGAGGGTATACATTGGCATAAGTATTGATATAGCGATGAAGCCAACCCCCAGAGCCATAACAATGGTGAGGAGAGGGCCCATCATCCCCACCATGGCACTCGTTTTTTCTTCGGCGGTAATCTCATAAAAATCGGCAACAACCCCCAGGGTAAAATCAAGGGTGTTGCTTTCCTCACCCACCGCTACCATCTGGACGAGGAGGGGTGGGAATATATCTATGCGGGACATCGGTTCAGATAGCCCCCCTCCCAGCAGGAGCCCCTCATTGACCCGACTTAAGGCATCACGGATGACCCTATTGTTGCTGGATTGGGGTATCATCTCCATTATTTCTTGCAGACTCAATCCAGCGCTGATAAGCACCGACATGGTTCGGCTGAAACGAGCTAACTCTCCCATAAGGGTAGGGGGACCGATTATGGGAATGGTGAGTCGCAGCCGGTCAAGCAGCCGCCTTCCCGAAGGCTGTTTGACCAGCCACAGTGCCACGGCAGCTAATAGCACCCCAACTACCAAGAGGTAAAGCGTGTTGGCAGTGAGGAAATTTGTTACCCAGATAAGAATCCTGGTGGGCAGGGGCAAGTCTACATTCATAGCAGTAAACATGCCAAGTAGCTGAGGCATGACCACGGTCATAAGAATAACGACTACTACTATGCCAACACCCATAATCATTAGCGGATAGGTTAAAGCCCTGCCTATCTTCTTAGCTGTTGCGCCCTGTTTCTCGTGGTAGTCAGCCATTCGGTTCAAAACGGTTTCCAGATTCCCCGACTGTTCCCCAACCGCAATCGTTCTACAGTAGATATCGCTAAAAGCCTTAGGGTGTTTGGAAATGGCTTGAGAAAATGCGCTGCCAGCGCGAAGGTCATCAGCCATAGTTCCCATGATTTTTTTAAATGCTCTGCTGCCAGTTACTTGCCCCTGGAGAATCTCCAGAGCGGGTAGGAGTGAAATGCCTGACCGGAGAAGTGTAGCTAGCTGGCGGGAGAAGACAATCACATCGCGAGGCTTGACTCTGAAAAGGCTAGGTAAAGCTTCTTCCAGGCTGAACATAGAAGGAGCAACCTCCACATTTACGGGACGGTAACCTTGCCCGATGAGAAGGCGCTCAGCAGCAACCTCGTTGGTAGCCTTAATAGTGCCTTTCACCAGTTTCCCCTGGCTGGTAGCAGCTACATAGCGATAAGATAGAACCTTTCGCTTTGTGGGAATATCAAGGGTTTTTGCCATTGTCTCTCCTCAACCGATAGAGAAAACGTTGCGTATGACTTCATAAGGAGTAGTGACGCCCTCTTTTACCTTCAGCATACCATCATGCCATAGTGAGGCCATGCCTTCTTTATAGGCTTGGGCGCGAATATCATCAGAGTCGGCACCACTCAAAATCATCCTTCTTATTGATTCACTCATTACCATAACCTCAAAGATGCCGGTTCGCCCTAGGTAGCCAGTATTGGCGCAGAAGTTACAACCAGCACCAATAAGAAATTCCGATTGTTTCTCGTTCATCTCCTGCTCGTAAGCCGCCTGCTCCTCGGGGTTAACCGGGATAGGCCGAGAACAATAGGGACAAACGCGGCGCACCATCCGCTGAGCAACGACACCAACCACTGCCGAGGCAAGAAGGAAAGGTTCTACCCCCAGGTCTATCATTCGGAAGACAACACTTACAGTGTCATTAGCATGAACCGAGGAGAGCACCAGGTGACCGGTGAGGGATGCCTGGGTAGCTATCTGAGCCGTCTCAGCATCACGTATCTCTCCTATTAGGATAACATCGGGGTCAAGCCTCATGCAGGCTCTAAGTCCGGTGGCAAAGGTCACCCCAGCCGCGGGGTTAACCTGCATCTGATTGATATTAGCGAAGCGATACTCTACCGGGTCTTCAATGGTCAAGATATTGCGTCCAACGCTATCAAGCTGGTTAACCGTAGCATACTGAGTAGTGGTCTTACCCGAGCCGGTAGGACCGCTGATTAATACCATTCCAAAGGGAGTCTTCACCATTTGTAGGTACCTCTCCAAGGTCCCAGGCAGAAAGCCTATCTCTGGTAGGGGGAGAAAGGCAAAGGTCTTATCCAAGAGACGTAGCACCACCATTTCTCCATGTACAGTATTTGAGGTAGCCACTCGGATGTCTACTTCCCTATCTCCCATATCAAAGGTAATTTGACCATCCTGGGGGCGGCGGCGTTCAGCAATGTTCAGTCCAGACATTATTTTCACTCGGGAAAGCAATGGTGGATGGACACTCAAGGGGAGGGACATAATTTCATGCAGAATACCATCAATACGGTAGCGGACACGCAGTTTGTCCTCCTGAGGCTCAACATGGACATCAGAGGCTCGGTCTCTCACTGCCTGCTTGATAAGGAGGTCTATAGCGCGAACAACAGGGGCTTGAGCAATTGCCTCAGCCGAGACGCGTGCCTCCGCTACCCCCACTCTCTGGTAGCGAGTGGGAATTTGACTAAGCTGCTCTTCAATCTCACCACCGACCCTATAGTTGAGGTCTATCATCTCTTGGATATCCTGAGAGGTACTGAGCACCGGCTCGATTCTCCTCCTTGTCAGGGCTGCTAGGTCCTCAATAGCCTGGATATCCCTCGGGTCTTCCATAGCTACCACTAGTGTACCATCCAGTGTATCTATGGGGATAACACCATATCTCCTGGCTATGACCTCAGGGATTAGCGCTACTGCCTCAGGTCGAACCCCCTCTTTCTTCAAGTTGACAAAGGGGACTCCCAGTTGCAGGCTGGTAAAGAGTGCCAGTTGCTGAAGTGAGATTAACCGCTCTTGCAGCAGGATTCGCTCAATCTTATCACCATTCTTGGCTTGTAGCTCCTTGACATGGTGTAGCTGTTCCTCAGTAATCAGCTTTGCCTCGACCAGCATCTGGCCTAACTCTTCTGGCGATGTCTTTCTAGGTGACTCCATTCCCTCTCTCCTCAAGGTAATCTAATAAATAACTCCAGTTTTCGTAACATCCCCATCACTTACCTACAACTAGGGAGATTACGCTTCTTTTAAAGTTAGTTTGATTATTTTTACCCCTTTTACTCCCTTTCCCCCTGCTCGCAGCAGTGAGCTTGATGTCCCCTTCACCAAATCATCCTTTTGAAGCAACTCTGATGTTACTTCCACACCAGGTATCTTTGATATTTTACTGATTAAGGGAATCGGCTTATCTGCCACAACTGTTATAGTAGTGCCTCGGTCCCAAGAGCCTGTTGTACGGAGAATCTTTATATCAGGTATCGTTTGCAAATAATTATATAACTTAGACACCATCTTTAGTTCTACTGGCATAGCTATAGCTAACTCTACCTCACCAGCATAAAGGGTTTGGCTATCCGCTGGTTTTAACTGGGTAGAGTTGGTTTCCTCTCTGTCAGGTATTTCCTCCGGAGGGTGCTGCCCCAAGAGCTCTTCCGTTGCCTCCTCCGTTGGCTCAGAGACAGTAGCTTCTTCTTGAAGTTGGGCAGGCTGCTCTGTTTCCTTCTCTGAAACCTCCTCTTGAAGCTGAACGGGTTGCTCTGTCCCCTCTTCAGTAGCTTCTTCCTGAAGCTGGACAGGCTCTTCTGTTTTCTCCTCTGAAACTTCCTCTTGAAGCTGAACGGGTTGCTCTGTCCCCTCTTCAGGAGCCAATGTTTCAAGAGGAAGCACAGTAACTTCAGAGGTCTTGAGCAGTGCAGCTTCATATTCCTTCAGTTCAAAGCTTTCGCTCTCCCACAGCGTTATTCTTTTGTTCTTCAACTCCACTTCTATATTCTGCCCTTCATTCATTAGGTCCTGTACGGAAGAGGATAATCGGGCGTAAGCCCGCTTGTAGTCCTCCCTTATCTGTTTCTCTATCTCCTCTCTTGCCCTGAGGAGGTATAGTAGAGTTCGCTGCTTTGCTTCTGCCTCAATGATTTCAGTTTTTCTCTTTACCGTTGACAGAATATCTTCCGCTTCTTTCTCAGCTGCTATTTCAGCGCTCAGCTTTATCTCCTGAACCTCTTGCTTGGCTTGGCTAATAATCCTCTCAGCTTCGGCTTCGGCCTCTTGTTGTGCCTTCACCTTGATGCTGGCTGCTAGCTGTTCAGCATCCGTTACTGTCGTTTCAAGGAGTGGGTCGAGTGAAGCACCATACTGTGCCACCGGGTCATTCACAGAATCAACTACCTGCTTTTCATCTAGCCCCTTTTTTACAGTCTTGAATTCCCTTCCCCACAAGAGCCTTGTCTTCCGCCCCTTCTTGACCTTCTTGTCCTTCTTGTCGAATCGCTTAGTAAGCCACTTGAACATAGGACTAATACTAATTTCCCTTTCCACCATTAGAATTAACCCACCTTTAATTTATTACTCCATGATTAAATTATAATTTGCCAAATGGCAAATGTCAAAAAGTTAATCCAATCCCCGCTAAATTATAGGGGTGTCTCCTTTATTAAGCAATCCTGCAAATGGGTGATTTCAGACAGGAATGGTATCTTCTGGTAGTAGCCTCTTCGGGTGAGCCTATTGAGTATATACATATTTTGTACCTTCAGAAAAGTTGGGACAACTAAATCTAATTTCAGAATACAGGTTCACATAAAATTTGTCAACTGGTAGCCGAAACTTATATTGGAAGAAGTGATGCTAGTTGAATTAAACAAACTTTTCGATAACTTTTCGATAACTTTTCGATAACTTATTGACAAATAGCTATTTGGTGGTTTATAATATAGCCAGCTGGCATTTGCTGGCATTTTTGTCTTAACAAAGCTAACTACTACCAGAGATGATTAGATGGACAAAATAGTAGTAACCATAGTTGATAAACAGGCTCTTTTTAGAGTTGGGGTGCGCCACGCCTTGTCCCAACAACCTGACTTCGAGGTATTTGATAGTGCCCCAAGTGAGAACCCAATAGCCCTAATTGAAGCTAACTCTCCCAATGTGCTGCTACTGGATATTGACTATCCTTCCCTCCGAGGCCTTGAACTAGCGCGAGAAATTGCCCTACACTGCCCAACTACCAAGGTAATAATACTAACTTATAGGCCTGATGACAAGCAGCTTTTTGAGATTATCAAGGCCGGAGCTGCAGACTACTTAGATAAGAGCATCACTGCCAAAGAGCTGACCAAGAGCATAAGACAAGTCGCCCGTGGTGATTACCCTATAAATGACAGCGTCTTAGCCAGACCTAAGGTTGCTGAGCATGTATTAAAACAATTCCGAAGCATACATAATATCAATGGGAAAACTATGGATACTATAGTTGTTTCCCTCACCTCCAGGGAAACACAGATTCTGAACTACATTGCCAACGGCAACTCAAATAAGCAAATCGCCCATATTCTGCAAATCAGTGAGCAGACAATTAAGAATCATGTTAGTAACATCCTCCGTAAGCTAAATGCTAATGATAGAGCCCACGCTGTGGTCTTAGCCATACGCTATGGCTGGATTTCAACCGAAGAACTCCAGCCACTAACCTATCCACTAACCTATCCCCAAAACTGATGGGATAGCGGCAAATACAATTAAGGCTCCACCTAACAAAGCTCCCTTTGAGCACTTTCTCAGAACAAGCCAATAGGACTAATTACCTAGGCATAAAGTTACTAATGGGCTATTTATCCCCGCTGGAAGCCGTAGGATACTATAGCTGAGTCTAAACTATATGGGGCACAGGTCAAGTGCCCAAAGTATCAAAAGCTATTTTTTATCAACCATCTGTACCAATTCCTGCTCTTGCTCAGTAATATCAAAGATAGGGAGCAAAAAATTATGAAGGAAATCCGAGTACTCTTAGTTGATAGCTATGAGATTGTTCGCCGTGGGGTGAGAGGTATGCTGGAGCAGGAAGAAGATATGGAAATCATAGGCGATTGCTCCTCTGCTGAGGAAGCCTTGCGCCAGACGGAAATACTCTCACCAAACATCATCCTTATGGAAGCCGAGATGCCAGGCATGGGCGGAATTGAGGCTACTCGCCGCTATTGCCAAAAACGGACGCCTTCTAAAATTATTATGCTAACCTTGTGTGAGGACTGTCTGGCTGAGGCTCTGGAAGCTGGGGCAGTAGGCTACCTTCTTAAAGACATAAAGCGCCAAGAGCTTGCCCAGGCTATTAGGAGAGTTTACAACGGGGAATTAGTTATTGATGAGCGTTTCACACTCCAAGGTGTGGAAGGAGGGTCAGAATACCTGCCGCAGGGAGGCGATAGCTCCGGCACCTTGGTTAAAGAGGCAGAGTTAGTTATACTTCCGCCTATTGATGCAGCTCGGTTACTAAGATTCGCTTACCAAGTGGAAGAGGCGCTCGAGGCAACCATCGTGCAACAAGTTGGCTCCTGGGATAAGGGCACCACTATTACTGTAAGGCTACGAAAGGTCACTCCATTTATAGATATGTTAGATAGGCTGGTAAAGATGCCCGATGTAGAAGAGGTGGAAGAACAGCCAGCGGCAAAACGCGACTCCTTTAGCTTTCCCCAAAAATCCATAGCCAAACTAAGGGTCCGTCCCAGGAAAAAGTTCCTGGTAACCCTAAAGCAGACTAGCACAGCCAAACAATTAGAATCAGCCGAGCTGAGAGCAAGCTAATCAATGGGCACTAAGGAAACGGAGTAGAGGTTCTTAGTAAAGCAAGCACCCCCTCATAAAATTGATAAACATTGTTTACATATTAGATGATTTAAATCGTTCTCTTGACAAATTGCCAAAAGGTAAAGTATTATAGTATTTTGTGAACCTTTAGGCTCATTAATCTGAACCCTTTGGGTCAAGATGGGGCAGTGGAAGTTAGTGCCCAGGGTATTAAATAAAAACTTGAAACAATAGGACACGGGAGGGAGAAGCAGGGATGAAGATGAACAATAGAAGGTCTAACATAGAGATTATAGCTGACATGCTGAGGGTGGGGGAGAACGGTGCTGGCAAGACAGAGATTATGTACAGCGCCAATATGAGCTATAGCCAAATACAAAAGTATCTTGGCTTTCTAATGAGCCGAGGCTTTATCAATAAAGTCAAGGTGGGTAATCCAGCAGTAACCTATCAAGTGACTGACTTGGGTTTGAAGTTGCTTAAAAGTATAGATGGTGTAACCGAGATGCTTGGTTGGCTTGACAGATGAAAGCTAATTTTAACAGTTTGTCGGTCTGTGGGTAACCTGAGGAAGCGGATTCCTCAGGTTTCTCTTTGTTTGCAACAAATTATAAAAGGAGTGTTCCATGCCAGAGAAAAGGATGCTAATAGTTGATGCCGAGGTGGTAAGGAAAGTAGATGAAAATCGTGGTGATATGAACCGTTCGGACTTTCTTAACTTTCTTATTGATAGCTGTTTGAAGGAAGACTCCGGGAAGCAAAACTATATAACCAAGGAAGAATTCAATCAGTTCCAGCAGGGAACAAGGGAGCTGTTACGAAATTTCCTTGAGTTCTTTATTAGCTATGGACTAGAACTAGGTAAGCAACCAAAGGATAAAACCTTTGAAGAATTAAGCCAGAAACTACAAGCCCTCGGTGGCTCTGGTAGCAAAGCTAAAAACCTCTAATCAAGCCTCTATTAACCCTCATACAGCCTCATTTCTAACCAACTATTCCTATCTAATAGAACTATCTTCTAGAACACAATCACTTCCCAAGCTAACCAATAGGTGTCATAGTTTTTCTAGCCGAACTTTAAGCTTGGGAGGTGGTTACATGTCAAGAGCAGCTGAACTTCTGAGGGAAGGCAAGACTGAAGAGCTATGGCAAAGGTGTTGTGGTTTCATTGATCTCAGCATGGACGAGTTTATGGCTATCCAGAAGCGGTTACTACTGGAGCAGCTAGAGCTACTAAAGAGATGCGAACTGGGCCGGTATATCGTGAACGGAGCTAATCCTTATACCGTGGAGGAATTCCGAGAGCAGGTGCCAATGACTACCTATGCCGACTACTGCCCGGTTCTTCTGGAACAGCGTGAGGATACCCTGCCAACGAAGCCCATTCTGTGGGTGCAAACTTCAGGCAGATCAGGTGAATATCCGCATAAATGGGTGCCCGTCAGCCAAAGATTCTGGCAAGAGGCAGGACAAAATTTCAGCGCCATAGCGCTTTTCGCTGCCTGTAAAGAAAGGGGGGATATCCCTTATAAGAATGGCGACAAGATGCTGCGTGCTATGGCCCAGATACTTTGTCTAACCGGCACCATAGCCTATAAGATGGAAGAGGAGCTGGGCTGGGAGTTTTTGCCATCCCTTCGTGAATCGGAAGGAATGTCCTTTGAGGAGAGAGTAGATAAAGGTTTTAGGCTGGCTTTGTCTGAAGGTATGGCTGGCTTTTTTGGCTTGGCTGGCGTATTAGTGGGCATTGGCGAAAAATTCAGGCAGGGCTCGGGAAACACGAAGTTTTCTCAGTTACTGTCACAGCCAAAGATGCTATCTCGGCTGGCTAAAGGCTTGATTAAAAGTAAGCTGGCCAGGCGCCCCATGTTACCCAAGGATTTATGGACATTAAAGATAATAGCCTCTATGGGAACGGATTGTACGATTTACAAGGAGAGAATCAAGGATTTGTGGGGCAGAGCTCCTCTGGAGGTATATGGCAATAGCGAAACCGCGGTTATCGCCACGCAAACCTGGGACTATGATGGCATGGTCTTTTTCCCCAACCTTAATTTCCTTGAGTTTATACCGGAAAAGGAACACTTTAAGTGGCAACTTAACCATAGCTATCAGCCGAAGACAGTCCTGTTAGATGAGGTGAAAGCGGGGGAGAACTACGAATTGGTTATCACTAACTTCCATGGCGGCGCTATGGTCAGGTATAGAGTCGGAGATATGATTAGGATAACAGCGCTACGAAACGAAAAACTGAACATTGATATACCCCAGATGGTTTTCGAGAGACGGGCCGATGATCTCATTGACCTAGGCTTTATGCGATTAACAGAAAGGGTAATCTGGCAGGCAATTGAGAACACTAAAATACCTTACCGGGACTGGACAGCGCGCAAAGAAGTCGGGGAAACAGCGAAGCTACATCTCTATCTTGAACTCAATGATAATCATATTGCCACAGAGGAAGATGTGGCTATAGCAGTATATGAGCAAATCAAGAAATTAGAGGATGGCCTATACATTTACAAAGACCTGGCAAGCTTGGAGAGGCTGATTGGATTCAAACCGATAGAGGTTACTCTGTTACCCACGGGGGTCTTTACTAATTATAAAAATCAGCGGCAAGCTGAAGGGGCTGAGCTGGCACACCTGAAGCCGTCCCATATTAACCCTTCGGACAAGGTGCTTTCCTTATTGGAAGCTAAAACGGGAGCTGTGCCTAAGGTGGGGGTTGCGGTTAAGGACAAAGTTATGATTGGCCGATAGTCCTGAACTGCATATGATATGACGGAAACCTAATAGAGAGGCCGATGTTCTCATAGCACCAAAGCTGTCGTCCAAGTTTGGTTACCAGTTTCTCTCCGAGAGTAACGATGGAGAAGTGGATAATGGGCTAATAACTTGTTAGAGGAATAACATGGTTAGCTTTTGGGATTTATACGCCACTGTATACGACTCTCTGCCTAATCACTTCCAACCTTATCAAAAACTTCTAGAGCAGGTAGTTGAGGAAGTCAGTAAATATTCTGATAAAGGCATAATATTAGATGCTGGGTGTGGTACTGGCAATTTTTCTATAGCTTTGGCTAAAAGAGGTTATGATGTTGTGGGAATAGATTATACAGAAGGTATGCTTAAAAGAGCTAAGGAGAAAAAGAAAAATGCCGGTATTAAAAATATAGAATTACTTAAATTAGATTTAGAAAAAGAGCTAGCATTTCCTGATAACTACTTTGAAGGAATAATTTCTGTTCATACTCTATACACCATGAGAGATCCAGAACTGGTTATAAAGGAATATTACAGGATATTGCGTCCAAACGGTCAATTTGTTTTATCAGAATTGCAACAGCCAATTGAAATAATGCCTGTTATAAAGGAAGCTATGAATAGAGGTGGATGGGGAGAAGCTATTGATGTCTTCTATCACTTATTTGTTCTTGGTTTATTCAATGTAGTATTAGGTAAGAGACAAGGGTCTGGCATTTATCATTATTGGAGTGAAAGCGAACTAAAAGAAAAACTATCAAAAGCTGGCTTTAGAATAATTTCTGTGAAGGAAGCCTATACAAATAATCGAGACCTTCTCGTTACTTCAATTAAAATATAGTCAATAACCAGTAAAATATAATAATAGACGTCTACATGGACTGTCGGATATTTATAGAAACTTTACGCTCCCTTGACAACTTCTGAAGCTACCTACATAATTAGGTAGGTGTAATAGATACGAGGCTTCAGATGGCGATTCATTATTTAATACCTTTAATCGCAACGCTTATTTACGTCTCATTGTTTCTGGTCGTAATTATCAACCGCCCGTGGCAGAAACAGCACAAGCTTTTTGTCCTGTACTTGGCGGCGGCTACGCTGTGGGGCTTCAGCAACTTCCTCCTCCTTAGCAACTTCCTTATAGAGTATAAGCTCCTTTTGTTTCGGCTCGTCATCGTTAGCTCTATGTGGTGGGTCGTGCAACTCTATCATTTTGCCAGGTCCTTCCTTCACCTGCCAGGTGGCTTTGGCGTGTGGTTTGGCTATGCGTCACTAGCACTACTGACGACTCTGGCTGTCCTGGGTTACGCACCACCAAGCATCATTCTCGAGGGTGGTACATTCGTCAGTCCTAGTTATGGGTGGTGGTTTATTCTATACGTTGCTCCCCTGGTTATCCTAGCTAGCCTGTGTGTGTACTCTCTAGTGCAAAGGCTCAGGATTTTGACTGACCCTAGGGAGCGCAATAAAATCTCTTATCTGATTGCAGCCGTAGGTCTACTTGTCATCTTTGGTTTTGTCGGCATTACTCCTCTGGCTCTGGCCGGGGGACTCCCTTGGGTCCATGTTGGTGCTCTTTTTTCTGCTTGTATTTTAGCCTATGCCGTGATGAAACACGAGCTGGTAAGTATGAACTCCGTTCTGCGCCGTGGTTTGGGATGGGTAAGTTTGCTTGCTATAGGCACTGGTGCTTATCTGCTTGTTTTCTTCCTTGCTAATTTGCTGGGTGGTTTTGAGCTAAAAGCTATTACCTTGGCTTTAGCTACATTGTCTGCAGCTGTGGTAGCGCTACTTGTTTACTGGCTACGCCCCATCTTTTTGGGAATGGTAGACCAATTATTTTATCGGAAAACCTATTCTTATCGCCAAGCACTACTCAGTTTCAGCAGTAAAATGGGCAACATCATTAACCTAAATGAACTGGCTGATGAAATGTTATCCACAATAGTTAAGGCTCTACGCACCCCACAAGCCAAATTATTATTTGAAGATATTAGCAGTGGTGATTTCACCACGCAATTTACTTATCCAAAGGTAAAAGCTAAATTAAGGGGTGAACCTAGATTTAATCTTGATAACCCTATTGTCGCTTGGCTGGAGAAAGCAACTAGCCCCCTAGACCTAAAGCAAATTGATAGTATTCCCCAATTTAAGGGATTGTGGCAGACAGAAAGGGAGAAATTAGTTGCTTCTAATTTAGAACTTCTGTATCCTATTAAGAGCCGGGGCAAGCTAATTGGCATTTTAGCCCTAGGTAAAAAGCAATCAAAAGCTCTCTACTCTCAAGAGGACATAGAGTTGGTAATGAGCCTGGCAAGCCAAGCCGGCATCATGATAGAAAATGCCAAGATGCTTGATAGCCTCAAAAAACAACAGCTACAAATGGAGCGGCTCCTGGCGGAGGCAATTCATGCCCAGGAGGAGGAGCGGCAGAGGATTTCCGGCGACCTCCATGACAGCGTTGCCCAATGGCTAGCTGGCGCTTCATATCGTGCTCAGACCGTTGATGCTCTTCTCTCGGGAAGTGATAGCGATGAAGCTCGAGGTGAACTGGCTGCTATGGAAAGCACCATTGATAAGAGCCTCAAGGAACTGCGTCGGGTGCTAACTGGACTCCGCCCACCCGCTTTGGATGAACTGGGGCTTAGCCATGCCCTGCGGCAGAGCCTTGAAGAATTGAAGACTGATGGCATGGATTGCCATTTTAGTGAAGTGGGCACACCGGTCCGACTGCCGTCAAACGCGGAGATAACTGTTTACCGTGCAGTTCAGGAAGCTCTTACTAACATCCGAAAGCACGCTAGCGCTACCAGGGTAAATCTCCGCTTGCAGTTCCAGACGGATAAACTCTTGGTTGAGGTTCGTGACAATGGCAAGGGTTTTGACCTCTCTCACACGCTGGATAGCGCCACATCTGTGAGACATATGGGCTTGCTGGGTATGAAACAGAGGGCAGAGATGCTGGGAGGGGGTATCAGGATAAAGACAAGCGAAGGGGATGGAACTGCTATAATCTTGAGTCTTCCCATTCAGCCCCAAGTAGAGGAAAAATAAATGGACACTATCCGGATACTTCTGGTTGATGACCATCAAGTCGTGCGTGAGGGGCTGCGGCATATGCTGGAGCTTGAAGCAGATATGGAGGTGGTAGGTGAGGCAAGCGATGCCAAAGAGGCGCTCACTCAAGTAGAACTGCTCTCCCCGGAGGTCATCCTTATGGACATTAAGATGCCTGGGATGGACGGGATTGAGCTTACTCGACAGCTAAAGGAGAAACAGCCCTCCTGCAATATTATTATGTTGACTCTATATGATGAGTACCTGACTGAGGCTATTGAGGCTGGGGCAGTAGGTTACCTGCTTAAGGATGTTAAGCGTGAGGAACTGGCAAGAGCTATCCGAGCCGTCCATCAGGGCCGCTCGCCACTCAATCTATCTCTCAGTCGAGACCGATTAACTGAGCTTGTCGCTCCGGCTGAGGGCAAACAGCGAGCTTACCTGTCAGAGCGAGAATTGACTATCCTACGAATGATTGCCGATGGTGTAACCACCAAAGAGATTGCTAACCAGCTTTTTTTAAGCCAGGCCTCTGTTAAGAGAAGCGTGCACCGCATCTTCGAAAAACTGGGGGTCTACAATCGCTCCGAGGCGGTATCAGAGGCTTACAAAAGAAGGCTGATTTAACACCTCGGCACCCCTTCTTAAAGGACCTTGCCTGTGGGTCTCTTTTAGTTGCTTCCATCGCACCAATTCAATAAGTAAGCTCTCTACCTATGTGAACCTTCAGGCTCATTAAACTGACCCTTTTGGCTCATAGATTTATCCCTTTGGGACTTCCGAAGTTGGTATTAAAGGGGTATCATTAACGGGCATAAATTGTCCTATAACTACATTGGCTTTTTCAACTACACGGATGGAGGGTTAGGATGGAGAAAGATATTCGGATTCTCTTAGTTGATGACCACCAGGTTGTGCGTGAGGGTTTGCAGCACATGCTGAAACAAGAAGAGGATATGGAAGTAGTAGGCCAAAGCGCCGATGGTTTAGAAGCCCTGTCCCAGGTAGAAAGGCTTTCCCCGAACATTGTTCTTATGGATATTAAGATGCCCGGGGTGGACGGAATTGAGCTTACTCGACAGCTAAGGGAGAACCAACCCTTCTGCAATGTCATTATGTTGACTTTATATGATGAGTACCTGGCTGAGGCTATTGAGGCTGGGGTAGTAGGTTACCTCCTCAAAGATGCAAAGCGTGCGGAAATTACCCAAGCTATTAGGCAGGTTCACCATGGGGAAGTAGTGATTAGTGAGAGTATTACAGCTCAACCCCGAATTGAGTATGAAGAGAGATTCGGCAAAAAGGCAAAAGGGAGCCTTCTGCAAGAGCACAATGGCCCCATGCCTGACGAGGTGCAGATGGTTATACCTCCACCTGTTGATGCTAACCAGTTGATAAGATTCGTTAGTCGAGTGGAGGAGATGTTTCAGTCCCGCCTGCTGCAAATGGTTGGTTCTTGGAAGGGAGACACTGCCATTACAATCGCCTTACCAAAGCCTACCCCGCTGGCGAATATCCTAAATAAATTGGGAGAGATGTCCGAGGTAGGAACGATAGGAGAAAAACCGCTGACAGGGGAGGCAGACCCCAGCCTTTTCAAGAAAGTCGCCGCCATACCAAGACCAAAAACTAGGGTTAGGAAGACCATCTTTGTAACCCTTAAAAATGGCGAGGCCGGAGGATAGGCTAACAAAGGGATTATGAGACCTTAACATAGTCCATTTAACATACACAATCAGCTCGACCAGTTACAGTCCCGCGCCATCACCTCAGCAAAATCGGTATCTTTCCCCCTCAAATACGCAAGCAATAATATCACCGCTGGCGACCCGCTCGGGAACTATACTTACTCATAACTGCTCGCTTCTCACTGCCGTAAGTGCACCAGCGTACCGAGTCTCTTCAGAGTTGCTTGCTCTGAGTTGAATAGCTTACTGCCTAGGACACAATTCATCGGATTGTGACCTAACAATTCCTCTCTTGTTCAATTTCCCACCGTGAGAAGACAATTGTGTATCTGCTTCTGGATGTAAATTCCTTTTCAGGCTGTCCAAAAAGCTCTAAAATGCGATTTTATGAAGCTGGCCATTTTCCCACTCAAAGCTGGGGGCACAGACTTTTTAGGCAGCCTCTTAGCCTCTTAGGGTAATAGACGATTATATTCGTTGGCCCACGCTCTATTGTATAGTTGAATCCCTTAACTAAGCCAATCCTGGTTAATTCTCTTTCAGCGCATAGCTCGGCAACACTGCCCGAAATGGGCTGGAAAGCCTGACTTACGCGCGTGATACCTCTTCCATGAAGTTGCTGTATTCTTTATCTTCCACGTCACCGGTTCAAGCATTTTTTGCTTTATTTGTCTCCGTAACCTGTTAGGTAAATCAAGCTTGGACAGGAATAAATCAACGCTAGCCTCATAATATTTTGACCTATAATTGACCATGAGCCTAAAAACCTCGTCGTGAAGCGAATTGACATCGAGGTCCGGGTTAAGTTTTAGCACTTCTTCAACTAAAGTTTGTGCCGATGGAATACTTTATCTCATAGTTGTATGATGACATAGCTTGCTGGAAATAAACAAAGAGTTAGTGAAAGAGCATGAGCTGGGATAAAATTAAAAAAGCCAAGCAGCAACTTTCCCGAGAACAAGGCACTATTATTAAAGATTGGGGGGGTAGAATACCCATCGCCCTTATCTACCCTAACGCCTACTACATAGGCATGTCCAACCTGGGACTTCACGCTATCTATAGCCTCTTAAATAGCTACAGTGAGGTCGTTTGTGAAAGAGCCTTCTGGGGAAGAGACAACCGGGCTGAGCAACTACCCCCCTTAAGCCTGGAATCTCAGCGACCGCTTTCAGATTTTGCTGTCCTCGCCTTTTCTATCACCTATGAACTTGACTACTTCAATGTAGTGCAAATTCTTAGAGCCAGTGGCATACCTCTATATGCTGCTGACCGTGATGAGAGGCATCCACTGGTTATAGCTGGTGGTCCCTGCATCATAGCTAACCCCCTGCCTCTGTCACCCTTCTTTGATTGCCTATGCATCGGTGAGGCAGAACCAATACTCCCTGCCATGCTCCCTATACTATCTGAGGGAATTGGCGATAAGCGTGATGAGCTGCTTAAGGAGCTAGCCTCATTACCTGGCGCTTATGTGCCTTTAGCATCCTCTGGAACTCCCGTGGTTCGCCAGTGGGCAAGCAGTCTGGATGACTTTCCTACCACCTCTACCATCCTCACCCCAGACACTGAGCTAGGTAACCTATACCTCATAGAGGTGGAGCGGGGCTGCAACTGGGGTTGCCGCTTTTGCTTGGTCAGCAACGCCTTTCGCCCTATGCGCTTTCGCTCTATAGACAAGCTAATAGCTCAGGCTAAGCTAGGACTTAAATACAGAAGACGCATAGGATTAGTCGGACCGGCTGTTTCGGACTACCCCCAGCTTGAGGAGTTGCTGGTTAAGCTGCGTCAGATGGGGGCTGGACTCTCCATCAGCTCTTTACGGGTGAAGCCCCTTTCCCGCATTGTATTGAGGGAGATGGCTAAAGGGGGAGCGCGAACCATCACCCTCGCCCCTGAGGCTGGCTCCCAACGCCTGCGCCAAGTTATAAGAAAGGGTGTCTCCGAGGACGATATTCTGGAGTCAATAGGCAAAGTGGCTGAAGAAGGAATAAAACAGCTCAAGCTCTACTTCATGATTGGCTTACCCTCAGAAACTGATGAGGATATAGAGGCAATCATAAAGCTAGCCCTCAGTGGCAAGAATATCCTTGATAGGCAGCAACCCGGCTGTCGCCTTAGTCTCAATATTGCCCCCTTTGTGCCCAAGGCAGGCACATCTTTTCAATGGTTGCCGATGACCCAACCCTCAATTCTGAATCGCCGCTTGTCTCTACTCAAAAACAGCCTGGCACCTAAAGGAATTAAGGTTAAAAGTGAAAGCCCAGCCTGGAGCCAGGTTCAAGGGATTCTAGCCCGAGGGGATATTAAATTAGCCAAGGTACTAGCTAGTATAGAAGAGGTGTCACTGGCTGGCTGGCGTAAAGCCGTAGAAAAATGCCATTTAGATATTGATTTCTATGCTCACCAGAGGTGGGATACCAGTGAAAAGCTGCCCTGGGCAATACTGGATTTAGGCACTGAATCCGGTCACCTTAAGGCGGAGTTGAACAGAGCTATAGGCCAAGACACATATAAAAAGCTTGACAAGGCTTGACAAAAGTGTGACATTGTGTTACACTCATAAGGCAGAAATGTATGAATATTGAAAGTCTTTACTGGGATGATGAAAATATTGAACACATTTCTAAACACAATGTAAACCCGCAGGAAGTTGAGGATGTCTGCTTTGGGACTCACATCATTAGAAAGGAAGGAAACGGAAGATACATTCTAAGTGGGCAATCCGCAAATGGCAGGTATCTAAACGTAGTAATTGAGCGAGTATACAAGGGATTATTCAAGCCAATAACAGCTTTTGAGATGAGCGAAAAATATAAACGTAGATATAGGAAAAGACTAAGGCATTAGGAGTGAGCTATGAATATAAAAGGTGAGACTAAAATTCCAGAATTTAAATCACTCGAGGAAGAAAGAGAATACTGGGAAGCACACGGCCCGCTAGCTAAAGGCCACAAAGGGAGAATACACAGACCCAAACCTGACCAAAAGCGGTCTTCGTTCCTATCTATTCGCCTCACTGGTGAAGAGTTAACACGATTACGAGATATGGCAGCTAAATTGGGAACGGGACCTTCTACATACGCGCGACAAGTCCTAAAATTGGCAATTGAGCAAGAAAACTGGCCCTCCTTTCTGCCCCCCTCCTTTTTGCTTAAGCCTCTATACATTTCTACCAATACCGTTCAGGGAGCTAATGCTGACTTGAGCCCACGAGAGGGAGAGGTGCTGCAACTGGTGGCTCAAGGAGCGACCAATAATAAAATTGCTGATTCCCTGTGCATTTCCGAGAATACGGTAAAGACCCACCTGCGGAATATTATGGAGAAGCTGCACCTGGCAAACCGAAGCCAGGCAGCGGTGCGTGCAATCAAACCCTTCGACGAGTCTATGGAACGAGCTGAGAAAGCTTACATTGCCTACCTTGAGGCTCAAAAGGAAGTATTAGAGGAAGCGAAGAAGCACTCTCTACAAACCCCTAGCCCACTTGACCGCGTTTAGGAAAATCTGGAAGCCGTCGCCATACTGCTTGGCCAAAATATTAACCCAGCATTTTCTCCAGACTCTCCCGCCATACCGGTTCAATCCGCTCCAGAGGGAGGTCTATGTAACCCTCAATAGTAAACCGCTTTCCCCCTACCGTGCCTAATCTAGTAACAGGCACATGGTTGGCGGAAGCTATTGCCTCCAGCTGTTTAATCTTTTCCGGTTTCACCGAGACTATAATTCTCGACTGCACCTCTCCAAATAAGGCAGCATCTACCCTTCCCTCAAACTGCCATCTCTCTCCCTTAAAACCAAGCCCCCCACATAAACAGCACTCAGCCAGGGTAATCGCCAGCCCACCTTCAGAACAATCATGAGCTGAGCTAACAACACCCTGTTTAATAAGCTTCAAGCAGCAAGTTTGCACCCTCTTCTCCAGGTCAAGGTTAATGTAGGGTCTGCCTTGAACCAAACCATGAATCAATTCAAGGTATTCGCTACCCCCCGGCCCTTTGTTATCAAAGCCACCACCTAATAAGAACACCTGGTCACCCTCGTCAACAAAACTCATATCGCAACGCTGGCTTATATTCTCAATTAAACCCAACATGCCGCATATAGGCGTGGGGTAGATGGCTCCTTCCTTACCCTCATTATACAGGCTAACATTGCCGCTAATTACCTGAATATTCAATTTACGGCAAGCTCTACCTATGCCACGGATAGACTCTTTAAGCTGGTAATAAACATCCTTACTCTCCGGTTTGCCCAGGTTGAGGCAATCGGTAACAGCCAGAGGCTTGGCACCGGTGCATACCAGATTTCGCGCCGCCTCAGCCACGGCTATAATCCCACCAATATAGGGGTCAAGGTAACAGTAGCGTCCATTCCCATCCACGGTAAATGAAAGACCTTTATTACTGCCGGGTATGCTCAGTACCCCACCATCACCGCCAGGGGGAACAACAACGCCAGCTTGGTTAGCTTGATCAGAATGACGGAATACCCATCCCCGACCGCAAATATTGGGTGATGCCAGCAACTCAAGAAAAACGGATTGAGCTGTCTCAGGAGTGAGGTCAGGAATATTCCCTAGGTCAAGTGACTGAAGTCGTCTTAACCACGCCGGTTTCCTCACTTGATAACTATACATCGGCGGGTCAGTGAGTATCTTTACCGGGGCCTCGGCTACCACTACTTCACCCTCTTTAACTCTAGCCAGCCCATCGTCAGTAACCTTGCCGATAACATCACAGCGAAGTCCCCAGCGGTGGAACAAGTTAGTTACCTCACCCTGATACTCCTTTTTTACTATTACCAGCATCCGCTCCTGTGTCTCAGAGAGCATAATCTCATAAGGAGTCATACCTGCCTCCCGGCGAGGTACCTTAAGCACATCAAGCTCCACACCATTACCGGCTCTGGCCGCCGTCTCCACTGCTGAGCTAGTTAAACCAGCAGCACCTAAATCCTGCATACCTACAATCCAGTCGGTGTCAGCTAACTCCAGACAGGCTTCAATAAGTATTTTCTCCAGTGCTGGGTCGCTGGCCTGAACCACGGTGCTCGGCTCTGGCTCAGCCTCAAATGTTTTTGACGCCAGTCCTGAAGCGCCGTGAACTCCATCTCGCCCCGTTTTAGCACCAACTATCATCAGCAGGTTACCCACACCGCTGGCTCTAGCTCTAACCAATTTCTTAACCTCCACGATGCCCACGCACATAGCATTAACCAGCGGATTAGTTGAATATGAACGAGAAAAATAGGACTCCCCAGCAATGGTAGGAACACCGAGCTTATTCCCATAGTCGGCAAAGCCAGCGACGGCTTTACTAAATAGATAACGGCTATGGGAATTATCCAGAGGACCAAAACGCAAGGAGTCAATAGCTACCACCGGGCGAGCTCCCATCGTCAGAATATCCCTTGCCACCCCACCCAAGCCGCTAGCCGCCCCCTGATAAGGCTCAATAGCCGAGGGGTGATTATGGGACTCAATCTTCATCACCACGGCAAGCCCATCACCAATGTCCACCACACCGGCATTCTCGGCTCCAAGCTCAGCCAGTACTCTCCTACCACGAGCTGGAAACATCTTGAACAAAGGCTTAGAATGCTTGTATCCGCAATGTTCACTCCACAGTGAGCCAAACATACCTATTTCCGTAATTGTGGGCTCCCGACCCAGCCTACGGACTATCAATTCATACTCAGCTTCACTTAAAGCAACTTCTCCCAGTACCCGCCTATCAATGGACATAACTTACCTCCATTCGATTAAATCCAAGCCTCATACTACTTGCCAAATGTTAACAGAAATCCCGACTAAATGCTATGAGCTAGTTCAGATAGATTAGTGACACTATCCGCCTAAGGCGGACAATGCTCGCCTTACCTGCCGCTATTTTGGCATCAGCCCGCAGACCTTCTACCGCTGGAAGAGACGCTATAACCCCAGGCATCTGCAGAGCCTTGAGGATCGTTCTCACCCTCCCCAGCATGTAAGACAGCCTACCCATTCTACGGAGCTAGTTCAGGCTGTACTTAAATTAAGAGAGCAATATCCCAGATGGGGAAAGGATAAGCTGGTGATACTGCTGCATGGTGAGGAAAAGACAGTGGCAGCGTCCTTATGCCATAAGAAAGCCCAAAGAATACCTAGCCAACAAGCCAGGTGATATAATAGAGGTGGATACATTAGATGTGAGACCCCTGCCCGGAATAATTCTCAAGCACTTTACTGCCCGTGATGTCATATCACGGTGGGATGTGGTCAGTGTCCATAGTCGAGCTAATGCTAGCACCGCTGCCCACTTCTTGGATACCCTGGAGAGCAGGATGCCCTTTCCTATCAAAGCTATTCCGGTAGATGGAGGCTCAGAGTTTCAGGATGCCTTTGAGAGGGAGTGCCAGAAGAGAGGTATAAAACTATTTGTCTTACCACCACGCTCACCTAAGCTTAATGGTCATTTTGAGTTGTCGATGAACAAGTCATTTCAGCGCTGACAAAGCCTGCACAACAGGCTCTAGCAAAAGGAAAACCAACGGTGAAAGTGGCTAAACTAGTTACTCCAATAGCTATTACATTACTTTTTCTCTTGATATCATGTGCGAAGCCTGCTGAAACACCCGGTATACCCAGATACACGCCACCAATACCAGAGGAAATTCTAGCCTCTCACTTCGGCATTTCTAATGTCGACCAAGGTATAGATGGAATCGCTGAGGTGGGTATAAGGTGGGCTAAACCCCTTGCTTTCCCATCTGCCGGATTTATCTGGGGCTTGATTGAGCGTGAAAGCGGGAAATATATTTGGCAAGAGGTAGATAAATTAGCTCAGAAAATTCAAGGTTATAATTTTGCTATTTTAGCTGTAATCTGGCCGTTTGCCGAGTGGGACCAGGCTAACTGGGGACTGGTTGCTGATACTGAGCCGTTAGAATTTGAACAGTGGATGGGCAGAAGTCGCCGCAAACCATATGATATGGATGCTTACCGAAGGTTTGTTTCGGCTCTGGTGGAGAGATATGACGGTGATGGAATAGGTGATATGCCAGGGCTAAAATATCCCATTAAGCATTGGCAAGTTGGTTTCGCACCAAGTCTCCGAGGGTGCTATTTGGTCTTCTTTGATGGTTCATCACAGGACTACCTTGAGATTTTGATAGCGATCTACCAAGCAGTGAAAGAGGCTGACCCAGAGGCAAAGGTTCTGCATGCTACCATAGGGACAATGTAGCCCCAACAAGTTTCCTTCTGGGAGCCAATCTTCGAGAAGGGAAGTCAATATTTTGATATCGCCAGTATCCAGACGGTCTGGCCGCTGGCTGAATTCGGCCACCCCGAGCTAGACAAGACTGAGCTGATAGCCATTACCGAGCTGACTGTCCCTGAATTCAAGGAGTTGCTGTCAAAATATGGCATTGATAAGCCCATCTGGGTAACCAACGCATTCTATTACCCACGCGCTGATGTTTCCCCTGAGGAGCTTGGTCAGATTTTTGTCAAGAGCTATGTAATCTCTTTTGCCTGTGGGGCGGACAAGTTCTTTTACGAGCGCTTTAAAGCGCTTCGCTTTGAGCCACCGTTTATGAAACAGTCAGCCCTGGTTGATGAGAATGGGGAGAGAAGGCCAACTTATTATGGCTTAAAGACCTTAATTGAGAAGCTGGACAAATTTACCTCTGCCGAGAAGTTAGCCGAGGGTCAGTATAAGTTTATGGTAGAAGGGAAAATAGTCTTTGTCTTATGGGGCTCTGGTGAAATCCCTGCAGAGATAACGGGAGAAGTTTTGGTTACCGATATTTATGGCAAGGGAACAAGAACAGACAGCTCAGCAATCAAACTGACTGAGAGCCCGATCTTTATCGAGAGCATATATTAATGACTGAGGCGTATCCATCACAAATTGCTATATTTATATCCCTTGACAGTCGCTCGACCTTTATCCTACTTCAGCACATTCCCTTAGTAGCACACTTTGGCGATGTATTTAATCTTGAAAGAACGACAAATGGTTTGTGATTGGAAACCATCAGTAAACGGTTGGTAAACTTTTGTGGATAAAAAGGAGAGTTCTGCGTATTGTTCAGTACCACCCCTGTTTTTAGGTGTGGTGGGGAGTAGAGGACTTGAACCTCTGACCTCTCGGATGTGAACCGAGCACTCTACCAACTGAGCTAACCCCCCACATCCCTATTATACTACCAAGCCCCCGGGCTTACCAACTGGGGGCTTCTAACACTTACTCTAATATATCAATACTTCTTACTTACTTAATTATTTTTAGCGCTTCCACGGAAATATACGGCTAACCTTATACATAGTCCTAGTCGCAACATGGTCGCCTCTACTAATCCAAAACTTTCTATCGGCATCAGGGAGTAACCGCTTAGCTTCATAATAACCTGCCAAGTAACCAGTTTTCGTAGCTGATGTATCCATATCAATCCCTAGTTCTTCTACAATGCTTGGCCAAACCTCATAGACTAGTTCCATTGACTCAGAGAAATCTTTGATAGCTTCTTCTACAGCAAAATTATCTTTTTTCTTATGTGCCTTTTTAAGTCGTTCCCAAGCGTCTTTGGCTACCTTATCCACTTCCTCATAGGCATCACAGGCAATCCGCTTACTCAGCTCGCCCATAACTGTCACCTCCTTTTTATCTTAATTATAGCCCTAAATAAATTCACTAGATACCACCACTTTTATCTCTTCCTTAAAGTCCGCTACCTTAAAGTTCTCAGGCACAAACTCTCTTCGTTCCTTTGACCTTCTAACTTTTACCACTACTTTGCTTAATCAAGCCTTCATACTCACCAAGTTCAATACTCCACTCAACCATACTTCGTTCTTCCCAAACCTCAAAAGCCATATCCCTAGTTAACAAGAAATCTTGATACGAGCATCCATTCACCCGCCTAAAATGCCTTATCAAGCTATTATAGTCCAGCCTACCAGTTTTACCCAAGAAGATGATTCCAGGCACAATCAGTCAGATGCTCCTATAATAACTTGACAAGGAGCATACCCTATGGTAGTATACAGTATAGTTACTAATCATACCAGCTTTATCCCTGTTGGCTGGAAAGGAGAAAAATGGACAGGATGCCCACAACAATGACGAGACAGTACCGATACACCAAAGAAAAACCATCCCTTTTAGCAAGGATGAAGAAAATCGAGGGTCAGGCTAAAGGTAT
The DNA here is from genome assembly GCA_030602805.1 of Dehalococcoidia bacterium. Lineage (GTDB taxonomy): Bacteria > Chloroflexota > Dehalococcoidia > Dehalococcoidales > JAUVZA01 > JAUVZA01. Next base: position 20,708 of record JAUVZA010000001.1, on the reverse strand, counting down.
TCGGCGAATGATTGAGGAAGACCGTTATTGCATTGACATCATACAGCAGATAACGGCTCTAGGTGCAGCGGCTGATGAGGTTGCGCTCCTTATCCTTGAGAATCACATTGAGGGCTGCGTTGCTGATGCCATTCGTGAGCAACATAGCGAGAGTCACATGAGGGAGTTGATGGAAACACTGCGTAAGGCTATGAGGCGGTAATACCGGTGATGATTTCAATGGTGATTTCACGCAATAAAGACATTCACGGACATAACATAGCGACTAAACTCTTTCTGGAAAGGAGGTGAAAAAGGTGAAAATAGTGAGCTTACGTAGTGCCTGTCAAAGTTGTCCGGTAGTCAAGATAGCTGACGAGCATGTCGAGATAGGTGAGAAGGACAACGTCTGCGTTCTGACCAAGAGTGAGTGGGAAACCCTGAAGCAGAAAATATTAAACAGAGAGATTTAAGACAGGGCTACAAGCATACCTGAACAGGACAAAAAGGAGGTGACAAGTATGGGCTGGTTGGGCAAACTTTTTGGGGGAGGGGGCAAAAAAGAAGAGACTATGAAGATGGAGCCAGCGTTGATGAAGAAGCATGAAAAGGAGGTGGCAAAGATGGCTAAAGACCCGGTTTGTGGCATGGAGGTGGATGAGAAGATGGCACCGGCTAAGTCGGAGCACATAGGCAAGACCTACTACTTCTGCTCGCCCGGCTGCAAGAAAGCCTTTGATGAAAACCCTGCCAAGTATACCGGAGGCGGAGGGCATGAGATGGCCGGACACGGTGGTCACCAGATGTAACCTGTGTTTTGTACCTATCATTTCCCTCTCGCAGCCTTGTAGGCCGAAACCAAGAGCTAATAGCTCCTGGTCGCTAGGTAAGACCTAGCCTGATGAGGTCAGGAAGGAGGCTATCAGTAGATGTCCAAGGAAACTAAGCAGATAAACAAGACAATTCTTCCGATCACAGGTATGACCTGTGCTTCTTGCGCAGCTACTATCGAGAAGGGGCTGGCTAAGCTGCCCGGCGTATCCCGAGTCAATGTCAATTTAGCCAGCGAAAAGGCATCCATTAAATATGACCCAAGCCAAGTGGATACCAAGGCATTGATGGATACCATCTCGGGTGTGGGCTATGGCGTAGCGATGGAGAAAACAATCTTCAGCGTGGGAGGTATGACCTGTGCCTCCTGTGTAGCCAACATTGAGAAGGCCCTGGCTAAGGTGCCGGGGGTAATCTCAGCCAACGTCAACTTAGCCAGCGAGAAGGCGACTGTCAACTACTTGAGGGGTGAGGCCAACATGGCGGACTTCAGGCGGGCGGTGGAATCAGCAGGCTATTCAGTAGTGGGGGAGAAAGAGGAGAGGAAGGTTGATGAAGACATAATAAAAGTCCAAAAGGCGAGAAGGCTTTTCGTCTTCGCTTTGATTCCTGAAGTTATAGTGATGGTCTTGATGGTGCTCCATTACATGATTCCGGGAGTTGAAATTCCTGTATACAATGTGATAATTGCACTTCTGGGCTTGCCTATAGTATTTGTGTTTGGTTGGGCTACCCATCGAGCTTCCTGGAGGGCGATCCGCCATGGCCGAGCTAATATGGACGTCCTTATCTCCATTGGTTCGGTTCCACCTTATTTAATGGGCCTGACCGTATTTATCTTCCCGGCGGCTGCCTTCATTGAAATGGCTACGACAATTGTTACCTTCCACCTGCTGGGCAGGTTCCTGGAGGTGAGGGCTAAAGGTCGAGCTTCTCAGGCAATCAAGAAGCTAGTGCAATTAGGAGCCAAAACCGCCCACATCTTAGTGGATGGTGAGGAGAAAGAGATAGCCATCGAAGAGGTAAAAGTAGGGGATATTATGGTTGTCAGGCCGGGTGAAAAAATCCCCACCGATGGAGTGATAGTAGAAGGCAAAAGCGCTATTGATGAATCTATGGCTACCGGTGAATCGATGCCGGTGCAGAAAAAGGTGGGCGATGAGGCTATCGGCGCCACCATAAACCAGCAAGGCCTATTAAAGATAAAGGCGTCCAAGATAGGCAAGGATACTTTCTTATCTCAGGTCATCAAAATGGTAGATGAATGCCAGGGGTCCAAGGTCCCCATCCAAGAATTTGCCGACAGGGTAACCAGCTATATGGTGCCCGGGGTGCTGGGAATAGCCCTGTTGACTGTTATCGGCTGGTTAGTCTTTCCTGGCTTTTTTATGCGTATCATTACCTGGGGTGCGCCCTTCCTTCCCTGGATAAATACTGAATTGGGGACAGTCACCCTAGCCCTCTTTGCCGGTATTGCTGTCCTGGTCATCAGCTGCCCTTGTGCGCTGGGTCTGGGTACCCCCACAGCTTTAATGGTGAGCAGCGGTTTAGGTGCCGAGAAAGGGGTCTTGTTTCGCCACGGAGAGGCCTTTCAGACCATGAAGGAAGTTCACACCATTGTTTTTGACAAGACTGGAACTATTACCAAGGGCAAGCCAGGGGTTACCGATATTGTCAGCGAGCGGGAGTTTAAGGAAAAGGATATTCTCTACCTTGCGGCTAGTGTGGAGCAGGGCTCAGAGCATCCACTGGGGCAGGCCATTGTCAGAGAAGCTAAGGAACAGGGGAATGGTCTAGCTAAGGTGGAGAGCTTTGAAGCCATTACTGGTAAAGGAATAAAAGGCAAGGTGGATGGTAAGGAAGTCTTAATAGGAAATCAGAAACTGATGATAGACTCTCAAATAGATTTCAGTCAGTTTAAGGATAAACTGGGTGAGCTGGAAGACGAAGCCAAGACTGCTATGATAGTAGCGGTGGATAGCAAGATAGCCGGTATCATCGCTGTGGCCGATACTTTAAAAGAAGACTCAATTCAAGCCATTGCTGAATTGGAGGAACTGGGTCTGGAGACGGTGATAATTACCGGGGATAACCAGAGAACCGCCGCTGCCATCGCCAAAAAAGTGGGAATTACCCGGGTGTTGGCTGAAGTCTTGCCCCAGGACAAGGTAGCCGAGATCCAGCGTCTGCAGGAAAAGGTAGGGATGGTAGCGATGGTTGGCGACGGTATCAACGATGCTCCGGCCTTAACTCAGGCTAATGTGGGAATAGCCATTGGCACTGGAACCGACATTGCCATTGAATCGTCCGATATAACTTTGATAAGAGGAGATTTAAGCGCTGTGGTTACCGCGGTGAAGCTTTCTCGGGCTACATTCAGGAAGATCAAGCAAAATTACTTCTATGCCTGGGTCTATAACGGGCTGGCCATCCCTCTGGCAGCTATAGGGCTGTTGCATGCTATGATCGGGGTGGCAACGATGGCCGTTAGCTCTGTCAACGTGGTCACCAACTCCCTGCGCCTAAGGAAGGCTAAGATCGACCCGAGCTGGCAACAAAAGAAGTGAAAGAGATGGCTAAGGACTCAACGTGCGCCCTGAGATTGAAGAGAATTAGGCTGTAAGATGTATTGACAAGGAGAAAACTTAGGTCTATTATTCGTTACACTCCATAATCCCGGTAGACATTGACAACTGAATACAAGTAAGATATTTAAGTAAATCTCGGAGTGGGTAGGCAGTTATGTTCTATGCAGAGTTTCTGCCCTACGCGGGAGGCTGTTGTAACGTAGTTACTGGCGGAGGTATCCACTAGAGTACTGGGAGATGCCAGTCAAAGTAAAGGTTGGCATCTCTTGCTTTTTGAGGAAATGCATTATTTGTTAATACGCCACCTAAAGGTCTGGGAAGCGGGACCTCAGTTGAGACAATAAGCTAAAGGAGGATGAGTATGGAAAACGAACAGAATAAAACTCTAAAAGCACTTCAAATTGCTACCCAGATGGAAATTGATGGCAAGGAATACTATCTGAAAGCTAGCCAGGAAAGTAATAATGAGCTGGGTAAGAAACTGCTGGAGTCACTAGCCACAGAAGAAGACACTCACCGGCAGAAGTTTGAGGAGATATACAGTGCTATACGAAGTAAAAAGGCTTGGCCCACGACTGACTTTCAGCCTGATGGAGGCAAAAGACTGAGAACCATATTTGCCAGGGCAACCGAGGAAATTGGCTCCAATATAAAGGCTCTACCCACCGAGGTTGATGCCATACAAACAGCCATGGACATGGAAAATAAGACCAATGATTTCTACAAAAGCCAGGGGGGAAATGCTACCTATGATGCTGAGAGAGACTTTTATGAGACCTTGGCTGCCGAAGAAAGGGAACATCATCTAATTCTGCTTGACTACTACGAGTACCTCAAAGACCCAGCAGGGTGGTTTGTTAGGAAAGAACACCCATCTCTGGATGGTGGCTAAATAAGACTAGAAATCCTGGAGGCAGAAAATGAGGAAGGTTTACTTGGACCATGCTGCCACCACTCCTATATTGCCCGAAGTGCTGGAGGCTATACTGCCCTATTTCAAGGATGCTTATGGCAATCCCCAATCTCTGCACGGTTGGGGAGATGATGCCAGGGAAGCTATAGAGGATGCCCGGGGCAGGGTGGCGGACCTCATCGGCGCCCAGCCAGAGGAAATTATCTTTACCTCCAGTGGCACTGAGTCGAACAACTTAGCTATTAAAGGGTTGGCGATGGCTCAGCAATCTAAGGGCAAGCATATAGTTATCTCCGCAATTGAGCACTTCTCAGTATTGCATTCTGCCAGAACCCTGGAGAAATGGGGCTTCGAGCTTACCCTGGTGCCGGTGGATAGGTGCGGGTTGGTGGACCGCGAAGACGTAGCCAAAAACATAAGGGAGGATACCATTCTGGTCTCGGTGATGCACGCCAACGGTGAAGTGGGCACCATCCAGCCCATCAGGGAGATAGCGAGGTTAGCGAAAGAAGCGGGGGCGATTTTTCACACTGATGCCGTGGCCACCACTGGTACCATCCCGGTGAATGTAAAGGAATTGACAGTAGATGCTTTAAGCCTGGCTGGTAATCAGCTTTACGGGCCCAAAGGAATCGGTGCCCTCTGGGTCAAGAAGGGGGTGCGCATCATTCCCTTCCTCGATGGTGGAGTGCAGGAGGGAGGACGGAGAGCCGGGACCGAGAATGTGCCGGCGATTGTCGGTCTGGGAAAAGCTGCTGAGCTGGCCAAGGAGGAGATGGAGTCCAGGATGGAGCATCTCTCTGCCCTGCGCAACAGGTTGATCGGGGGCCTACTGTCCCGGAACGAGCATGTGACCCTCACTGGACATCCCACCCAGCGCCTCCCCGGAAATGCCAGCTTCTGTATCGAGTTCATCGAGGGGGAGGCGACGCTGATGCTCCTCTCTAGCAAAGGTGTCGCTGCCTCCAGTGGCTCGGCCTGCACCTCGAGGGCGCTCAAGGCATCCCATGTTCTCACCGCCATGGGGATTCCCCCTGAAATAGCACAAGGCTCGCTACTTTTCAGCCTCGGTCTGGAGAATACTGAGGAGGATGTGGACTATGTCTTAGAAGCGATGCCGCCCATCGTTGATAAGCTGCGGCAGATGTCGCCACTTTATGCTAAATTCCTGAAAGGAGAGAGGGGAGGGAGGTAAGATGCCCGTTTACAGCGACAAAGTGATGGAACACTTCATGAACCCCCGCAATGTGGGGGAGATTGAGAACCCAGATGGTATCGGTGAGGTGGGAAACCCTGTTTGTGGGGATATGATGACCTTCTACATCAAGGTGGACGATAACCAACTCAGCGATGTCAAGTTCAAGACCTTCGGCTGCGGCGCCGCCATCGCCGTCTCCAGTATCGTGAGCGAGATGGCTATGGGAAAGACGCTGGAGAAGGCGAGAAAGATAACCCCAGCGCTGGTAGCTCAGGAGCTAGAAGGGCTGCCCAAAAACAAGTATCATTGCTCCAACCTCGGCGCTCAAGCCCTGAATAAGGCTATTGATGACTACCTGAAGAAGCCGGGCAAAAAGGTGAAAAGCAAAAAGAGGAGGAAAGATGAAAAGGAGTGAAGAGCCAAAGGAAAAGCAGAGGAAGTGTTTTTGCCCCTACTGTGAAGACGAGCTAGTCATATCTGCTCTACCTTACTGCCAGGCTTGTGGAATAACCGTATTCTATTGTCCTGAGTGCCGAAAGCCATTACTCCGGGGCAATGAGGTATGCCCTCATTGCGGGGCTGAGATTCGGGGCTGAAATCGTCTATAAAGGAGGAGGAACTAAATGGCAGAGAGGGAAAAGCTAACCATAGCTGTCTTAAGCGGGGACCTAGAGCGGGCTTTAGCCGCTTTTATGCTGGCTATCACTGGTGCCGCTATGGGGATGGAGGTGAGCGTGTTCTTCACCTTCTGGGGTCTAAACATCATTAAGAGAAATGAGGGCTCAATCAAAAGCCGAGGGATAATGAGGAAGATGCTGAACCTTATCAACCGGGGCGGCTCCAAGAGACTGAAGCTTTCCAAGCGCAATATGTTTGGCCTGGGTACCTGGATGATGAAGAGGCTGATGAAGGATACTAATATGCCGTCCATAGATGAGTATATCACTATGGCACATCAAATGGGGGTAAAACTTGTTGCTTGCACCACTACCTGCGGAGTGATGGGCTTGTCTCCAGAAAAGGATACTTTCCGCAGTGAGGTTGATAGTTTGGCCGGCGCCGGTTATTTCTTGGGTGAGGCGCGTGAATCAAAGGTTACCCTTTTTATCTAATTAGACAATCACTGAGGCAAATCAAGGAGGAGAAGATGAAGGCCGACCAAAGCTTAGACTGCATAGGCTTGTATTGTCCTATGCCGATTGTTAAAACCGCTGAGAAGATTAAAGAGCTGAGGCAGGGGGAGGTTCTGGAAGTGGCGGCTGATGATATAGGGATAAAACAGGACATGCCCGCCTGGTGCCACGCCACAGGAAATGAGTTTTTAGGTGTTGAAGAAGAAGCCAGAGGATACAAGGTTTATATCAGGAAATCCAAGTAGGAAAGGAGAAACTAATGGAACTCAAAGGAAGCGGGACCTAGAAGAACCTAGAGGCTGCCTTTGCCGGAATTCAAAAGCTTGACCTGGAGACTAATAATGAATGTTAAGGCTTTATATAAGTTAGGTTACGGCTTGTATGTAGTGAGCTCAAGAAAGGGAGATAGACTCAACGGGCAAATCGCTAATACGGTGTTTCAAATAACTTCTGAGCCGCCAACTATTGCCGTGAGCATCAACAAAAACAATCTAACCCACGAGTTTATTAAGGAAAGCAAGGTCTTTACAGCTTCTATTCTTTCCCAGGATACACCTCTCTCTTTTATTGGTCACTTCGGCTTCAAGTCAGGCAGGGACATAGATAAACTCGAGGGCATTAGTTATAAAATAGGTGAGACCCAGGCTCCAGTGGTTACTGACAATACCTTAGCTTATCTGGAAGCCAGGATAATTCAAGAGATGGATGTGGGCACTCATACTATCTTTGTTGGAGAGCTTGTGGGAGCAGATGTTATTAAAGAAGGCGAACCAATGACCTATGCCTATTACCATCAGGTCAAACGGGGCACCACGCCTAAGACAGCTCCCAGCTATGTTGAAGAGAAGAAGGAGGTAGCCAAAGTGCCAAAATACAAATGTACCGTTTGTGGCTATATTTACGACCCTGAACTGGGAGACCCCGATGGCGGCATAAAACCGGGAACACCCTTTGAGGAAATACCAGACGACTGGGTGTGCCCTGTCTGTGGGGCAGCTAAGGATGAGTTTGAAAAAATAGAATAAAGGAGGTATAAAACATGACAGTACAAAAGCAGGTCTATAGGTGTAATGTTTGCGGCAATATTACCGAAGTGCTGCATACAGGGGAAGGGGAGCTAGTCTGTTGCGGGCAGCCAATGGAGTTACTCCAGGAGAAAGCAACGGATGCTGGCCTGGAAAAGCATGTACCGGTGATTGAGGCAACAGATAACGGAATAAAGGTCAAGGTTGGCGATATTCCCCACCCAATGGAGGAAAAGCACTACATAGAGTGGGTAGAAATAATCGCTGACGGCAAGAGTTGCCGGATATTTCTTAAGCCAGGAGAAAAACCGGAGGCAGAGTTCGACATAAAGCCGCAAAAAGTAACCGCCAGAGAGTATTGCAGCATTCACGGTTTATGGAAATCTAGCTAAGGGACTTATACTCTGCAATCAAACCTGAGAAAATAAAGTAAAGGAGGTGAAAAATGGACTTCAGTAATCCTTTTGGGACTTTGGTGCTCCGAAAGATGAACGCCGCTGAGCTAGCGAGGGCTATAATGCAAGATATAGCCGCCGAGCTGGATGCTGTTGCTGTCTACCAAGCTCATATTGACGCTACTAACGATGAGCGAGCTAAGAAAGTGCTAGCCCATGCTCGGGATGATGAAAAGGAGCATGTAGGGGAATTCCTGGCACTACTGGGAATTCTCGACCCCAAGCAGGCGGAGTATATCAAAAAGGGGAAGGTAGAGATTGCTGAATTATTAGAGGGAAAGTAGTCCTATTAGCGGCAATCCAAGAATTGAGCATACTGAGGTATTCAGTGACCTGCTGAAAGAAGAGGAACAGCAAGGTTAGAAAGGAATCAGGATATGTCACATTTATCGCTGCCTTTTGAGTCGAGATATTGGCCTGTGAAGAAGCTTTTCGATGTCTACGAGAGGTCAATAAGAGAGCCAGAGGAATTCTGGGCTGAACAGGCACGCCAGCTGGATTGGTTCAAAACCTGGAGCAAGGTGCTGGAATGGGAACCGCCCTTCGCTAGGTGGTTTGTAGGCGGACAACTGAACGCATCATATATATGTGTCGATCGTCATGTCAAGACTTGGCGGAAGAGTAAGGTAGCCATATATTGGGAAGGTGAACCAGGAGACGTCAGAGTCCTTAGCTATTCAACGCTATACAGTGAGGTCAACAAGTTTGCTTCCATCCTGAGAAGTGCCGGGGTGACAAAAGGGGATAGGGTAGCCCTGTACCTTCCTATGATACCTGAGCTCCCTATATTTATGCTTGCCTGTGCTAGGCTCGGTGCCATACACACCGTCATTTTTTCAGGTTTCAGTGCTCAGGCTCTGGCCGATAGGATCAATGACATAGAGGCCAAATTGCTGGTAACCGCCGACGGTGGATTCAGGAGAGGAAAGGTCGTGCCACTCAAGGAGATAGCCGACGACGCTGTTGCCCTGAGCCCTTCGGTGGAAAAGACTATTGTAGTAAGAAGAACAGGCAAGCCTGTGGCTATGAAACAGTCGAGGGACTTCTGGCTTCAGGACTTGCTCGAGAAGGCAGCGCCATTTGTTGAACCTGTGCCGGTAGAGTCGAACCACCCGCTCTACATACTTTACACATCAGGTACCACAGGTAAGCCTAAGGGGATAGTTCATAGCACTGGAGGTTACCTTGTCCAGAACTACTGTGCCTACAAGTGGGCCTTTGACCTGAAAGAAGAATCGGTCTACTGGTGTACTGCTGACGTGGGTTGGGTTACCGGACATAGTTCGATAGTCTATGCCCCTCTGGCACATGGCGCCGCTATAGTCCTTTATGAAGGGGCACCAGATTATCCCTCGCTTGACCGGTGGTGGAACATAATCGAGAAATACGGGGTTACCATATTCTATACCTCTCCCACCGCTATCAGGATGTTCATGAGATATGGTGAGGATTGGTCAAAGAGGCATGACCTGAGCAGCCTGGAGCTACTAGGGAGTGTCGGTGAGTCCATCAACCCAGAAGCCTGGCTATGGTATTACCAGCATATAGGGGGTGAGAGGTGCCCTATAGTTGATACCTGGTGGCAGACCGAAACCGGTGGCATCATGATATCGCCCACCCCCGGGATAGAATGTGTTCCACTAAAGCCCGGCTCAGCAACCTTCCCCCTGCCCGGAGTAGACGCAGCTGTGGTCAATGAAAGTGGTGAGCTGGTCAACCCTGAGGAGCGAGGACTCTTGGTGATAAGGAAACCGTGGCCAGGGATGCTTCTTGGCATCTACGGCAACCCGGAGCGGTATAAAGAGGCTTATTGGTCAAGATTTCCAGGCATGTTCTACACAGGCGACTATGCTATAAAGGATAAAGATGGCTACTTCTGGATTCTAGGGAGAGCTGATGAGGTGCTCAAGATTGCCGGCCACAGGATTGGCACGGCTGAACTAGAGGATGCTGCCGTCTCCCATCCCCAGGTGGCTGAGGCAGCAGTAGTGAGCAAAGCTGACCCGATAAAGGGCGAGAGCATCGTAGTTTTTGCCATACTTAACGAGGGAAGCACTCCCTCGGTGAGCCTGAAGAAGGAGCTGACTGACCACATGCGGCGCATGGTAGGACCAATAGCCACTCCTGATGAGATATATTTCGTTTCCAAGCTGCCCAAGACGAGGAGTGGCAAGATAATGCGACGAGTTCTAAAGGCAGTGGCTAATGACGCTACTATCGGTGACCTCACCACATTGGAAGATGAAGCTTCCGTTGAGGAGATAGTCAGAGCTTACCAGGAACTTAAGAAAGCGGAGGAAGAGGCAAAGTAAGCAGAAGCGGAACATCTGCCCTATAAATTTAGGGGAGGGAGTGTATTAAAGGTGTCTATCTCTTTTTCTGGCAGTGAACTTATCAATATCGCCAAGAGAAGCTGCAGGCTAGAAAAGTTCGGATTGATAGCTTTTTGTCCGATAGGCGTGTTGAGTTAGCTAGCCCTGAAATAGTAAAAAGTTATGTTGATGACCGGTGCCGCCTGCTGAATAAAAGCACTTTGTCAGAAAGAAGAGCCGGAAGCTAAATACGGTGTAATCATGGTTGGAGCGGGTAAGTAATGTTCCTTCCACCCTGCTTACTGAAAGAATAGTCGTTAGTTTGACGCAGTAGAGAAATATAGAGGTGAGGATATGGAGAAGCAAGTTGTGAGTTGACGCCAGAGCCGACAGGGCGTTATGCTATGTTGTGTCACTGTAGATGGTACAGCCGGCCTAGCATTGGTAAACCGGCTGTCAGTTGGAATCCTACTCGATTTAGCTGGAAGGGAGGCAACAGGAATGGACGAGGACTATATCGCCTTTCGAGGTAATCTACAGCAGTTGCTGGAGAAAGTGGAAAAGGGAGAAATGATCCCCAAATTACAGGCCTCTCATGCTCCCCCCTGTAAGTTCTGGACGGCCTTTATGGTGGTTAATGGTATTCGTCACATGGCACCGGTGATCCATGGCCCTGTTGGTTGCACCTATGGCGTGGCTAGTGCCTACAAGTTGACCAGTTGTGAATACCGGGGTGTTCCCCTCGAGCCTACCAGTTGCACTGCCCTGGGTGAGACCAATATTGTCTATGGTGGCGAGGGAAAGCTCGTTGAGGCAGTAAAGGAAGCGGAGGCAAGGTATCACCCTGAGCTCATTGTTATCCTTTCCTGCTGCTGCTCAGGCATCATCGGTGATGATGTGGAAACTATCGCTGAGGAAGCGGAGAAGTCGGTTAACGCCAAGGTGATAGCCATACACAGCGAGGGCTTCGGTGGAGATTTCCGCAGCGGGTTCGAGGATGCGTTCCGGGTTATCATGGATCTAATGGAGCCTCCGCGGCAGAAGAGGCAGAAAACCATCAATATCCTCGGTGCCAGGGTGGGCCCTACCTACACCGAGTGGCGGGAAGACCTGGATGAGATCATCAGGTTGGTAAACGCCATCGGGGTTGACATCAATGCCGTTCTCTGTGGTGGCTGCACCCTGGAGGAGATTCGCCGGGCGCGCGAGGTGGAGCTCAACGCCTCGTGGTGCTACGACTGGGGGCAGAAGCTGGGTGACCTTATGCAGAAAAGATACGGCATAGCCTACAGCCGTACCGGTCAGCCCTACGGCCTCCGAGCAACCGAGGAGTGGATTATGGGAGTAGCCAGGCCGCTGGGTCTGGAGAAAAAGGCCAGAGAAGTGATCCAGAAGGAGACGGATGGGGTCAAAGAGGAAGCCGAATCTCTGAGAAGGAATCTTAATGACAAGACAGCTCTTATTGAAGTAGCCGAATTCCCTGGCCCGATCAGGGCCCTCTCCATAGCCAGAATGGTTGAGGAGTTCGGAGCGCGACCGGTGGTTATCAATATCCACCCCTACACCATTAAGGAGAGGATGCCCAGCATAAAGTTTCTTCTGGAGACGGGGCAGAACCCTGAGGTGGTGCTCACCAAGGGTATCTTTTCTTTGGGCACCTTCCGTTCCTCCTGGCAAACGGAATTTCAACTGGAAGAGCTGGTCACCGAATATAATAATGCCATCTTTTTTGGCACCCCGATGAGACAACCCGGCATACCTCAGGTGAACCTGACCACTCGTACCGGCTATCCCCATTATGGTTATCCCGGCATTGTTAACCTAGCCAGGCTGGTGGAGTCGGCGGTAGTCAACGCTGGCCGTCCTCGCTCGAAGCTATTTCGGCGGGTTCTATACGGAGATCGGCAGTCATGAGTACAACCGGTAAATTTGTGACAGCTACGGCTGAGAAATGCCACGACCCTTATCTCCGCTGTGCCCTCTACGGTGCCGCGCAGGCCGCTCTGGGCATTAGCGGCTGCTGCGTCCTGTCCTATGCACCACAGGGCTGCAATATGCTGGTGAGCTCTGCCTTTGGCTGGCAGGACGCTGACTATACAGAAACCTTAACCCTGTGCACCAAGCTCTGTGAGAATGAGATTGTCCATGGCGGCGAGGAACTCCTTACCCGCACTATCCTGGAGGCCCAGGAATTCAATGTTCCCATTGTCTTTGTGTTGAGTTCCTGCGGGCCCGAGATCGTGGGCGACGACATCGTTGCCGTTTGTGAGGATGTGCGTAGCCAGGTGAACTTCGATGTGGTGCCCATCCAGTGCGCCGGCTTTCGTGGCTCTCAATACGATGGCAGCGATATAGCCCTGGATGTGCTGTTGAAAAAGCTGATAGTAGACAGGGGGCAAAAGATAGCCAAATCGGTGTGCCTTATTGCTCCCTACGCCAATGCCAATCCCACCTGGATGGGTGACCTTGAGTGGGTGAAAGGCGTGCTCTCACGGATGGGGGTTGAGGTGACGGCTACCATCACCCATCAGACGGCCCTCAGCGATTTTGCAAGAGTGTCGGCCAGCGAGGCATCACTGGTGTTGAGCCATGACTGTGGTCACAAGGCAGCCGGTTATTTAGCTTCGGAGTTTGGCGTCGAGCAGCTATGCCAGGATATCCCCTTGCCCGTGGGCTTCACCAACACCCGCCGCTGGCTAAGAGAGCTGGGGGAGAGGTTCGGTGTCGGCGAGGTGGCTGATAAGTTAGCTAATGAGGGGGAGAAGATGGTGGTGGAGGTCTGCCGGCGAAAGGGTCTGGAGCAGTTCTTTATGCATCGAGCGCCAGTAGCAATCGTTGCTGATGCTACGGTAGGCATCCCCCTGGTTCACTTCATCAGTGAGGACCTGGAGATGGTTCCCCAGCTCATCTGTCTTCGCTCCTCCCAGGAGGTAGCCAGAAGGGTTTTGGAGAAGGAACTTAAGGAGCTGAACCTTGCCCCTCGGGTGATCTATGGCGCTGATGTCTACCAGTCGAAGGTGGCGCTGGCTGACCTCAAGCCGGAGATCGTCTTCGGCAGCAATATCGAAAAGCACGCCGTCGAGGAGCTGGACATACCCTTTGTCTTTTTGCTGGTTTCCCCCACCACACGTTTCCGTATAATCAATCGTGAGTACTTCGGCTACACCGGCATGCTGAATATCATTGAGTTCATCCAGAACGACTGGAGAGATAAATATCGGTCACGGCAGCGAGAATACAAGGCGAGGTGGTAAAGGATGAGACAGATAGCAATATATGGCAAGGGGGGCATTGGCAAGAGCACCATAGCCTCTAATCTTTGTATTGCTCTGCAGCAAAGGGTCTTGAAGGTTATGCAGGTAGGCTGCGACCCCAAGAGAGACTCCACCAGGACTCTGACCGGGGGACAGCTGATCCCAACAGTGCTCGAAACCTATCGAGAGCACCTGAGAATGGGGCGTGACGAATATGCCATCGCTCTTGAGGATATCGTCTTTGTGGGGCATCAGGGGGTTTATTGTGTGGAATCGGGGGGACCTGAGCCAGGGGTTGGCTGTGCTGGTCGGGGGGTGCTGACCGCAATCAACATTCTTAGGGACCTCAAGGCCTTCGACACCTATAGCGTTGATGTGGTTGTTTACGATGTTTTGGGTGATGTGGTTTGCGGAGGCTTTGCCCAGCCAATTCGTCAGGGCTATGCCAGGGAGATTTACCTAATTTGCTCTGGAGGCTTTATGAGCCTTTATGCCGCTAACAACATTGCTAAAGCAATTCGCCGCCTCTCACGGCGGGGTGAAACAGGGCTGGCTGGCGTGATATGCAACAGTATCGGACAGGATAGTTTCGAGAAGGAGGTTCTCTCCGACTTCGCTGGGCGATTGGGAACTAAGCTTGTCCATTTTGTCCCGCACAGCCCGGTGATTCAGGCCTGTGAGGTAGAGAGCCAAACAGTGCTGGAGCATTCTCCTCAGTCGGCAGAGGCTGGGGTATTCCGCGAGTTGGCGGAAAAGGTGATAAACAACGATTCTCCTGTCATCCCGACACCGCTGGAGGAACTATCTGAGCTGGAGGCTTTGTACCGGCGGCATCTGAAGGCATAGGTAAGGTAGAGCCGTCCATAGAGGGAGTGTAATGAAGCTAGATAGCTTAGTGACAAGCGATATTATCAGCCAGCACCCGTGTTTCAGCGATCAAGCTCACGACCGCGTGGGCAGGATTCACCTGCCTGTTGCTCCTAAGTGTAATATTCAATGTAATTATTGCAGTAGAGAATATGATTGTGTTAATGAGAGTAGACCTGGTGTGACAAGCAAGGTCATCAGCTCTCAAGAGGCGGTGGGAAGAGTTAGGGAAGTAATTGAAAAATTTCCTAATATAAGGATAGTAGGCATTGCCGGGCCAGGAGACCCTCTATTTAATGAAGAAACTTTTGAAACGTTTCGCCTAGTAAAAGATAGGTTTCCCTATCTACATAAATGCATGAGCACCAATGGACTTTTGCTACCAGAAAAAGTGGAATCGGCAAAGCAATTAGGGCTAGCCACTATGACCGTAACCTTAAATACCGTTGACCCCTCTATAGGAGCAAAAATCCATTCCGTTGTCTATTATCAGGGTAAAAAGCTAGAAGGGGTTGAAGCTGCGGAAGTGTTACTCAATAATCAATTAGCGGGGATTAAGATGGCTGTTAAAGAGGGAATAGTTGTCAAGGTAAACACTGTCATGATTCCTACCATAAATGATAATCATATCATTGAAGTGGCTACAAAAATTAAAGAGCTTGGAGTTTACATGCAAAATATCATGCCTCTAATTCCTCTCTTCAAGTTTACTCACCTTAGTCCTCCTTCGCCTACTGAGAGGAAGAGGTTACAGGATGAATGTGCCAAAGTTATTAAACAAATGACGCATTGCCGACAATGCCGTGCCGATGCGGTAGGACTTTTACATAAAGATATGTCAACGCAATTATTTGGTTAAGCTTACTTGCCGGAAGCTAAATACGGTGTAATCATGGTTGGAGCGGGTAAGTAGTGTTCCTTCCACCCTGCTTACTGAAAGAATAGTCGTTAGTTTGACGCAGTAGAGAAATATAGAGGTGAGGATATGGAGAAGCAAGTTGTGGAAGTTACTATTAACCAAGCAAAGCTGCGCATAATTCAAGGGGACATTACTAAGCAGGATACTGATGCCATAGTTAATGCTGCCAATTCCAGCCTCATGGGTAGTGGTGGAGTGGATGGAGCAATCCACAGGACAGGAGGTCCTGCCATTTTAGAGGAGTGTAAGCAGATTGTAGCCAGACAAGGACATCTGCCAACAGGTAAGGCAGTAATGACAACCGGTGGAAATCTTAAGGCAAGGCATGTCATTCATACTGTTGGACCTATCTGGTATGGAGGCGATAAAGGAGAGCCTGAACTGTTGGCTAGTGCCTATCAGGAGAGCTTAAAACTGGCGATGGGGAACCAATTATTTAGTATTTCTTTCCCGTCAATTAGCACCGGCGCCTATGGCTATCCAGTGGCTAAGGCATCAAGACTGGCCATCGGGACAGTTATTGCCTCTCTTCGCCAAAGCGTTACTTCTGTCAGGGAAGTAGTATTCGTGCTGTTTGATTCTCAAACCTTTAGAGCCTACTCATCAGCTCTCAAGGAGATAATAGGGACAAGTAATGAAAAGGATTAAGATTATTTTATTAACCTCAATCTGATGAAGGGCTTTCGTTACCGGCAGGGAAGAATGTTTTAGTCGGCTGCTTAGTTTTATCTCCCAGACTTTGATTTGGGGTAGTAGTTTTTCCACATCTTTTACCAATGCTTAATCTTTTCATGTTTCCCCTTGGGTATTATGGGATAAAAGTCAAGTCTAATCAAGGTTTGGCTTTATCCCCAGCCGTAGGCTATAATTATCAAGCACCAATTTCTTATCTGGGGAGAGTGGGATAATGCCCTGGTTCTATTATGTCGCCAGAGTAATAGTAAGGGTGCTACTAAAACTCTTGACTCATTGTCAGGTCAAGGGCAGGGAGAATATCCCTAGCCAAGGCCCCCTGCTAATAGTAGCCAATCACCTTAGTCTAGCTGACCCGCCTTTACTTGGTGTTAGCCTTAGCCGGAAAGTGATATTTATGGCTAAAAAGGAGTTATTTCGTTTTAGGGTGATTGGTTACTTTATAGGTAGTTTTGGTGCATTTTCAGTGCACCGAGGGCGACTAGATAGAAAGGCACTGCGCCAAGCATATCAGGTACTCGCTGATGGCTTGGCTCTAGTCACGTTCCCTGAAGGAACGAGGAGCCGCAGTGGTCGGCTGCGACCCGCCTTCTCCGGCCCAGCGCTAATAGCCATGCGTAGTGGTGCTCCTATCCTGCCCGTAGGCATTATTGGGACAGAAAAGATTAGGGGTGTAACCTGGTTATTGCGTCGCCCTCAGATAACGGTTAATATTGGTCACCCCTTCTATCTGCCACCAGTTAGTAGTAGATTGACTAAGGCGGAGCTTACTGAACTTACTAATTCTATAATGGGGCATATAGCTGAACTCCTCCCCCTAAAGTATCGTGGGGATTACGGGGCAAGGAAATTAGATGACATTGAGGATTGAAAAAGCGGCTGGAATAGGGTTTTGCTTTGGGGTTAAGCGAGCCATCAATATCCTGGAGAAGGTTGCTCGCGAGCGTGGTGGGGTGGAAACATTGGGGGCTGTGGTGCATAACCAACCGGTGCTACAAAGACTAGCCGAGATTGGGGTTAGGGTAGCCAAGAGTGTTGATGATATACGGGGTGACACGATAGCTATTAGCTCTCATGGAGTGAGCCCACAACTAGAGGAGGAGATTAGGGCTCGGCGTATTGACATAATTAATACTACTTGTCCCTTTGTTCACCGAGCCCAGGTTGCGGCTCGGAGATTAGCTGAGTCCGGTTTTTTTACTATTATATATGGTGATGTTGACCACCCTGAGGTCAAGGGTATTCTTGGTTGGGCTAAGGGTAAGGGAGTGGCTACGCTAGATGAGAGGTTTATAGCTAGGTTTGACAATCTACCTCGTCGTTTAGGTGTTCTATCCCAGACGACTCAGGTACCAGCTCATTTTACTGAATTTGTAAAGAAGCTTATTGATTCTGCCTTGGCTAAAGACTCTGAACTACGCATTATTGATACCATATGTCATGATATTAGACAACGACAAGCAGCAGCCCTCAAGCTAGCTAGTAGAGTGGACCTGATGCTCGTTATCGGTGGTCATACCAGTGCTAATACCCATCATCTTGTTGAGTTATGCTCTGTGGCTACTAAAACATATCTAGTTGAAACTGCAGAGGAAATTCAGCCCTCCTGGCTTCAAGGTCAGTGCCATATAGGTATAACTGCCGGGGCTTCTACTGATGAGCAAACTATAGATGAAGTATTGGCGAGGCTCGAAGCCCTAGCTCAAATCTAAAAGGCAATGGGGTTTGGGTGGCTCATATTGCCAGACAGGTCACCGTCCTGGAAATGCCAGCGATAGGATGGATTTTAGCAGTGACTAAATCGCCGATATCGTTGAGGGTTTCTCCTTCTATTGTAGCAATAACATCATAGGGTCCAGTTACAGTATCAACCGATTTTACCCCTTCTAGTTGCTTAAGAGCAGAAACCACCTCCTTACTTCTACCCACCACTGTTTCAATTAGAACAAAAGCCTTTGCCGCCACTGAATTCACCCCCTTTATTATATTTCCTCACTAGCAGGGGGCTGACCCCGATTACGGTCAAGGTACCGCACGGGACGGGATGAATTATGCCACTTGGGGTGAGCCATACCTTGATTTCCCGAGCCCCCCGGCGATGATTTATCTATTTAACAGTAGTAGTTATAGTAACTGTCCAATATCCAATTTCTTCCTCTACCCAAGGACGGCTATATTCTAATAAGGTAGTAACAGTGCCTTTCCTGAGCGCCTTGAAAGTCCACACTTCTTCGCCAGGAGTACCTGGCGGTTTATCAATTCCTGGCCCCACAAATACGTGGTCTACCTGCTTAATTATACTTTCATCACTAATCTCCGCTTCCTCTGACCACTGAAAGCCTGTAGTTGGGTTAGAACCCAGAGTTACCGTAAGCTCTTCCCCCACCACAGCGTGCATTACTACATCAATGTGCGGATGATTTGGAAATTCCTCAATAGGAATAGATATTGAAGAATACTGAGTTGGTGTTACTGGTAACACAGGCGGTGAAGGTTCCTCAGTGCAACCTCCCACAAATAGTAATATACCTACCAACAGTAACACTAGATACCACTTAGCTCTTTTCATCTGATTAACCTCCCTTATTTGTCGCACTTCCAGGGATAAGAAGTCCCACGCTATCTTGAGTATCTCATCCTCGTGAATTTCCCCAGAAAGGTCTGTTGCCCTCTCATTTAAGTGGGTATCGCACCCTTTCGCTTTTCCTTTCTCGTAGCCATTTAATTAGCCATCTAATTAATCTTAAAACTAATCGTATGCTACCTAGAGTAACCATAATTCACCCTCTTTATACTTAGCTACTAGCTTATTGATGGTAAACTTAAATTTATTATAACTTACCCTGTTTCTCCAGTCAAAAACTAGTTATGGCTTGACAGTAGGTATGTGGCTCTACTTATAATAAGTTGATTCCAATTGGGAATGTAGCAACTTTTGTAGCGTCTTCCGGAGTAGTCACTAAAAAGTCAATTGTTAAGTTTGGTCCCGAGCTATGTGTATATATTTTCTCTAATCAACCATTAATAAGCAATGGACTAATGAAAGGGGGGATTTTTGGAATATTTCCTAAATGAACTACAAAAAACAGTCAAGAAAATGGCAAGAACGATTGCTGAGGAAAGAATATTGCCGGTGCGGGCAGCGCTTGATGAAAAGGAGGAGTTCCCTTGGGCTATAATGAAAGACATCGCCGATACTGACCTGTTCCGTGTCTTTATTCCTGAGGAATATGAGGGTCTAGGTGGAGGATGCCTGGAACTATGTCTAGTTGTTGAGGAGCTAAGCCGAGTATGTCCTGGGGTAGCTGTAAGCTATGCTGGTAGCCTGCTGGGAAGCTTTGACCTCCTAAAATATGGGGATGAAGAACAGAAACGGAGATACCTTCCCGACATTGCCAGCGGCAAAAGGCTGGCTGCCTTTGCTGTAACAGAAGCAGAGGCTGGCAGCGATATTGGTAATATAAAGACGACAGCTACCCGAACGAATGAAGGCTATGTAATCAATGGCACTAAACAGTTTATTACCAACGGTGGTGAGGCCGATATATATACGGTTATTGTTTTAACTGACAAAGCAAGAGGTGCCCGCGGCGCCAGTGCCCTCTTGGTGGAGAAGGACACCCCCGGCTTCTCTTTCGGCAGAAAAGAGAAGAAGATGGGTATTCGCACCTCAGCAACAAGAGAGCTGGTTTTTGAAGATTGTCTGGTTCCCGCGGAGAATATTATTGGCCGGGAGGGAATGGGATTTATTATGACGTTAAAGCTCTTTGATTACACCCGTCCGGGGATAGCGGCTCAAGCGGTTGGGGTAGCACAAGGGGCTTTGGAGGCAGCGATAGACTATGCCAAGAAGCATATCCAGTTTGGACACCCTATTATTTCCTTCCAGGCAGTCCAGCATATGTTAGCTAGTATGGCTACCGATGTGGAAGCAGCCAGAGCATTAGTTTATGCCGCTGCCAGAACTGTTGACAGCGGGGTAAAGAATATTGGTATGGAATCAGCCATGGCTAAGGTTTTTGCCTCAGACGTAGCGATGAGAGTTACCACTGATGCCGTGCAGATTTTTGGCGGTGTTGGCTATATGCGTGATTATCCCGTTGAGAAGATGATGAGAGATGCCAAAATCACGCAGATATACGAAGGCACCAACCAGGTTTTAAGAAATGTCATCGCCCTTGAATTACGGAAGAAAAAGGCATCTTAGGCATAAAACTGTGCTTTCCCCAGGCTCTATTCTTCGAAGTAGCTAACTATAGCATTGTCGGCGACCTGTTTAAGGTAGTGCCAATGCTAATAGAGAAGCTAAGAGCTGATTAATGCTGAGTCACCCTAACCTTGACACTAGGTATGGAACTCAGCTTATAATAGGCTAGCCTTTAGGAGTGGAGGTGGGATGTAATGCGGATAAATGTATCTCATCAGCTTAAGGCATCTATTGGGTCAATACGAAACTACGAGGTGAGTGGGATTGTTAATGTTGCTGGGGGCAGGAGTATGGTTCAGGGTGAGGTTAAACTGATGCGTACTGACCGGAGCAT
>JAUVZA010000038.1 GCA_030602805.1 Dehalococcoidia bacterium | reverse complement strand
AGAAAAAACAACCTTAGCCAGCGAGTTGGAACAGTTGAGAGCAGACTATACCCAACTGAAAACAACATTAACAAGCAAGCTTGAACAGTTGAGAGGAGACTATAACCGACTGAAAGCAGCTATAACCATAGCTAAAGCAATCCCATATGAAGAGATAGGGAAAAAGCTAGGAGAGGGGTTATATACATTTCTTCTCAAAGATTTAAAAGTACCAGGCATGGTGATAGATGGTGTGGGAAAATTTATTGACTTTAAAAAATATTTGGGAATTGCGGCTGAGAGAGGAGCTAAAGAAGCGCATAAGCATACAGAAGAAATATTAAGGAAGGAACTCGGGACAACTCAATAGAAAAAGTTAAAGCAATCAATGAATTATACTGGGTTGGTAGAGAAACCTATTTGAACAGGTGTTCGCATATTAAGTTTTCCTTAAGTGTGGGTTGGAGGTGACACAGTGCTAGAAGTGGAAAATCTCCAGTTGAGGTTGAACGGTAAACTAATAATTAATGACCTAAATTTGCATGTTAATAAGGGTGAAATATATGGCATATTGGGTGAGAATGGAACCGGTAAGACCACTCTCGCCCACCTCATAATGGGGACAAATAATTACAAGCCCACAGCGGGAAGGATTATTTTTGAAGGTCAGGATATTGCTGACCTTTCTGTTTCTCAGCGAGCCAAGAAGGGAATAAGTCTAGCCTGGCAAGAACCAGTCAGGATTGAAGGGCTGAGGGTAGGGGACTACCTCAAGCTCAGTGGCAATAACTTTGGAATTGAGCCGGTTAAACATTGCTTAGGGATGGTCGGATTAGAGCCAGCACAATATCTGAATAGAGATATTGATAATACCTTAAGCGGTGGTGAAAGGAAAAGGATAGAGCTAGCTTCCCTTTTAGCTATGCGCCCCAAATTAGCTATATTGGATGAGCCCGACTCTGGCATAGATATTATATCATTACCCCTTATCCTGAATGGCATAGTAGGAATGAGTAAGCAGGGCTCGTCTGTTCTGTTAATTACCCATAATGAAAAGGTGGCGGAGATAGCCCACAGGGTGTCTGTGCTATGTGCTGGTAAGATACTGATGACTGGGGCACCAGCGGAAACAAGCCTGTGGTTTAAGAATAACTGCCGGGCTTGTGTTCACATCAATGTGCCAGTAGAAGAGGCTGAAAAGTTATGATTAGTTACTCAGTGGAAAAGGAATATCAGGGGCTGGTTGATGCCTATGAAAAGGCTGGTGGTGATAGGAGTGCTTTACTAAGTAAGGATGTAGCCAAACTGGTTATCCACCAAAACAAGGTGCTGAGTGCCGACGGAGTTACTGGGATAAAAATAGAAACAAAAGAGACCGAAACCGGCGTTAACATCTATTTCCTAGTAGAAGAAGGAGCGAAGATACAGCGCCCCGTCCACCTTTGTTTTGGCGTTCTCCCTCGGGAAGGACTGCAGGAAATTATTTTGAAGGTGAATGCTCAAGATAATAGCGAGGTAAATGTAATTGCCCATTGTATCTTCCCCAACGCCGTTAAAGTAATACATAAAATGGATGCCGAAATAGAGATTGGAAATAAGGCTAAGTTCAATTATAAGGAAACCCATTATCATGGTGATTTTGGTGGGATTGAGGTAATCCCAAGGGCAAGAATTAAGGTTGGCAAGGGCGGGGTATGGCAGAGCACCTTTACCTTAAGCCAGGGGCTTGTCGGGAAATTGGACTATGATTTCGAGGTATTTTGTCAAGATAAGGGAATTGCCGAACTTGTAGTAAAGGCATATGGTAAAGGGCATGACGATATAAAGGTGTGGGAAAAAATTCATCTGAATGGAGTAGGCGCCAGGGGTTTAGCCAAAACCCGCCTGGTGCTAAGTGATAAGGCTAAGGCTGAGGTTAAGGGAGAAACCTATGGCAATGCTCCCTATGCCAGAGGGCATGTTGACTGCATTGAGCTGGTCAATGGGACAGAGGCAGTAGCTAAGGCAATACCAATTGTCTCGGTAACTAATGAGAAGGCAAAGGTAACCCATGAGGCAGCTATAGGCAGTATAGATAAAAGACAGGTAGAGACCCTAATGGCAAGAGGGCTGGATGAAAATGAGGCGGTGGACGTTATTGTCAGAGGTCTCCTAAGATAGTTAGGCAACTGAAGTGTCTTTAGATTTAACTAAGGTTGTTGCGCAGGTTGGAGGCATGATTGCCAGGCTGAAGGCTGGCAGTGAGGAAAGGCAGAAGCGCCTAAAGTATGCTTTGGATGTTCTCCGTAACCAAGCTAGCAACCTTGATTATTTAACAAGGAAGATTGCATGTAGTAAGACTACCTGGTTGGTAGCTGGTTTAGTAGATGGGCTTGACCAGCGCTATAAAGCACCGCCTATCTCTACCGAATTCACCATCATTGCTACCGATGGCTCTCATATTGATGTTGACCGTCATAGGTCAACAAGGTGTTATTTGATAAACATAGGCACTGTCACTCTTCATTATGGTGCCTCCCCTAGCGCTACCCTGGATAGTTTCCCCTGCCTCTATACTGGGGATGAAGACCTGGTTATTGTGCCAGCCGGGGTTAAAGGTCGTGAACAACCAATAGAAGGCACGCTTTTAGGTATCAAGCGCAGTGTAGACGAGTGCCACCAATTGGCTAAACTAGCGGCGGAGCTGCCGCAGGACAATCTAACCTTGGCACTACTTGATGGCTCGCTTATTCTGTGGGGTCTAGAGGCTTACCCTGAATTTGTCACCGAAGCACTGCTGGATAAGGGCTTTCTAGGCTATCTTGATGATATGAGGAGGCTTAATAATGGCAAGAGGCTTGCCCTTGCCAGCTACATTAGCTTTCCTCGCAGCACCGATGTAGTTAATGCCCTGCGGGTGGCTCTTTGCCCTCATGACCCTGCTGATTGCGATCACTATTGTCCCCCTAATAAGGCGAGGGAATGCGATACAGTGGCTGGCGTTCAAGACCGGGAGCTATTCTCAAATTTGCTAGGTCAGGGGGAAAGGTCAGCCATCTTTATTAGTCAGTCATCTATAGTCCAGAAGCGTTATGGGGTGCATCAGGTCCATTTTTTCTACCTCAAGGTGGATGACGAAATAGCCAGGGTTGAGATTCCCAAGTGGGTGGCAAGGGATGAAAGCCTGCTTAATCTGACTCATACTCTGGTCTTGGACCAATGCCAGCGGGGACAGGGATACCCGGTGGCATTAAGCGAAGCTCACGAACAAGCAGTAGTAACTGGGACAGATAGAGAAAACTTCTGGCAATTGGTAGAGTCATCCCTGGCCGACGAAAATCTACCCAGCCTTAGCTCAGCCAAGAGCCGAAGCAAAAGAACGAGGTGGGTTTGAATGGGGATTTATAATGGGTTAAAGGAGGTAGCAAGTTTTTATGAAAATGAGGCATATAAGGTTTTAGACATTGTGACATATTGGTTTTTACATAGCTACTATATTGATAACTTTACTGAAAAAGCAGGCATAACAGCAAATCCAGAATATACCTTATTTGATGTGATTAGACAAATGTTTAACCTTTCAAAAAGAGATATGAGGAGTTAATTAACTGCAGCAGAAGTCGAGGAAAAAGTAGTATCGTAACTAGAGAATTTCAGGAAACTAAAACACAATCTTTCATAAGAATGTTTACTTTGTAGCCATTGTATTTGCCCTGCGCCGTTACCGTTTGTCCTGTTGTCAATCGGTCTAGTTGAGGTCCATGTTTCTTGTCAAACGTGCACCGGACGTTCCATTGTTCTTTCTTTTCAGCACTAGCTAGAATAATATAGTAAATGTCATGAACATCGTTAACTGTTATTCTGTCCACTACACCCGTTACCTTAAGAATCTTATCCGTGAATTTCGCATCCGCTGCCATCTCGTCGGCAGTATAAGCTGAGTACAATTCTTCAACAGTTATCCCTCCTGCGGCTGACGCCGGCTTGGGTTGCGGCGTTGGTTCTGGTTGTGGCGCAGGCTCAGGCTGTGGCTCAGACACTAATTCAGGTTCTGGCTCAGGCACTGGTTCAGGCTCTGGTTGTGGCTCGGGCTCTGGTTGTGGTTCAGGCACTGGCTCAGACACTAATTCAGGTTCTGGCTCAGGCTCAGGCACCAGTTCAGGCTCTGGCTCGGGCACTTTCTGCTTATCCAGTTCCTCCTCTTTCAGTTGCCTATAAGTTTTGGGTATCTTTTTATAAGACTTCGATAACAAGGGATAACCGCACCATTGGCAAGCCCAATCCTCGGTTCTTTCAGCCGTCTGACCACAATTGGGACACTTTCGCATTGACCACCTCTTTACCATAATATACATGAGAACAGCAGTCTGTCAATATAGCCACAGCGAGGCTTCATGCCCACTAGCAGGTGAACTCTGTACAAGCGGAATGTAGTTACGATTTTAGAAGGGAGGGTAGTGCTGATAAAAGATTTAAGTATATCAATCAGCTGGAGTGCACAATGAGAAGGATTAGTCCTGCGCACAATATGACCAAGGAAACCCCAAGCAGTATGTATAGTATGTACAGGCGTGATTGTTGCTTGTCTTCAGCGTGAACGTGAAGGAGTTGCTTGTGCTTTGGGGATATCCTCTCTTCAGCAGCTTCTTCCCGGGGAATGGCGTCAGGGGACAAACCTGACCTCTCCACCCACTGTCGATACAGTTTTCTTTTTTCCCTTCTCCGAAAATACTTCAACAATGTTGCCTCCCATAGGAAGCATTGTCCAGGTTTTTACACTCTCTACTCTAACTCTAATGAACATCAGGAGTCAATACTGCGGTGAATAATGAATGATTAACACCTGTCGGTGCGGCTACTATTGGTAAGGGCTTATCATTAGTTCTTGCTACTGCATTGCTAGGTAACAATGAGCCAGATTGTCGAACCAATGGGCTATCTTCATTCTTCAGCAGCGAGTTCTGCCAATTGGTCCAGCACCATCTCCAGAGCACCCAGCTCTTTTCCATAGCCAGCCCAATCACCTGCCTTGAGGTACTGCTGAGCCTGGTTGTAGTGTTGCTGGGCCTCTTCAATCAGGTTAGCTATGTCAGCCGCTACCGCTTCCTCTGGTTCTGGTGGAGTTGGTAGTGTGACCATAGGTTCAGTTGGTGGTACCTCAGCGCCAAAGATAGCAGCGATGCTTTCCTTCAATGTGGGTTCCATAGCTATCTGCTCACCGGCAGCCACAATAACTCGCTTCAGCTGTGGCAGCCCACCAGCCTCTGCCTGGAGGAACACCGGCTCCACATACAGGATGGACCTACCTAAAGGAATCAGCAGCAGGTTGCCGCGGATAACTCGTGAACCACCGCGACCCCACAGGGCGAGCTGCTCAGTGATGACGGTATCCTGCCCGATTCGGTTCTCGATCTGGCTGGGACCTAACACCGTCTGGCCCTTGGGGAAAAGATAGACAAGCAGCTTCCCGTAGCTTTCCCCATCACTGCGGGCAGCTAACCAACTGATGGTAACATTCTTGCCCACCGGGGTGAAGGGCAACATCAGCAGGAACTCCTCCTTCTCCTCATCAGGCAGGCGCATGATGATATAGTAGGGTTCCATAGCCTGCTCACTGCCGAAATAGAGCTCTCTGGGCACAGCCCACGGGTCTTCCTTCTTGTAGAAATCCCCGGCATCACGCATGTGGTAGGTCTGGTACACTGAAGCCTGGATTTTAAACATGTCCTCGGGATAACGGAGGTGAGCTCGCAAGGATTCAGGCATTTGCTCGGCGGGGACGAAGAGCTTGGGGAAAATGGCCTGGTAGGTTCGTATCAAGGCATCCTCAGGGTCAGTGACATAGAAGGTTACACTGCCATTGTAGGCATCGATAACTGCTTTAACGCTGTTGCGAATATAGTTTATACCCCCAAGCGGCTGAGAATAGGGATAGCGGTCAGTGGTGGTATAGGCATCCTGTATCCAGAACAACCTTCCCTCTATCACCACCAGGTAGGGGTCACTGTCCAGCTTCAAAAATGGTGCCAGGTGATTCACCCTCTCCCTGATGTTCCGATAATAAAGTACCCGGCTCTCAGGGGTTAACTCGCCGCTGATAAGGATATTAAAGTCACCAAGTTGCCAGGCATAGACTAATCGGCGGATGAAACTGCCCAGGCTAACCCCGCCCTTGCCTTGGTATTCACCCTCGACAATCTCATCACGCGTAGCATAGTCGAGTTCCTTGGTATCGGTTTTTATAATCACATAATCATTCGTCTTTTCCCCATAGTATATCTGCGGCTGCTCTATATCGAAGACACCAATGGGGGGTATATCCTTTACCAGCAATACCGGCAGCCCCTCGGCACTGACCTCATTGACCGGGCTCAGGGTAATACCGTAGCCATGGGTATAAACTAACTTACGATTGACCCAGGTCTGCGCCAGCACAGGCAATTTCTCCGCAGATAATTCCCGAGCCGATAGCATGACCTGCCGGTACTCGCCATCAATGACATAGCGGTCAATATCGACATCATTAAAGTCATAGTAGGGTCGAAAGGACTGGAGCTGGGTATAGGTATCCTTCAGCGGGCGAGGGTCCCAGAGCCTGATGTTGTTGATGGTCAGCTCGTTTTGGACTATGTCCTCGGGGCTTGGTGTCTCCTCGGCAGGAAAGGGCTGCTCCTCAATCCGGTTCAAAGCGAAGGCCTCTCTGGTAAACTGGATATTATACTCGATGTAGGGTCTCTCCCGGGCTTGCTCGTTAGGCAGTACCTGAAAGCGCTGTACCACGGCAGGGAAGATAGCCCCGGCAATGATGGCCACCACTATCCACCCCCCGATGCCGTAGAGGGCCCAGCGAAACTTACGTCGCAATACGGAAACCAGAACGAGTCCCATACAGATGACCACTACTGCCAAAAGTATCCACTGTGCTGGAAGCTTAGCATGCATATCAGCATAGCTGGCGCCGAAGATTACTCCCCGTTGGGAGAAGACCAGTTCCCAGATGCCAAGCCAGTAACCCCAGGCAAAAAGGCCCAGGATGGCCATCACCAGTCCACCAATATGGGCTAATACCGGCCGGGCAAGGTCGAACCTGAGCCGCTGCACCGTGTAGCTCAGAAGATACACCCCAGCGCTACCAAGAAGGGTAATTATCAGCGCGCCCATGAGCCAGCCCTGCAACAGGTGAAGGAAAGGCAACGAGAAGACATAGAAGCCAATCTCCCTATGGAAAACCGGGTCGGCGATGCCAAAGGGCTGCCCATTGAAAAACCGAAGCACAACCTCCCAGTTACCTTGGGCCACCAGACCAAATATCAGACTGAGCAGTGCCGTTCCAACGATAATGCTCAGCTTGGATACCTGCTGTAGCCGACGCACTATCGCCCAGGGCCAAATATTTGCTCTACTTTCGGGCGCTAGACGCGTAGCCAGCACCAAGTTCCCCAAAAACAAGATGCCAAAGATGATGGCCGCAGAGAAGAAGACTAGCACCTTGGTCTTTAGAATAGTGGCGTAGACACTGCCATAACCCAAGCTGTTGAACCAGAGCCACTCAGTATAGAGTCCCTTCGCTATATTTATAACAATAAATAGGATTAAGACTCCAGCTAGGGCTAAGAACACCCTTGTAGCCGTCCGTCCGAGCTTGGCAGGCGGTACAGATTTCTCGTCCCTATCTTCAGGAAACCATCGTTGCCATTGTCTGTCAAATGAATTCAATCCACTCGCCTCAACCTTTCTAAACTATAGCTGGTAGGGTTCCGCTGCCCGCTGACCTCCATCTACTCAGAGCTATTGAACGAAACTGACTACCCCCGTAACTAACAGGATAACAAACGCTTAAGTATTGGTCAACATCATGCTTGGTAGATTAAAAAAGTAGGGAGTACTTTCTCAAGCGCTCCCTACTAAGTAATTCAATTTCTCTCTCAAACTCAGCTCACTTGCGATGGTGAACACCGCACTAGACCTCTCTTTTACGAGACTGATCTCTAACCTGCTCTCACGAGCCAAGTCCGAGCTTTGCCTGCCCTGCTTTTAGCAGGGCGTCAACTGTCCACCTGCCACACCCCAAACAACTTATGAAGCCTCATAACGCACCTCCCGAAGTCAAACTCGGCTGGCACTACATGACTTCAACTTTATTCAATCACACTTAACTCCAATTGTCAAGTTTTCGTTTTGGCTTCATCACCCTGATTTAATATACCTGGCAATAATATCTATTGCCTCAAATAAATCAGGCGAGGGCAGAAGGTAAGCAGTCCTGACTCTAGCATATTCATACTTTGGCTCAGGGAAAATCTCAATATTACCCTTAAGCTTTTTTAAATCGGTTTGTAGTAATATATCCTTCAATCGATAATCAAGGTTAAGCTGTTGTGAAAGATAATCATCCCCCTTCCACTCAATATCGACTACCCTGCCCCAGATAGCTGGACTTTTCTTCCTTACCATTCTAGTTTTCTTCCACCTCTTTTCACCTGACCAGCCAGGACTCCTCACCAAATAATCGAGAAAATAATTAACTCCATACTGGCTGGATACACTGCTAACATTGATATAATCTATATTCCTGCCCTCTATTTTGATAACGCTCTCAGACCTTCGCACAAAAGAACGACCTACCCCCACCTTCCCCTCCTCCACACTCTTCTCTGCCAGAGATGCCTTAACCCCTATCTCAAGCAGGTGATGCAAGAGCTGCTCTACATTCTGAGGTCCGCCCTTCTTTCTCTTTCTTAATGCCAGCGGCAACCCAATAGCAAGCACCAACGCAGCTATGAGACCAGTAAGAATATTTGCCCATTCCATTAGTTGCCCACTCTCCTTTAGAAATAAAGTATTATTCCTCCATCTTCACCCACCGTGTCCTCAAAGCCAGCAAGGAAACGCAGATGGCTAATACGATTATGGCTATAACCTGAGCCTGATGTAAGCCGAGGAGAAATGGTGTCCCCTCACGCAGGAAATCTATGCCAATCCGCCAGGCAGAGTATAAACCAAGATAGACGAGAAACAGCGAGCCATCAGGCTTGAACCGCCCCCTTAATTTGAGCAATATCCCAAAGACTATCAGGCCGAAGATGAGCTCGTAGACCTGTGTAGGATGAACTGCTACACCGAGAGGACCAAGGCTATCAGGATGAGTATAGACTATTCCCCAGGGTAAGGAGGTTTCAACTCCATAGCAGCAGCCATTTATAGTACAACCTATCCTGCCTATTACAGCCTGACCTACTATGACAGCCGGTGCCACTAAATCAGCGAAGTAACCAAACTGGAGCTTGCTAAATTTACTATAAATCCAGACACCCAGAGCAGCACCTAAAATAGCGCCATAGGCGGTCAGACCTCCACCGCCAATAATCTGTCCCGGGTTCTGCATATAGTAGTCCCAAAGGTCAATAACGTGGAGTAATCTTGATACTACTATTCCTGATGGAATGCCTACCAGCGCTGCCGTAAAAATAGTTTCATAAGAAAGGTTAGCCCCTCTCCTTACCTGCCACACCATCCACAAGATTATCCATATAATGGCGAGGGCAATAAAGATGCCATACCACCTAATACCTAAGAAGGCTATCGGGTTGATACCTATCTCAATCATTGTTCACCCAATAAGTTGCGTATTTTTATTAACCCCATCCCCTTTACCCCGTTAGAATTCCCTCTGGGCTTTAGCCCGCTAGGGCAGAGCCTAACGGGGTTTATCCCCTTCCCCTTATTAAGGGAAAATTATTTTGAGAGGGGGCGAAGCCCCTCTTTAACTCCTAATTATCTATAATAACCTACCAACCCCTCAAGCAGTATCTGGGCTGCCTTCTTATCCAGAGGCTTATTATTATTGCCACACTTTGGCGACTGGATACAGCTAGGGCAACCCTCCTGACAGGGGCACTCTGTAATCGCCTTCAGCGTAGCCTGCCACAGTTCCTCCACCAAGTCAAATCCCTTCTCAGCAATGCCGATGCCACCGGGATAGGCATCATAAATAAATATCTGAGCTCTCCCAGTATCAGGATGGAAGGGGGTAAATACGCCACCAATATCATTGCGGTCGCACAGGGCAAACAAGGGAAGGATAGCGATAGCAGCATGCTCAGCGGCGTGTAAGCCACCGGCAAAGTCCAGTTGCTCCTTGTCCAGTCGGGCAACGGCTTCGGGTGGCAGGTCAAACCAGAGGGCTACAGTGGGAAAATGCTGAGGCGGCAGGTCAAGTGGCTCCTCACCGATTACTTCCTCAGTGAATTGCGCCTTTTTCTTGAAGCCAACTACAGTATTGGTAACCTCTACCTCACCCAGGTATACCTTCACCAGCCCGCAGCCTCTGCTGCGAGTTCGCTTAACAATACGCAAATCCTCAATTTCTTTAGTCTGAGTATAATAAGAGGCGGTGGTCGGCACTGCGTAGGCGGTGCGGTTAGCCAGGTCAAGGTCAGTAACCAGATAAGACTCTCCCTGATGGAGGTAAATAGCGCCAGGATGTACCTGAAAAAAGGCAACACTGGCCTCTATGGTCTCCAGTAAGGAATCAGTAGAGGTATCAATAAGGGTAAAATTTTCCCCGGAAGTGGAACGAATATTGATGCTTTGAGCCGGGTAGGCGATACGAGGTGAAAGATACCACCTCTGCCGGTGTTCCCTGAGCATACCCTGTTCTTCTAGTTCCGCCCTTCTCTGTCTAAAAGTAGAGCCAAAGATTCCCTCATCACTACCTAGCGGCAATTCCCAGGCGGCACATAATAGATGAGCTCCTAAAATATAGGAATTATCGGGGTTAACCAGGGCATTCTCAAAGCCTTTTTGAAAAAAGAAATCAGGGTGACGCATAAAATACTGGTCTAGAGGATTATCCAGACCTATAAGGAAGCTCAGCGACCTGTCTCTACCCCGACCACTCCTACCCGCCTGCTGCCAGGTACTGGCAATACTCCCCGGATAGCCAGTAAGCACTGTTGCCTCCAGGTCACCAATATCTATACCCAGCTCTAAAGCAGTAGTAGCTACTACTCCTAAAAGCTGACCACTAAATAGTTCCTGCTCTATTTGACGCCGTTCCTGCGGGAGATAGCCAGCCCGATAAGCCTTAATTCTTCCAGCTAAGGCTGGGGTGGTTTCAGCCAATCTCTGTCCGGAGTAGATATAAATAAGCTCAGTTAGTCGGCGAGTGCGAGCAAAGGTTAGACTGCGAATATTACGGCTTACCAACTCAGTAAACAGGTTCGTAGCTTCACTATTAGCACTACGCCGAATACTCCTTGCCTCATCTATAATTGGAGGATTCCAGAAGACAAAGTCCTTCCCCCCGTGAGGGGAGCCATCATTATCAACTACGGTAAAGGGTAAACCTACCAGTCTTTCCGCATGCTCACCGGGGTTAGCTATCGTAGCTGAGCAGCAGATGAATTGAGGGTTTGAGCCATAAAGGTTACACAGACGGCGCAGGCGACGCAACACACAGACTACATGGGAACCAAAAACACCACGATAGATATGGGCTTCATCTACTACCACATACCTCAAGTGGCGCAGTAGTCTTGACCAGGATTGATGATTGGGCAATATACCAATATGGAGCATATCAGGATTGGTAAGTATTATCCTGGCTCGTTTCCTTATCTCAGGTCGTTCAGCCTGCGGAGTATCACCATCAAAGGTGGCAAATTCCTCTGCCCTGAGCGGGGGGAGACAAAACAGCTCCCTCAGACCACGCAACTGGTCCTGAGCCAGGGCTTTAGTTGGGAAAAGGTAAAGGGCACGGCTACCTGTCTCGGTTAGGATTGCCTCCAATACAGGAATGTTATAGCACAAGGTCTTACCACTGGCGCTTGAAGTTGACACCATCACATTCCTGCCCTGTCGGGCATAATTTATGGCTTCAGCTTGGTGAGTATAAAGGGGTGATAACCCCTGCTCATCAAGGCAATCTTGAAGACTACTAACTAGAGGCTTATCTAATTCAGCGCAGCTAGCGTCACGGGGCGGAATATGCTCAATATGAGCAATCTGAGCGTTGTAAGTAGGCTGAGCAGTAAGATGATGGAGAAAAGCCGAGGTATCCATTATGGCTCCCCTCATTAAACAGGTAGAATCTCAATTTCATAATCGAGTATCTCTACCTCAAATCGACTGTTAACGATAAAGTCCACCACCTTTGATAGAACTGCGTTAGTATAATGGCTATTATTACTAACGCAACAAATCCCCAGCACCGCCGATTGCCATAGACTCTGGTCGTCAACCTCAGCCACGGAAACATTGAATTTACTTCCCACCCGGGTAGTAATAGATTTCAACACCCGCCTCTTACCCTTAAGAGATAGATTTTCAGGTAAACGAAGGCTAATCTTACATACACCAACATTCATGACATATATAGTCGCCAGCAACCCGATGAATTAAATCTGGCTTGCCAATGACACCATCGAGAAATATTGGTAACTCACAAAGGGAGGCAAGGCGGGTGTCTCATTTTCAGAAGGAGCAAAAAACTTAACGAATTTCGCTCATCTTAGTGTTACGCTCGCTGCTCGTCTCGCCTCTTAGCGTAGCACTCTTTGCAATAGACTGGACGCTCTTCTCTGGGCTCAAACGGTACTGAGGTCTCTACACCACATTCAGCGCACACTACAGTATACATCTGTCGGGGCTGACCATAGCCACCCCGGCGCTCACTCCGCCGAGAAGCTCGACATTCCGGACAGCGGCTAGGTTCATTCTGTAACCCGTGAGATAGATAGAACTCTTGCTCACCGGTGGTAAAAGTAAACTCTTTCCCACAATCACGGCATACCAAGGTCTTGTCTGCTAGAGCCATTACTGCACCTCCTTTATACTTTGTTATCCCCTTGTCCTAGATGCAGTCTCCTGGCTCCAAAACCCTTTGCCGAATTACTTTGTCAGGTGCCATACAGAGTTCCAGTTTAGAAACAACACTGAACCAAGGTATACGATACAGTTCTCATTATACTCATACTCCCTACAGGTTGTCAAGTCAATGGGCTATTCTTCAGTCAAAATAAAGGCTCAGCCTAAACCTATGCCTTTGAATAGAGCATAAGCGCCAAAAATATAGAGCCCAATTAAGGCGGGGGTATACCAATTGACGACGATGAAGGTCTTACCCTTCTGTCGAAATCGGATGCCAATAATAACCAGGAGACTCATCACCATTATAACTCCAGCCGTGGTGAGATGAACACTTTTCACTGAGGAGAGAATAGACCCTTGACTGTAGAAAAGGTCAACTGTAAACAAATGAGCAATGTCAAGCATATTAGCGCCTAATATATCAGCTACTGCCATATCTATGGCACCCAGACGAAGGGCAGCTACAGTAACTACCAGCTCAGGCATCGAGGTAGTAATTGCTAAAAATAGAGTGCCGACAAAGCTGGCACTCCAATCATAAGTCCTAGTAATCTCATCACCAATAAATGATACCCATATCCCGGCGCCGATGACCGCTGCCGCTGCCAGTGCAAATTTGAAGTATAACGCTTTCATAGCATCCTGTTCGTATTGTGGGGTGGCATTATTTGGTGGTGGGGGGTGACTGCGTTCAAAGCGGAACATCCTCCACATTGCTGCTAAATATAATATAAGGATGATAATGCTGGAGACGCCTACCCACCCCAAAGCTAATCCAGAAAGCCTTTCCCCGGCAAAAATACTGCCGCCGGCAATGGCAATAAGCAATATCCCCATTCCGGCTGATGCTATATGTCGTAACTTTACTTCGCTTAAAAATGGGGTACGGCGATGCAATATATCTAGTAAAGCTAGAATAGCCAGGTTGAACATGCAACTCCCGAACAGAGTGCCCAGTGCCAGGTCAGGAAGCCCAACCAGGGCAGCTGAGCTCACCCCGGTAACTAGCTCCGGTACAGAGGTAATGGCAGCCAGGAGCACCAGACCTATCCATATCCCACCCAAACCTGTCTTCTCAGCAATGACATCCCCATATCGGGCTAGCTTTGTCCCAGCGAATAGAATAATGACGAGGCAGGTAAGAAACTTTAACCAAACCAGAGTTTGAGTTAACAATGTACTTAAAGGATACTATATCAAGAGCAAGCTCGTAAAGATGTAGCTGATATAGTGGGGTGGTGTGGTATAATTTACTATAAGTGGGGAGAGGTGTCCGAGTGGTTCATGGTGCCGCTCTCGAAAAGCGGATGGGGCTATGCCAAGCAGTGATTTGCTGTGACGCACAGCCCCATTTTGTATCTAGCGCAGGGCATAATCAGGGGTTGTCACACCGTCTGGTGACACCCTGTCCAAATCCTTAACCTCTACCCACTTTTCCGTTACCCACTCTTTAGGCATCAGGATACAGGTAGCGAAGTAGTCAGCCAGCAGCTCATTGAAAGAACCTTCCTTGGTTCCTCTTTTCCTGAACACAGGGGTTCACCTCTGCTTTCGAGCGTTGACATTTGCCATTTGGCGAACTATGATGTGCTTAAGTGGACATAATACAGGCGCTAGAACAGTCTAGTGAAGACAGGTGACACTAATTCTCCAAACCTCTTT
>JAUVZA010000025.1 GCA_030602805.1 Dehalococcoidia bacterium | reverse complement strand
TTTAAAAAACATGGGATGAGCTGGACTACGAAAGGAGTGAATAATCTTCTCAAATTAAGGATAATAAAATCGATTGGGAGGCATTCTGGAGGAAACAGTCAAGTTGCGGGGTGAGTTTTCCCCCAACTAATTAACACAACCTAACGAGTAGGTAGTGGGTCAATTTGAAGAATGTTAAATTTTTGGGTTCTTTAGTAGAAATAGGGAATAATGTGGTGAAAATTATTGGAAAGTAATGTAATATTAGTGAAAAGGACTTGACAAATGTAAAATTAAGGTGTATAAGCTATATTATTAATAGCCTTTGATGTTCGTTCTGAATAAGAAGTACATCAAGGTTTTATCCAGAGGTAAAGAAGCGGGGCATGTGCCCCGCTTCTTCCCTATATGGAGGTTTAATTGGCGAGATTAGCAATCTTCGTAGATGGAGGTTATTATAATGCCTTAGCAGAGAGGCATTATAAAACACGTATTGAGTTTCCTAAATTTATAGAAGAAATAAGAAGTAGAATAGCTGATAAAACACCTGAAAGCGTTGATATTTTAAGAACATATTACTATGATTGCTTGCCATATCAGACTAGAACTCCTAGTGCAACAGAGCGTCAGAGATATGGTAAAAAACTAGGATTCTTTAATTATTTAGAGACTTTATCAAGGGTGCAGGTACGTCAGGGCATATTGGCTTATAGGGGCAGGAATAGACAAGGCAACCCGATATTCCAGCAGAAACGTACAGATTTATTACTCGGACTAGACTTTGCCGAACAAAGCACAAGAAGACAAATTTCACATGTAGGTCTAGTTGCTGGAGATAGCGATTTTTGTCCAGCAGTTGAGTTTGCAAAGAGAGAGAGTATATGTGTTTGGCTCTTTCATGGTCCTAAAGTTTCACCGGAAACTGCAGAATGCACATATGCTGAAGCTTTGTGGAAATGTGCAGATGAGCGATGCGAAATAGACCAAGCATTTATAGACAAAGTTAAACGTATTTGACCAGTTAGCCGACCTTCTTAAGTAACTAGCCATTGCCTTAATCAACAAAAAGTTCTGCACCCCCCAAGGGGGAGGAGGATGAAGGAGGTAGGTTGATGAAAAATCTACAGTTTAATGAAAAGGGGCTTATTCCGGCTATAGCTCAAGATGCTGATACCGGCGAGGTGCTGATGCTAGGCTATATGAATGAGGAAGCACTGCGCCTAACTTTGTCCAGTGGTGAGGTCTGGTTTTACAGTCGCCGCCGACAGGAATTGTGGCACAAGGGAGAAACCTCAGGCAATCGTCTCATAGTGCGTGAACTGTGGAAGGATTGCGACAGTGATACCATTCTAGTTAAAGCTAAACCACTTGGTCCAGTGTGTCATACCGGTAATAAGACGTGCTTCTTTCAGAAACTAACCAAACAAGATATAGAGACAAGCCATCAGGAAGAAGCCTGAGCCGCCTCCTCAAGCTGTTCAATTTCCACTACCTTCTTTAATGCCGATATGGCAACCCCTAGCTGACCATCATCAGGCTGTCTGGTAGTCAACTTCTGTAGTAACAATCCAGGGTATAGGATAGCTCTGACTAAACGATTTTTAGTATGCTTGCCGCCGAAATGAGTAACCTCATAGCCAAGGGCAGCAATAACCGGGATGAGGATAATCCGCGACAGCACCATTAGCCATAATGATGGTGGCCGACCAATGAGAGCAAAAACCAGGATGGCTATAATCAAAACGGCAAACAGAAAGCTGGTGCCACAACGCACATGAGCAGTACTGTATCCCTTGATTGCCTCCACCTCCAGTGGAACACCCTCCTCATAGGCATTCACCGTCTT
The DNA here is from genome assembly GCA_030602805.1 of Dehalococcoidia bacterium. GTDB lineage: Bacteria > Chloroflexota > Dehalococcoidia > Dehalococcoidales > JAUVZA01 > JAUVZA01. The sequence goes on along the minus strand of JAUVZA010000025.1, from coordinate 16,758 downwards.
GTGTTCGGCACCATGGTAAGCAAATACCCGCTTGATGTCAGGTACTAGTGTCATTAACTTAAGATAAGCAATGAATATAGCCAATCGGATAAAGCCCTCTATCAGGTGAAATACCAGTGATGAATGGATATAAGGGTCAAGTAACTTGGTGAGGAAAAGGGGAGCCATAAAGAACAAGCCAACGGCAAGAGCCACAGAAAAGAGTACCATAGCCCAAACTAAGCCTCCAGAAATCTTTTCCTCTTCTGCCTCCAGCGACACATTAGCTGAGTAAAGCAGGGTCTTAATACCTAGAACTATAGCCTCAATCAAAACAATAATCCCCCGGATTAATGGGGCTTTCCTCATCCAACCAGTATAGATAGTAGCCAGCGGCTGGGTATCTATGGCTAGCTCCCCATTAGGACGACGCACCGCTGTTACCATAGTCTTTTGCCCTCGCATCATCACCCCCTCAATAACCGCCTGCCCCCCGTAATGAAACCTCTTGGTCACAATATAAACCCTATTTATCCTTCACTAGTTACCAGTTTTCTAGGAAAACCATTGATATGCAGCTGAGTTAGCCTCCTATTGTTTGAATCCCTTAATAAACAAAAAGGAGCGGCTTAGCAATCCCGCTCCTGCCTCCAGAGTTACGTCTGTTTAGTCTTCTACCTTGTAGCGCCGCTTAAACCGCTCCACCCGCCCCCTTGTATCTATCATTCTACGCTCCCCAGTGAAAAATGGATGACACTTACTACACAGCTCGACCTTTAAGAGCTTCTTGGTAGAGCCAGTAGTAAAGGTATTACCGCAGGAACAAACTACCTTGGCATCGGTATAATACTGGGGATGAATCTTATCCTTCATATTATTTAGCTGGCGTAAACGCTAACCTTCCTTCTATTATTGCTGGTAGGCTCGAATTTAACAATACCATCAATAAGAGCAAAGAGAGTAAAATCCTTGCCTACACCTACATTATTGCCCGGGTGAATGCGCGTGCCCCGCTGCCGAACCAAAATAGTCCCGGCATTAACACTCTGCCCAGCGTATCTCTTTACCCCAAGCCGCTTGGATTGGCTATCCCGACCGTAGCGGGTAGAACCTCCTCCCTTTTTATGTGCCACTTTGAATCACCTCTTTTTTCGGCTCGTCTTCTATAGCCTCTGGCTCGATTATCTTATCTATAGCTAAGCTGGTATAAAGCTGACGGTGTCCCGTCTTCTTGCGATAACGCACCTTTGGCTTATACTTTAAGACAATAATCTTCTTGGCTTTGCCCTCCCCCTTTGAGGTGGCAATCACTTTTGCCCCGTCAATAGTAGGTGTGCCTACAGTTACCTTGTCGCCATTGGCAATAAGTAATACCTTGTCCAGCTCAACAGTATTACCCTCAGCCACATCCAGGCGTTCTACATCTATAATCTGCCCAGGGGTTACCTTATACTGCTTACCGCCAGTTTCAATAATAGCGTAAATCTTTCTACCTCAACTAAACGAGATATTCTACCAGTTGCTATGGTAAGGTGTCAAGCCCCCTTCATCGCCTATTAATTAAATTGTTACCTATCTATCTGAACGAGAGCAGCTGTCTATTTTTGCTGTTGTGTTACAAAACTCTTAACTAATTTTGGACTGCTGGATTAAAAACTGAAAATTGGCTGGACCACGCTGCGTGATACAGGCTGGAACCGTGTGGGAAAACAAAAACATGAGTTGGAGAGTTTCATACCCGGTTCCCAAAATAATGAGGCACTATTAGGTAGTGTTGAGTGGTTTCATCCGCTTCCAGGCAGACAAGACGCTTGGGACAAGACTGCCGAGATTTTATCTCGTCTTGCCAAGCTATGCCTGGGAATCGGGCAGTTTAACAAGTTGGTCTTGATTATTGTCTTGTTTTAGCTAACAAGAATTGGGTATTTGCCAGGGTTATTGGCAAAGCCGGGTGAGCTGGATGCGCGCCTAGAGGGATTCGAACCCACGACCCTCGGTTCCGAAGATTAAAAGCCTCTGTGCCACTTAGTGCCGCCAGATACGATTTTGTGCTGTCCTGCCCAAGGCGAAACCGACTTTTGTATCTGGCTATGCTACCCTGTGCCACTGGGTGCTAAACAGTTTGTTGGCAAAATGTTGGCAAAGTAACCAAATATGCCTTCTTGAATAGTTTTTCCCCTGTCTATCGCTTTCCACTGCTATTCTTCTACCTGACTGACATTGAGTTCTAATTCCCAGTTCTTCTCGCCCCAGACCTCCATGTAGTTGTCAAGGAAAACGACGACGGCTTGGTCTTTTACCCCGGCCAGCTGTCGTAGCTTTGACGGCACTGTAACCCTCCCCCTGTCAAGGTTGTAGTGGTACTCTCCTAGACTCAAAGCTTGCTTACCTTATTGCCTCCTATTTCTATTATTAAATACTTTATTCATCAGTATAAAATTCTTTCATTTAGGTGTCACTATTCGGTTAAAACCTCCTATTCCTTCATTGCTATACCATCCCTTCGAGGATCAGCTGCGCCACAGATTTGATTCGTTCTCATGTCAACCAATGCTGCTTGTACTGCGCCAAAGAACCACCACTCGTCCCTTTCTTTTACTGGATGTTCCTTTTCGACAAGTTCCCCTCTGATCTTCAATGGAATAGGGGATTCTAACGATAGCTCACTCCTTTGACAGTGGAATCTGGGGGCCTGAACAGCCTGCTCTATGTTCATATTGAAATCTATGACGTTTATAATTACTTGGAGAACGCTACTAACAATTTTGGGGCCTCCAGCGCTACCAAGAGTTAAGAATGGCCTCCCCTTTTTAAGAACTAACGTAGGTGACATCCAACTTCTTGGCCTCTTACCTGGCTCAACTGAGTTAACGTGCCCATGTTCCAGACTGAAGTCACGCATTGTATCATTCATAAGGATGCCCGTGTTCTTGATAATCACCCCTGACCCAAAATAATAGTTGGTGCTATCTGTAATAGAGACCATGTTTCTTTCTTTATCTATAACACTAAGGTGTGCAGTACCTCCGGTGATCGAATCATATGAGACTCGTGAATCAAACCCGCCAGCCTCATACGGCAAAACATTCGATGAGACTTTTCGTAGGTCAATCTGTCCTGCTATCTCTCTAGCATGATCCTTTGAGACTATCCTGCGGATGGGTACATTTACATAATCTGGATCAGCAACGAATTTGTTATTCTCACTATACGCGTATTTTAATGCTTCAGAAATAACATGTATTGAGGATGATGTATTATGCCCAAAAGCTCTCAAGTCAAAGTTTTCGAGTATGTTTAAACTTTCTATAATAGCACTGCCTCCTGCGCTTGGTGGAGGAACGGAGAATATTTCATACCCTCTGTACGTCCCGGCAAGAGGCTCTCTTATTCTTGGCTCATATTTTGACAGGTCTTCCTTGCTGACAAATCCACCGTTGCTTTGAATATCAGAGGCGATCGCTTCTGATATCTCTCCCTCATAATAAACTTCAGGACCACCACTCGCTATCTTAAACAGTGTCTTAGCAAGATCCGCACAGACTATTCTTTCTCCCACGGTAGGGACGTTACCATCTTTAAGATAAATCTCACCCAGGGCGGGAAAATTATGGGCTTTATCAAAGGCATCGTCGATGTTGCCTGCCAGAATTTCATGCATACCTTTATTGATCTCATATCCGTTTTCAGCATACCTGATCGCTGGCTGTAAAGCGTCCTTCAAGCTTATGGTCCCATAGTGCTGCAAAGCTAAGTGGTATCCAGACAAACACCCAGGTACTCCTATTGCCCCGTATCCTGTTGCAAAGCTATCTTGGCTAGCTTTAGCTTTCTTTGGGGCTACCTCTCGCGCATCGATGACTACTATTAGGCTCTGCGTTTTTAGATAAATTACTATAAAGGCTCCTCCGCCCAGCGTTGACCATGCTGGTGCGACTACGTGCATAGTAAGTGCTGTTGTAATCGCTGCATCAACAGCGTTGCCTCCCCTCCTCAGAATCTCAACCCCAGCTTGAGAAGCCAATGGATGATTGGATGAAACAACTCCACAAGCGGGTGCCTTGTTTTCTACTTCTCTTTTATCTGTTTCCATTGTTTAAATGGAAGGTTAAAAAACCGTCAAATAATTTCTGATTTCCCAGTCACTTACATGCGCCATGTAGGCTTCCCATTCTGACCTTTTAACCTTGATATATTCTTCAAAGATTACGTCACCCATAACCTTGGCTAAAAACGTATCTTTGCTCAGTTCATCAAGAGCGTACCCTAGATTATTGGGATAGCGAAGTATTCCCCTCTTTTTACGCTCTTTCGGCTCAATCTCAGACGGAGGCACTTCCACCCCGGTTTCTCCCGGGTCAATCTGGTTCGCAATACCCTCCAGCCCTGCTGCCAGAACAGCCCCTACAGCCAAATAGGGGTTACAACATGGGTCCATTGGCTTGTATTCGAGATTTAGATTGTGGGAGCAACCGCAGATCCTGATAGCGGCCTCTCTGTTTTGCGGTCCAAAACAACTGAATGCTGATGCCCAATTGCCAGGACTTAACCTCTTGTAAGAGGTAACGGTTGCGGCAGTAATTCCGAGAAGCCCTCTTAGGTGTGCCAAAACCCCGCCTACAAAATTATAGCCGGTTGGGCTTAACTGAAAATTGCCCTCGGCGTCATAAAATAAATTCTTACCCTTCTCGTCCAACAGGCTTATATGGAGATGAGCTCCACTCCCGGATTTATCCCCGAAAGGCTTCGGCATAAACGAAGCAAGCAGTCCATTGTTACTGGCGATCCCTTTAATAGCGTCTTTCACTATCACATGATTATCTGCTGCCTTTAATGGGTCCGCATGATGAATCACTATTTCATGCTGCCCCGGACCGTATTCTGGGTGATATTTTTCCACGGTAATCCCCATCCGTTGTAGAGAATTGATAATTTCGGGAATGATTTTGTCTGCCGCATCCATTCCGGCAACGCTAGAATAATACTCCTTATCAAAAGGTTTGAATTCGTCATCCTCTACCTTGAGCAAGTAGAATTCATCTTCAATAGCACATTGTGCAAAATACCCCATACTTTCCAATTGCTTGATAATCCCTTTCAGAAATGTTCTCAAGCACGCCTCCCACGGCTTTTTCTCGTAGGTTTGAAAATCACATATTATAAGAGCACTGTTGTGAGTATAGGGAAGCACTGTAAAAGTCTCTGGGTCAGGAATTAGCCGAACCTCACCAACGGGACCATAACGCCCATCTGGTATGAGGTGGTCCAAATTATTGAATGCTTGAACGCCTTTGCTAATTTCCATCCCAACTTCAAGAGTTGACAATATGTCATCCTTGAGCCCAACCCTCCCACGGCTTATGCCATCAAAACCAACGTAGACGTACCTAATTAAATTAATATTTTCCGCTTCTATTATTTTCAAAATTTCTTCCTTGGTCATTCTTCCCCCTTAGTAGATCTGGATTTCCTTTTACCAACCAGCAAATTTTTCAATGGTAGCGTCAGAAACTTTTCCGGCTAGGACATCCTTTATCGACTGCTCAATGATTTGTAATCCCTTCTCCGTCTGTTCTCTAGTAATAATAAGCGGAGGAGTCACATCAAACACATTGGAATGGGTTCCTACATTCATCATGTTCAGCCCCAATTGCCAGCATCTGAAAAGCATTTTATGAGTCTCTTTATCCGCAGGTTCCTTAGTTTTCCTGTCTCTAACAAATTCTATACCGGAAAATAAACCTCGACCTCTAACATCACCAATAATCTCATATTCCTTCTGCAATTCTTTGAAACGGTTCCGGATCAGCTCTCCCATGATATAGGCATTCTTGGCAAGGTCTTCCTGCTCAATAATGTCAATGGTTGCAATTGCTGCTGCCACAGGTATGGGTGAACCTGCTAAAGTATAGAGATTGGAAGCTGTCGCAAAGTCTAAAACACCAGGAATCCCAATAACAGCACTTAAGGGGAGTCCAGAAGCTAAAGGTTTTCCTAAAACCATCAAATCGGGGGTGAGTTCCCACTTATCAAAGTAATTAGTGGCAAACCACTTACCGGTACGACCAACTCCTGTCCGGACTTCGTCCACTGAGAACAATATATCGTATTTCTCGCATATCCTCTTTACCCTTATCACCCAATCGTCCGGAGGAATAATATGTCCGCCATCGCCTTGTATCAACTCCAAGTGGATACAAGCCACATCTTCTGCTGGACAGAGATTTTTGAGAATGTGTTCTTCAAGGTAATTAGCACAACAGAGATTACACTTCGGATACTCTAATCCAAATGGGCATCGATAACAGTTAGGGTAGGGAGCTGGCATAACCCCTGGACACCGACTAAAGAGAGTTGCACATTGATGCCATGTAAGAGAATAAGACCCCATAGTCTGTCCGTGATAGGCACCAGAGAAAGAAATGATCCACTTCCTTTTTTTATACTCAGGCACCATCTTATAAATTAGGTCATTGGCATCAGAACCAGTACAGCCAAACCATACCTTTTTCTTAGACTCACCAGGGGTGATTTGTATAAGCTTTTTCGCTAATTCATTATTCATTTTGTTAGGCACTAGAGAAAAGCACTGACATGTCAGCTTCTCCGCTTGTTTTTTGATTGCTTCTACGACCTTGAGATGACAGTAACCAGTATTGGCCACACAACCAGAAGACGAAAAATCGAGATATTCATTCCCGTCTGGGTCTTTAATAAATACCCCCTTCCCTGCATCGAAGGACATATAATGGAGTCGAACATAAAGAGAGCTAGCGATATGCTCTAGGTCCTCTTTATAAACTTTAAAGGTTTGCGAACTCGCAAGTTTGTCTAAATCAAATACTAATTTGGGTTTCACAACCACCCTCCCTTTTATTCTGAAATTTGTTTTTAAACTTGCCTTGCATTTTTACTACTTATGATTTTAAGCCGATTACTCCTCTTCAAAGGTTCTGTGATTCACTCAAGCTATAAAGTTGTTCAGCATTCTTATACAGAATCATTTCTGCAATTTCTTGCCTCTCTGACTTGCTGATTTTCTTTTCTTGAATTAGCTTGCCTAACACTTTTTCCAGTGATTCCTTAATGAGTTTTCCCCCCAACCACATTACTTCGACAATGGACATCCCGTCGGAACCATAAAGAATTTTCCTGATTGGCGCCTGTTCCAAAGCCTCAAGCAACCGCAAATTAATTCCCAATGGGTAAAATGGGCAGCACATTGAAAGGTCCATGTAAACATTGGGCAAGAGTGAAGTCATTGAAGCTGCTTCTGAGACCCACGGGAATCCGCTATGAGTAAGAACCACCTTTGCTGAGGAAAATGGAGCTCTTTTTAGCAGCTCAAAGAGACACATGGGGTGAGCTTTCTCACCAATGATATCGATATCCCCCATCCCCGTGTGAATTTGAAGGACTTTATCAAAGTGTATCGTCTTTTCTATAGCTCGTATAAACAGATAGTCCAACAATGGTTTGTACTCCTCCCTCAGGCTTGCAGTTGGGTCCTGTTGATAGACCTCGTAACTTTTTCTAGCCTCATCTTTTGACCGCGGATAGACATCCAATCCTGAACGGTAAGCAATAACACTCTTAAGGCCCTTGCAATTTGGGTCTTTAAGTGCTTCATCTATGGCAGTATCCCAACTGAGTAAGAAATCTGAGAAAGGTTCCTTTTTTGTCAGAAGCTGGTCGCTCAAAGTTTCACTCCGAAAAATATAATGGACTCCACAGCTTACTTGGTTACTAAATGTTTCTAGATCAATTGGCGGTTGTGGATAACCAGCATCCACGATTATTGTTTTAAGAGAGGCGTCATCACAGAGGAATTTGACATACTCCGAATAATTCTGAGTCCTTTCATAACGCTCTTCCAAGATTATTCCAGCTTCACTAGGCAGATGAGACATTGCCCACTCTTCCCCTCGATACAACTTACCGAGTTCCAGAATCAGTCTAGAAACAACTACCGGGGGGGTTGTAGTAAACCGACGTTCTAATTCCTTTGCCTCTCTTATGTCGCTCGGTTCAAAATACAATAAGGCACAAATATCGCTTAGATTGAGCCGCCTCTTCACAGGCACAAAAGGATGACAATGTGTGTCAACGATGGGAGTGCTTTCTAAGCTAAGTTCTGTTGTAGCTTTCATCTGACTCTCCTATCTGCTGATTTTAAGCTTGCCTTTAGAAATTCGGCTAATTGAATAGCCAATGGATTCAATAATTGTCATTAAGCCTCCGGGCATATACAGCATTATCACAACGATTAGTATTCCCAGTACAAGAAGGCGAAATGCCCCTGCTGGGCGCAAAGCCTCGTTCAAAAAGATGAGAGCAAAGGTACCAATTGCTGCTCTCAAAAACAAAGGTTGTTTAAACTACTGAATATATACGAAGGCGTCTTGGCATTTATCAGGGTTAAACATTTAGCAAACATGCCCGATCTCGGAATAGGTACCAGCTAGCGCACTAATCCTTGCACTTATATACCCAAAAAAGTTTCCTTTACGCGTTCGTTGTTCAGAACTTCCTCCTTTCCGCCCTCAAGCACTATTCTGCCGTCTTCCATAAGATAAATTCTGTCAGCAAGCTCTGAGGCTTCAGCAACATCTTGCTCTACGAGAAGCACGGTGATTCCACCTTTGTTCACCTCGCTAATTTTGTGGAATACCTCGGTCTTAAGATAAGGTGCTAATCCAAGCGACGGCTCATCTACTGCCAGAAACTTAGCATTAGACATGAGTCCTCTGCCAATGGCTAGCATTCGCGCCTCTCCACCACTTAATGTCTGAGCTTGCTTATTTATCCGTTCTTTCAATCCGGGGAATAGTTCCAAGACGTAATCAAGATTCTCGGCTTCTTTTAGCCGGGCACTGGTATTATAGGCGCCTAGTTTTAGGTTCTCTAACACGGTCATCTGCGGAAAAAGTTCCCTATCCTCGGCGATATAGACTATGCCCTTCCCAACAAGCCTTATTGCTGGCCACTGAGTTGTTCCCTCTCCGTCGAATTTGATGGATCCTGAGGTAGCGGGGTGTAATCCGCAAATTGTTTTGAGTAGAGTACTCTTACCGTGGCCATTGGGACCGAAGATGACTACAAGTTCACCAGTGTCAACCTTAAGAGAGATATCGCATAGAACCTAGAGTTCACTATAAAAGCCGTTTATTCCCTTTACCTCAAGCATGCTTAGACCTCCCCAGATAAACCCTTATTACCCTCTCATCTTTGATTACCTCTTCAGGAGGACCAACGGCAATTTTTTCACCATTTTCCATGATTATAAGCCGATTAGATAGGGTGGTAAGTACTTTCATTAAATGCTTGATAATTATTATGCCTAGACCTAATTCATTATTGACTTTTCGGATTAGAACCATAGTCTCCTCAGTCTCTGTTGGGCTTAACCCTCCTATTGGTTCATCAATTAAGAGGAACGTTGGTTTTGTAGCCATCGCTACGGCTATCATAGCTCGTTTCTTATCAAAAAGATTCAGATTGCCGGCGAGTACGCCTTCTTTCCCCTGCATTCCCGAGAGGCTGATTGCCTCCTTAATTTGTGCTTCCTCATTCTTCACCCCGCGCAATTGCGCTCCGAAATGCGCTCCAACCCTAACATTGTCAATCATAGGCAGGGTAGGGAAAAGCTGAGGGATCTGGAAAGTTCTAGCAATCCCCTTCTGGCAAATTTGATGCGGTTTAAGCCGACTAATTTTTTGGCCATTAAGATAGCCGTCTCCTGAGTAACGGTAAAACCCGGTAATAGCGTTAAACAAAGTAGTCTTCCTGGCACCATTTCACCCGGCTATTCCAAGTATCTCTCCCTGTTTTACTTCAAAGCTAAGATCGCGAACTGCAACCAAGTCACCGAAACGCACAGTTACGTCGTTAACCTCAAGAATATCCCTCTAAGGTACCCGTGAGTCTCTCAATTAAGCCTCAGCTTTTCTTAGTAGCTCTGATTTAGCCTTTTCGTAAATCCTAGATACTTCTTTGTCGATGTCTTCAGGGATAGGTTGGGGCGTATGTGTCGCCAAGATTTCCCTTACTTTTTCTGCGGCTACATTATCAAGAGGCTTAGCACCGCTTTCCTTCCACGAAGCGAAAGTCTCCTTATCACTTATCGTTGCTCTCCACATATTTTTGTAATTTTCTAAGGTGTGCTGTTGTTCTAAAAAGTGACCGCCTGGCCCAACCTCTCGAATGACATCCAGTGCTAGAGTATCATCATTCACCTCAAAATTTTCAACAAACCGGAAAACCTCCCCAGCTATTTCGTTATCAATAACCATCGCCTCCAGGCTATAGCATAGCGCATCATCCAGCTCTCCACCACCAGGTAAAACATCCGAAGCCACCAATGCGCCTACAAGAAGACTTTGGCCTTTTTCATTCCCGGCCTGGATATCTAGAAGCTTAGCGCTGGTGTTAGCCCCATAACCCATACACGGGACATCATAACAACGATGGGCCATGTCAGCTACACCTACTCGAAAGAGCAAACTTTCTGGAGATTCAATTACTGCCCCTGTAGAATAATTCGCACCGCAAGGGATCTGCGCATATATTACCGGTGCTCCGGGATTAGCAAGTTGTAAAACGACTAACTGTGCTAACCACTCGGTATTAGCAATCAGCATGGTGCCAATTATCGTAGCTGGAGCGGTTGTGCCTGGTATAGGCATCCCACAACAAAGAACGGGGATACCAGCTGCGCCGAACTCCATAGCTGCTTCTACCGCGCCCTCATCCAACTTTAGCGGAGAAACAACTGATTGCTCTACCGAAAAAAGAGGCCTTTTCTTTAGTTCCTTCCTGCCACCAACAATAGTTGTTGCGATTTCAATCATAAATTTGGCCTCGTCAGCATCTAACGCTTCATGTGAAATATGTTTCTCCGTGTTTCTAAGAGCGGTAACAAATGAGGTTATCCCCTGTATAGGTGTCGGCAAATCACCGGATGCCAGTGCTACCCAAACCTCATCGTAATTATCAAGATAGTCCGCTATCCTAACCATACGAACAAGGTCTTCACTTCTCGATTCTCTACGTTCACCAGTTTCCCAATCCACTATGTAAGGTATGGCAAACCCATCTGCTGTGAAATGCGCCTTCTTTTTATCTAGTATGTAGTCATACTTTGGATTTCTGGCACCATATACCACGGTCTTTGGCATCACTTCTAGCGCTTCCTCAACTAAATTCCGAGGAATAAATGCAATATTAGTGTCATAGTTAACCTTCGCTCCGTTAGCCTTCAATATATCAAGAGCTTTTTTACTATCAGCCCTAATACCTACACTCGCCAACACTTTCAGTGATGCTTCGTGAATTCTCGCCATCTCATCATCTGAAAACCAAGTTAATCTAGCTTTCATTCTAAATCGTACCTCCTAATGTATCTGCAGCGTAATTCGGCCTACCCAAAAGAGCATTTCAATTTAGCCCTTAACAAGCTCACTTGCTTTTCTAACCGCGGACGCAGCATTAGGGGCATAACCATCGGCTCCTATTTCATTGGCAAACTGCTCTGTTAGGGGAGCACCCCCGACCATGGTCTTAATATTCAAGCCAGCTTTTTTCAAAGCCCCGATAACACCCCTCATGTTCTCCATGGTAGTGGTAAGAAGAGCAGACATTCCTAACAGATCAGCATTGTTTTGCCTGATAGCTTCTATAAACCTATCGGTTTCTACATCCACTCCCAGATCAATTACACTAAACCCTGCCCCTTCTAGCATTATGCCGACAATACTCTTGCCAATATCATGAATATCACCTCTCACTGTACCAATAACTGCTACCTTGAAAAGCTTTACATTACCTTGCTCTAGAAGAGGACGCAAAATTTTCAAGCCTTCCCTCATAGCTGCAGCACTCATGACAAGTTCTGGGAGGAAAAACTCACCTTTTTCAAATTTGTCCCCTACTACATTTATGGCGGCAACAAGCCCTTCGTTCAGGATTTTTTGAGCATCTCCTCCTTCACCAACAGCCTTTTCAACTAGATCCCTTACCTCATTACGTGCGCCATTAATAACGCTATCCCTTATTTCAACTAAATCTAGCATGCAAACCACCTCCTCTGCCGATTTTGGACACTGGTTAAAGCTCTTTGCTTTCAAAAGACTGGGCAATCAATCACACAACCTTTTAATCTAACATCGGGCGGCATCTTACTTTATCAAGCCCTTACTATCACCCGTTAATCATTCCGCTATTGTTTGCTTCAAGCATAAACTTCTCCCCAAGTAAATTTCTATTCACCTCCCTCCATTTATTTATTAGCCTCTTTTGGATAGGAAAGCCTATCTTTATAGATTCCACTTCGTCTGGAGGCCTAGGCACACAGCCACTCATTAGCCATGAAGTTAGCCCCAACACCAACGCTAAGCTCACAGGAACAATTATCTTTAACCATCTTTCCCTTTTCTCTTCTTTAAAAACCTCCTTTACTAATACTCGGCTACTTTGCCACTCTATTTATTGTTAAACAACATTTCCTTCTCTTTTTATGCTCCACAGCTCAGCTACCATATATGAACCTTAGCTTTCCTGCTACTGCGATTCTCAGCTATCTTCAAAAGCAATGGGAGATCTACATTGCCTCCGGCAACAACTGCTACAACCTTCTCTCCAATTTCTCTGACTTTCTGTGTAAGGAGAGCCGCTATACTTGCAGCTCCAGCACCTTCCACAATTAGATGATGTTTATCCAAGGTAAAGGCCACGCCTTCGGCAATCTCCTCATCTGATTGTACTCGTTCATATGATTAGTGACACATGACCTCCTCAAACTAACCCTATCACAAGAAATATAGCTTGTCAAGACATGGCGATTCATGGGTCTACGTCAATAAGTGTGAAAATTATGACTCTACTCCTTTGGAATTAGTTGCCAATATCCTCAGCCGGAAGTTATCCATGTTCCGGTAGCCATAAGCCATCCTCTTTATGGTCTTAATGCGATTGTTCTTTCCCTCAACAAAGCCATTGGTTATCGGGTAATCAAAGTAATTCAGTATCTCCTCTCGCCAGTTGTTTAATGTATGCAGCAGTTCTTTAAACTCAGGTAGATGATCATTGGAGATTGTATCCTCTAATGACCTCAACCTCCCCTCAGCCTTGCTCCTGTTCGTTCCCCTGTACCAATCCCTGAAGCTCTCCTTAAGCACCCACGCTCCCCTGAGTTCAGGATAGCGGTGAAATAGCTCATTTAACCTGGCCTTTTCTCAGTCAACAAGCCTCTCAGCTCCCTTGAGCAAAGTATACCGGCTCTTGAATAGATCTCGTCTTTTGCCTCTTCTATTGCCTCCCTGTAGCCGGGTCCTCACCTTGTCCAATGCCCTTATCTTGAAAGAGCATAGGGAAAAACAGGAGGCACTACGGATTCTATCAGGGACTACTCTCAAAGAGGAGGATTTTGTATTCTCTCGCCTTGACGGTAAGCCGCTTCTACCAAACACTGTCACACATAATTGGATTAAGCTTGTGCGCCGTATTGGACTTCACGGAATCAGATTACATGATGCAAGGCATACCCACGCCTCTTTGATGTTGAAACAAGGTGTTCATCCCAAGATAGTCCAGGAGAGGCTAGGGCATTCCAGTATCCAAGTAACTCTTGATATTTACAGCCATGTAGCACCAGGATTACAACAAGCAGCTGCTCATAAATTTGATAGTATATTTTCATTCAAGCAAAATGAGGTAAGTTTGACTCCTTAACCTCTCGTTAATATAATGTAGCTATGAATGCAGACCAACTTAAAAAACTCAAAGCCTATTACCATTCTTTTTTAGAGCAAAAAAAGTTTTTTGATTCGCTAAAAGGTGGTACAAAAATAAAGGGTAATCAACCTAGGCCTATGCTTATGGAATTCGACCTACTCAAAAAAGATTTTCCAGACATCATTTCCTTTGACCCTGGATATGACGGACTAAAAGACGGTTTATATTATGACTATATTGCTTTCCGAGGTTATTTGGCTATAGTCATTGGACGATTAGAGGTTGCAGTCGACCAACCAGCTGATATCCCTGTCACAGAGAAACGCCAATTTACTTTCGTTAATAATTCTAACCTGAAAGCTATAATTGAACGGGATTATGAAGAAATACAAAGAGCCTTCATATCTAACTGCTGGAAGTCAGTCATAATCCTCTGTGGTGGGTCCATTGAAGCTATTCTTACAGATTTGTTGCTATCAAATAAAACAACTGCCATAACCGCTAAATCCGCACCTAAAGAAAACGATATTACTCGTTGGGAATTTTCCAAACTCATAGAAGTTGCAGTAGAACTAAAGTTTGTTTCCCCCGGAATACAGAAGTTATCCCACTCCCTTAGAGAGTATAGAAACCTCGTACATCCCAGTAATGAAATTCGCAAACAACTCAGCTTTAACACTGAAGAAGCCAAGATAGCTATTGAAGTACTTCATATCTTACATAGAGATTTATCACACTGAATCCTAATTTAATTCATATCAATTAGTGCCAAATTAGCGCCATTTCATAAGAAAAGCCCCACACCAAATAAACGTAAGGGGCTTTTTAGCTTCAAAAAGTGGCGCGCCTAGAGGGATTCGAACCCACGACCCTCGGTTCCGAAGACCGATGCTCTGTCCGCTGAGCTATAGGCGCTTGATATATGGGGTGAGTGGAGGGATTTGAACCCTCGTTCTCCAGGGCCACAACCTGGCGCCTTAGACCGCTAGGCGACACTCACCATACGAGAAGTAAACACTTTAAAAGGGCTTTGCCCCTCCAAGTTTCCTATGATAAACGACCTCAATAAGTATTATTGGCTTCGATTTGTAATATAGATATTATAACTGAAAAACCCCTTCTCTTTCAATGAGTGGGCAGTTACCTTTCTGCTTCCTAAACAAGGGCTTTCTAATCTTATTCCAAAAAGATTGTTTGTCAACTCAATAGGTTGAACCTTAAAAACCATTTGTTGATTTTAGGATAGGTTTTATCTATAATACATCTGATAGTGAAAAAGAAAGTTACTCTTGTCGTATTATTAGCCACGTGCATTGTTCTGGGATACCTATCTTTTATAGCTTGGTTTGCCGGTTTTCTGCTAACCAAATACTTAGGTAGCAAAACAGTTGGCAAGCCAGGTAAGGTAAGGTCGTATTTTATTCCTTTAGGGAAGTATAAAATTCATTTACACCACTGGCTTTTGTCTTCCTGCGCAATAATAATCTTCACCGTGTTCAAGGGTACCTATATTTTGCCCTCAGATTTATTCTACGGATTTTTTGGTGCTATAGTTTTCCATGGTATCTATTGCTATAGCGATTGGTACAAGATTCTAATTTTCAGACAAGTTCAAACTATTGTTGCCACGAATCTAGCGATAGAGAAAGTTGCCTTTGCTACGAGTTTACTGGAAATGAAACAGAGATTGGAGGCAGACCAAACTAGCCCACGATTTTGTCCTCTATCATCACATTACACCATTCCCAAAATAGGGGACTCGGGTTCTACACAAGATAGGGGTCTCCATAAAAACATGGTATAATATTTTAAGATTACGAGTATATCGGAGGCTCAGCTTCTGGAAGCATTAGAAGTGGCACGCAAGGCAGTAGAAGCTGCCAGTGCTAAGCAAGCTATTGATATTGTATTGTTGGATACCAAAGGGGTTTGTAGCTTCGCTGATTACTTTGTGATTTGCAGCGGCGAAAGCGAGAGGCAGATTAAGACTATTTATGAGGAGATTGGGCATATATTAAAGGCGGTGGGCATTTTACCTCACCATCACGAGGGGACTATAGACTCAGGATGGCTTCTCATTGACTTCGGCGATGTCATTGTCCACATTTTTACTCCTTTTGAACGGGAATACTACCAACTGGATGGGCTATGGCGTCAGGCGAGCACGGTGGTCAGGATTCAGTAACTCAGCTACCAATCTATTGGTGGTAATTGAAAATTTCATCCTCAGAAAAGAACAGCTTAATTTCCTTCTCAGCAGTTTCTATCGAATCGGAGCCATGAACTGAATTCTGTTCAATATCCAACCCGAAATCGCCTCTGATAGTTCCGGCTTCAGCCTTAGCTGGGTCGGTGGCTCCCATTGTTTTTCTGATTACCGCTATGGCTCCTTCACCCTCAAAGACAGCGGCAACTATCGGGACTGAGCTAATATAATCTACTAGACCGTTAAAGAAAGGTTTATCCTTGTGGATAGCGTAGTGTCGTCGGGCTAGGGCTTTATCTAGATGAAGCATCTTAACTGCTATCAGCTTAAGCCCTTGCTTCTCCAAGCGAGTAATAATAGTGCCAGCTAAGCCTCTTTGCATGGCATCAGGCTTGATAAGGACTAGCGACCTTTCCATGTAAAAACTCCTTTATTTGTACTGATTTAAAAGCCTCTCTAGGTCATCTACGGTTATCTCTTCTAGGGTGTCAATAACAAGGTCAGCCTCTCGTAGGTCTTCCCTGGGGGTGGTGTTGGTCACGGCGATACAGCGTATGCCGGCTCTTTTGCTGGCAGTAACGCCGGAGATAGCATCCTCAATGACAATACAGTCTTCAGTTTCTACTCCCAATTTTTCTGCTGCCAGCAGGAAGGTCTGCGGGTCGGGTTTACCTTTCGTTACTTCCCATCCAGAGACTATGGTGTCGAAGCAGTTATGTATCTTGAGACTCTGAGTAATCAATTGGATGTTTTCCATTGGCGCTGAAGAAGCGATGGCTATCTTGAATTTATGCTCCTTGAGAGAAGTTATTAATTTGAGCACTCCAGGGAATGGTCTTATG
>JAUVZA010000056.1 GCA_030602805.1 Dehalococcoidia bacterium | reverse complement strand
AAAGAGGTGGAGCTAGGTCGAAACGAAATTCTATCGACTCGGGGGGTAGCACCACAGTTTCTTAGCAATGAGTCTACTGAGCTAGGTGAAGAGGGGTAAAAAGTAACGAAGACAACATCAGCAATGCCCTGAATAGGAGTCTATCATTTGATTATGTAGAATCCCGAGACAATGTGTCTATTCAGTAGAAAAGATAAAGGTTCTTGACACGTGAAAGGACACTCTTCTGGGGGTGTAAATGCCTTGCCGCCTCACCTAATCAGCTTTCATCTCATCTTCATGCAAAACGATTTCTTTTTCATCGTCTCCGATTTTTACAGTGTAAATATAGAAAACCTCACCCATGTTTGGTCTTAGCCAATAATAATCGGTCACGATGCCACTTTGACCGGCATATTGTCCTATATCAGAGTCTCTGGCGGATAATGTCTGATTCTTAACTGGTTTAATTATAACTTTCTGCCCCAGCTTGTATTTAGGCTCCATCAAATCACCACCGTAAAAATATGCCGTGAATAGTACCCTTACGTGCATACTCTTGTCAAGTGGGACGTTGTGGAGCGATTCGAATTCGCTTGGGGGCACCAATTATTTACCCTAGCTTAGAATTTGCCCTTTAGTCTCTTATAGGTTTCAGCCAGGGCTTCGGGAACTACCCTGACATCAGCTATTACCGGCATAAAGTTGGTATCACCCTGCCACCGGGGCACGATGTGGGTATGGACATGCTCATCTATGCCAGCCCCAGCTACCTTTCCCATATTTATGCCTATATTAAAACCACCGGGGTTGAATACCTGCTTCAGAAGCTTAATACCTCGGCTAACTATTCCAAAGTGCTCGCCAAGCTCTTCATCAGTTAGCTCTTCCAGATTAGCTATGTGCCGGTAGGAGGCTACCATCAGGTGGCCTGGGTTATAGGGATAGCTATTCATAATGACGAAGTTTCTATCTCCCCGATACAGGATATAGTTTAGAACATCATTATCCTCTCTAGGCTTTTCACATAAAATGCACCCTTCTGCTTTCTCCATCCGGACATATTTTATACGCCACGGTGCCCAAATATGCTTCATATCACTCCCCCTATTGGCTACTTAGTGCTATTTTAGCCGGCTGACCTTCAGGCGTCAAAGGGCATAAAGCAATTTAGTCCATTTTCAATCGGCGAACTGCTGTGGAGAGGGTCTTTAGTAGGATGAAAACCCAAAGACGCCTGAACAATATTACGGTGAGGCGTCGGCGAAAAGTAACAGTTCATAGTCTGCTCCCGGTGATTGTAACACAGGCTATGGCTTTAGCTTTTCCAGAAACTCCGAGGGACTGCGTTAGATAGAACACAAACATACGGTTTTGTTAATACCATTACGTATTTCGTAACGTGCAAAACCTTACGTAAACATGGATTTGCAAAACTGTGTACGTTTTATTAGAATTGGTATCAAGATTAAATCATAGCATTATGGGAGTTGTCTGATGACTGAAGTGAATAATAGATGCCTATTCTGTAAAGCAGAACTTGTTTCAGGTACCGATAATTGTAGCTCGTGCGGGCTATCCCAGAGAGAAAGAACCTTGGTCGATTGGGAGATTAGGAAAGTAGTCGAACAAGATGTTGTTGTGATAGATCCAATTTTAAACATGCAAGAACAACTGAGCCAAGTGGGAATAGACTTAAGACTTGATTTCTATTTCAGGGAATTTCTACATATGAGGAGAGGGTACATAAGTCTGGCAGAAGAGATACCAGAACGCGAATTTTATTATTTGAGGGAAACAGATATCGAAAAAGAAGGTTATTATTTTATTCAGCCAGGCAGTTTCGTTCTTGCGCAATCTCTGGAATATGTTGCTTTGCCAGATTTCATATGTTCTAGACTCGGCGGTCGCAGTTCTCTAGCAAAGTCTGGCATTGAGATCCACGCAACAGCGGAAAGAGTAGACCCAGGATTCAAAGGGCACTTAACTTTAGAACTGAAAAACGTGGGTAAGATGCCAGTCAAATTATATCCTTTGCAACGAATAGCACACTTGATGTTTGAAGTGACGAAGACGGTAGAGAGCGGATACACTGGAATATACCAACATCAAGTGCAAATCAAACCGCCCAAACCAGACAGAGACCTCCAAAGGCTCATTTGCTACCTAAGAGGACGTGGAATTGCGGTCTAAGTCCATAGCTGGTTGTACAAACTGCTTAACATAGCTTAAGCGTATGCTATCTCTTAGAATATAGTCGAAATCACTTTCTAGGTCCCTTTTTCTACTTTCCGCATTTGTGCCTGATATCGAAGCCTTCTTCTTTCTTAAAACTTTATCTGCTACGTTCAAAAGTGTTCTCATGTCTTTTGTGTATAGTGCAAGCCTCTCTAATCGGCTTGCGGCTTTCTTTTCTTCAATATCATTTGGGTTATAATCACAGTTTGCTTGTCCGAGTATTTCCGCTGTCTTGACTATAATTTCGCTTAGATGCTCAATACGATCGCGACTTATTAGAGAGGATTCTTCTACACTTACTGCTTTGAGATCGCTTGCCTCAGTTACAAACCCTGTTTCCTCAAGTTTCTGGGCTATAGCTCCAAAACGTTCTGTCCACGAAGGATGGGTTGGTGAAATCACTAGCTCCCTAGTGTAGTATATAGCTAGTAACCTTCGCGCAAATATGGGACCAAAGTAGGTAAGTGCAACAAAATCGGCTTGAAACTCTTGAGCGTAATAAGATTTAGTGTCACGCGTAGAGTATGGCAATCTGACAGGCGATGATACAATAGGGTAGGGATAGTAGTCTTTGACTAGGTTCCATTTCTGCCTTTCTAACATGTGACCAATTTCGTGGCCGATCAAGGGCCAGTTCAGCGGTGCTCTCGTAAAAGAAGGCGGTGCGTAAATGATCCAATAAAAAGGAAAGTCCGACTGGATGAAACTGCGAACGTCAGTGAAAAACTCAAAAAGGTTTTCGAGGCCGATAGATAGATTTGTAGTGCTAAGTGAAGACCCGGGAATAATCAGTATCTTTATGTCCGAGTGCTGTAATTCTTTAAGTGCTGTTCTTACAAGATAGCCAAGTTCGGTTTGGATCTGTTGAGTGCCACTTTGTACAAGATCGAGTAGATATAAAAACTCCTCGAGAACCCTATGTATACGACTCGAGCGTCTTATCTTGACATCTTCCCTTTTGATTTCTCCTATTTCATCCAGTACGGATTCAATTTGTTGTTCAACGATCTCAATAGTCTGACTTAGAAGCCTTTTGAGATTATCGCCACTATCCCCCTTTATGCCCTCCTTGTCTATCCGTTCTTTAGTGTTTACCAGATTTAGTACGACGGCTCGTACTCTCGAAAATATGATCTCATCAAGGTTTGACTTATCTTGGTATGAAGGAGCCACGATATAGGTTCTCCTCGCTGGCATATGTGGATTCAATTTCTGAATCAATTTCTTCGATTACTTGTTTTGTTTTCTCCACCATCTCTTCATCAGGTTGCTCTTGTTTTTGGATCATCTCGAATACTTTTTGAGCCGCAGAGAATCCTTCTCTGTATCTGTCCAGCTTACTCCTGTCGGGTTCTTGAACCAGTCGATTCGTCAGAATATCCATAAGGACTTTCGCTGTGTAGTCAGGATATTGATAATCTACATGATTCTGGGCTATTTGTTCTAAGATCGTGGAGCAGTCATCAGATACAGCTAAGCCATCGTTCACATATTTACTCAGATTACCACTCTTTGACTCTACCTCAAATAGGGCGATAGCCATTAACGCATTTGATATTCTGTTTCTAAGCCACGCCCTTTTATGAAAATCTTCAAATAGTGCAGCTGGGGTCATTTCGTTCGGTTGAATGTGATAGGCTTTCATATCTGTCCCCCTTCCCGGCGGTGCTTGAGATTATAACACACCACCATTTGTTTTTGTAGTAAGCTATAACATATAGCAACTACTTGTTACTATTATATCACCTATATAAGACTATGTCAATACTATTCTTGACTATTCTTGACAAGTAACGTACCTATAAAGTACTATTTAATCATGTCACGAGGAAGACTACGTCAGAAACAAGCGCCACCAGGTAGCTTTGGCGAAACCTTGTACCACCTTCGGGTGTCACAGAACCAAAGTGTGATTGAACTTGCAAATAAGGTAGGGCGTACACCCCATTATATTAGGAAGTTGGAGGAAGGTGATGCTACCCCGTCTCCAAAGCTTGTCCGTCACTTGGCTGGCGCACTTGATGTACTACCCATAGTCCTGAAGTTAGCCACAGGTCACGTGGAGTTTTGGGATCTGTACCCGATCAACTTCAAACAGCCACCAAGCGGATATTCACTATCGAACATAGACAAAGAGGAGGAGATTAAGCTTTTGTGGTTCTTACGCTACCTGCGTAGTGTAGGTGTCTAGAAATTGCGCACTGGATTTACGATGATTCTGATCTGCATGACCCAAACACTCAACAAGCAGTTCAATATTATCTTATCTAAATGATTAACTAACTTTTTGTACTGCTTCTTCGCATTTCGCAACAAGCTAAATTGTAAAAAATACAGCTATACTCTATAGTTACATTAGCTATGGAAGACGGGAGCCCATCAAGCGATACCATAACCTTTCTAGGCACAGCTGGCGCCAGGATAATGGTCGCCAACCAGATTCTAGCCTCAGGTGGCCTATGGCTTAACTTAAGTGGCACCGAGATACTCCTTGACCCCGGTCCCGGCACCATAGTCCAATCCGCTAAAAGGAAGCTCAGAGCCGACAAGCTCAGCGCTATCATCCTGTCGCACCGCCACCTCGACCATTCGGCAGATACAAACATTATGGTTGAGGCGATGACCCAGGGTGGATTTAAGCGGCACGGCTGGCTGTTCGCCCCGGCTGATGCCCTGGGGAGTGAGCCGGTTATTTTCTCTTACCTGAAAGATTATCTTGAGGGTGTTGAAGTTTTACAAGAGGGCAAGTCCTATTCTATAGGCAATATCTCCTTTACCACCCCAGTTCGGCACATACATCAGGTAGAAACCTACGGCATGCTTTTTACAACCGCTAAGCATGCCTTTTCCTATATTGCTGATAGCCGTTACTTTGATGGCTTATGCCATAGCTATGGCGGTGAGCTGTTAATTATTAATGTGGTCAGGCTAGAGACTAATCACCCCTTTGACCACCTATCGGTGCCTGATGCTGAGCATATTATTACGGAGTTAAAGCCCAAGGTAGCCATTTTAACCCATTTTGGTAGGACTTTGTGGCGGGCAAAACCGTGGGAGATAGCCCAGAGGCTGTCTCAGGACACCGGGGTTAAGGTAATCGCCGCCAGGGATGGCATGAAGTTCGACCTGTCGCAGTTGGATGATAGCTAATTAGAGGCTCGCCTCTGACCCGCGATGCTAGATTACTTCCCCACCTTAAGCTATAATGGGCAGTCTGGAGAAGCAAATTGACTTATCTCAATAATATACTGCATCAGGTTACCAAGCCCGCCCGCTATACCGGTGGCGAGTGGAATAGCGTGGTAAAGGATTGGGACAAAACCTTTATCCGAATTGCCCTCAGCTACCCAGATTTATATGAAATAGGCATGTCCAATATGGCTTTACCTATCCTCTACGAACTGCTTAATAATCAGCCGGATGTTCTTGCCGAAAGGGTCTATGCCCCGTGGGTAGATATGGAAGCAGTAATGCGGACAGCCGGTATTCCCCTGTTTAGCCTTGAATCTAAGCACCCGCTAAAAGACTTTGATATTATTGGTTTCTCATTAGGCTATGAACTTACCTACACCAATGTACTCAATATGCTTCACCTAGCTCAAATACCAGTTCTGGCTTCAGAGAGAAATGACTCTCATCCGGTAGTAATAGCTGGTGGTAGCTGTGCTCTCAACCCTGAGCCTATGGCTGACTTTATTGACTTTTTTTTAATTGGGGATGGTGAAGAGGTATTGCTTGAACTACTGGATAGTTTCCGAGATTGGAAACGAGAGGGCAAGGGAGCTCCAAAAAAGGAGCTATTTTGTCAAGTGGCTACCATTCCCGGCATCTATGTGCCTAGCCTATATCAAGTGGAATACCAGGCTGATGGTTCATTTAAAAGTATTACTCCCACTGTAGCCCAGGCTAGACCCACCATCCAGCGGCGCATAGTGACCAAGCTCCCTCCTCCAGTCACTAAACCGGTAGTGCCTTACATTGAGGTAGTCCATGACCGGGGAGCAATAGAGATTCAGCGGGGCTGTAGCCGTGGTTGCCGCTTTTGCCAGGCAGGGACTATATACCGTCCAGTGCGTCAGCGTTCCCAATCCGAGGTAGTGCAAGCAGCAGGGGAGCTTATCGCCAACTGCGGCTATAATGAGGTATCCCTGGTCTCACTAAGCACCAGTGATTACTGCGGCATTGATGAGCTGGTAGCTAGCCTATCCCACCGTTATCATAATCTTAGCCTGTCGCTACCCAGCCTCCGCATTGATAGCTTTTCAGTGAGACTGATGGAGGCCCTTCCTTCCCGAAGGAAAACAGGGCTCACCTTCGCTCCAGAGGCAGGAAGTGAAAGGCTACGACGAAGCATCAATAAGAACACTCCTGAAGATGAGCTCCTGAAAACGGCGGCCGCTGCCTTTGACCGAGGCTGGATAAGCCTTAAGTTATACTTTATGCTTGGTTTACCCACAGAAACCATTGATGATATAGAGGACATTATCCAGTTAGTAGATAAGATCCGCTCATTGGGCAGAAAGGCTAAAGGAAAAAGACCCCGGTTAAGAATCAGCCTATCCACCTTTGTCCCCAAGCCATACACCCCCTTTCAGTGGGTCGCCCAGGAGAGCGAACAGCAGCTAAACTCGAAACACGAACTTCTTAACCTGGGATTACGTCGGAAAGGAATCAGACCATCCTGGCCAGACCCTAAAGCCAGCCTGCTTGAGGCAGCATTGTCACGAGGGGATAGACAGTTAGGCAAAGTTATCTATCGTGCCTGGCAATTGGGCTCAACCTTTGATGCCTGGAGTGAGCACTTTAATTATGAAAATTGGCTTGGCGCTTTTGAGGAGACTAGGCTTGAACCCAGTTTCTATGCCCAGCGGGAGCGCCCCCTAGATGAACCCCTCCCCTGGGCTCATATTGATGCTGGAGTAACTACCGCTTTCCTAAAGCAAGAATATCAGCGTGCCGTAGAAGGTATAGAGACCCCTGACTGCCGTTATAAAAATTGTAATACCTGCGGCTTAGAGCACTGGCAACCGGCTTGCCAGCAAAAGTACCAGGCTAAGCCAGAAAACCACCATCCACAACAATAGTATGTCCCGTCATATAACTAGAGGCATCAGAAGCTAAAAATAAAGCTACACTGGCAATCTCACTTAGCTCAGCCCAACGCCCCATCGGTATTTTAGCCGCAATCTGCTTATAGGTTTCAGGGTCGCCCCACAAGACCTCGTTAAGATTTGTCTTAACCCAACCAGGAGCGATAGCATTAGCTCGTATATTGTAGCTGGCTAATTCTAAAGACAAAACCCTGGTAAGCATAACCACGCCTGCTTTAGACACGCAATAACTAGCCCTCCCTGTATCCGCCGTTATAGCCCTTACTGAAGCTACATTGATGATATTGCCCTTCTTTCGCTCAACCATCTTCTTGCCTACGGCATGGCAGCAAAGGTAGTAGCCCTTGAGGTTAGTGTCAATAACTTTGTCTCAATCCTCCTCACTATGTTCAAGCAATGATGCCCTAACGATTGTGCCGGCATTATTTACCAGAATATCAATAACGCCAAGTTCATCCATTACCCTCTGGACCATATTATCCACATCCACCTTGTTAGTAATGTCAGCCGGGACAGCTAAGGAATGTTTGCCCAGAGCTCTAACCTCCTCGGCTACCTTCTCCAGGTTAGCCAGCTTCCGGCTAGTAACAACCACATCAGCCCCAGCCTTGGCAAACTCTAAGGCAATGCCCCGCCCTATTCCAGTGCCACCCCCGGTAACAATAGCTACCCGACCTTCCAAGGGAAAATAAGGCATATTCATTATTTAGCCTCCTTTTATTTGTTAAAGCAAGTGATAGCCACCACCTCATCATCACTAAGCTTCATCAGTGTCACCCCCTGGGTACTCCTCCCCTGAACAGAAATGCCCTTGGTAGCGCCCTTATCCTTTATCGGAGTGCGGGTAACAATACCTTTAGCCGATATAATCATTAGCTGCTGAGACTGAGAAACCAGCTTGGCCGCAACCACCTCACCCGTCTTTTCAATAACCTTAAAGGTCCTCACCCCACTACCGGCACGATGCTGGCGAGGATACTCACCGACCGGGGTAAGCTTACCAAAGCCTCCGACAGTAACCACCAGAATGAAGGCATCTGGATAGGCAACATCCATACTGACCACCCGGTCATCAGGTGCCAGGCGGATACCACACACCCCCCCACTAGTTCTGGAGCTGGCTCTTAGCGCAGACACGGCAAACCTGATTGACTGCCCTTTTTGAGTCACTAATATGACATCACTCTGGTCAGTAGCCAGACCTACCGCTACCAGCTCATCCCCGGGCTCTAAATCCATAGCAATAAGCCCGCTGCTTCGCACTGAAGCAAATTTATCCGCCGCCGTCTTTTTTATCTCCCCCCGATAAGTAGCCATCAATAAGTAGTCATCAGGCTTAAACTCAGCCACGGCTACCATAGCCGTAATCTTCTCATTCTCCGCAATCGGGAAAAGATTAATTATCGCCAGCCCCTTAGCTATCCGGGAGCTATCAGCCGGGAGTTCATGGCACTTAACGCAGAAGACCTTGCCCCGGTTGGTGAAGAACAGCAGGTTATCATGAGTATCAGCCACCACTAAAAATCTTACCGCATCCTCCTCTCTGGTTACCATGCCAATGATACCCTTGCCACCACGATGCTGTAGCTTATATTTATGGGAGGGCACCCTTTTGACAAATCCCCTATTACTGAGTGTCACCACCACCCTTTGATGGGGGATAAGGTCCTCCTCACCAAATTCCATCACCCCTTGCTCACTTATCTCAGTTCGCCGTGGGTCGCCATTTTTAGACTTCAATTCATCCACTTCTTCCCTTATCAGAAAAAGTATTCTCCTGGGGTTAGCCAGAAGGTCTTCCAAATAAGCAATGGTTCTTACCACCTCAGCATACTCATCAAGTATCTTGCGCCGCTCTAGATTAGCCAGCCGACGTAACTGCATATCAAGAACAGCTTGTGCCTGAGCTTGAGATAAGCCAAAGCCAGCCATAAGGTTCTGGCGAGCTGCCTCAGCAGTTTTAGATTTTCGGATAGTAGTAATTACCCTATCTATATGGTCCAAAGCAATTTTAAGCCCCTCCAAGATATGAGCCCTTTCCTTAGCCTTTTTAAGCTCAAACCGAGAGCGCCGAGTGATAACCTTATGACGGAAATCTATATAATACTGAAGCGCTTCTTTAAGGCTAATTACCCGGGGTTGACCATCCACCAGAGCTAGCATGTTAACGAAGAAAGCTGACTGCATTGAGGTATATTTATACAGGTTGTTGAGCACCTGCTGCGGCTGAGCTTCTTTCCTTAGCTCAATGACAATACGCATACCCTGACGGTCTGACTCATCACGTAGTTCACTGATGCCACTAATTTTCTTATTCTTGACCAGTTCCGCTATCTTCTCCACCAAGGCAGCCTTATTTATCTGATAAGGAAGCTCGGTAACCACTATTTGACGACGCCCAACCTCCGAAGCGTCTCCCACATGAGCCCTAGCCCGAACCACTATCCGGCCATGCCCGGTAGCATAGGCATTTTTAATTCCATCCTGTCCCAGGATGACGCCAGCGGTGGGGAAATCAGGACCTTTAATAAATTGAGTAAGTTCATCAATCGCGGCTTCAGGATTATCAATGAGGTAAGAAATAGCATCGCATACCTCACCGAGATTATGCGGGGGGATGTTGGTAGCCATACCGACGGCAATTCCAGAGCTGCCGTTAACCAGTAAATTGGGTAATCGTGTAGGCAAAACCGCAGGCTCCTTGAGACTGTCATCAAAGTTCGGCACAAAGTTAACAGTATCCTTATCAATGTCAACCAACATCTCTTCAGCAATCCTAGTCAGGCGCGCCTCGGTATAACGCATTGCCGCCGGAGGGTCATTATCCACGCTGCCAAAATTACCCTGCCCATCAACAAGCATATATCGCATCGAGAAATCCTGTGCCATGCGTACCATCGCCTCGTAAACAGAGGTATCACCATGAGGATGATACTTACCCAGCACCTCACCAACAATGCGGGCGCTCTTCTTATAAGAGCTAGCATGGTTAATCCCCATATCATCCATAGCATAAAGAATACGCCGGTGTACCGGCTTCAACCCGTCCCGCACATCAGGTAAGGCGCGAGAAGCGATAACACTCATAGCGTAATCAAGATAAGAATTCCTCATCTCATCTTCGATACTTACCGGTTTGACTTTTCCTAAAACCATAATTCCCCCTCCTCCTATATTGAGACCGTTTACCAACTCATTCTGTCATTGCGAGCTCTTCGTTTCGTGTCATTCTGAGCGTAGCGAAGAATCTCATGGCGCTCAGGACAGGCTCCGCGAAGCAATCTCACTATTGCTTTCAAAGATTGCTTCGGCACCTCGTGCCTCGCAATGACAACTAAACAGCCTAAGATTTCAAGAACCTCCTGAACGCTGTTTTTCTGCTCGCCTACCTTAAACATATGATTCGGTAGCTGGATTAAACCTCCTACTCCTCGTTATCGGCTTTATCATCAATGTTAGGGGACTCCGCGGGCAATAATTCTACTTCGTCTCCACCTACTATAGTATAGCCAGGCTCCTCCGCCACTCCCTCCTCATACTCTAATTCACGCCTAAATATTCTATCACCAACATAAGGTCGAATACGCTCAAACCCCTTCGAGGGGAAAGAAAGTTGCCCCGCCTGACCAGGGTCTTGATATACCTCTCTAATGATGATAGTCATCATCTCTTCCGTCGAGCTAATGACAGTGGCTGTATACTTATTACCCCCCTTCATTAATTTAACAAGTCGCTGCCCATACTTAGGCTCCACTTGCCCTAGATACTCCCCACGACCATCTTGGACTATTAAACTAGACCCATCTACCTTCAAATATACCCTATCACCAGCCACCATTTTGGCCAGTATCTCCCGTGGCGCTAAACGGTAAAGGTTAACCACCCCCGCCTTGCCTGTTTCCTCAATAAAATGCTGCGGCTCGACCTTGTGAAAAGCATCCTCTGAACCAACCATGCCTTCCCTTAAATGAGATAAGCGATAAAGATTCTTCTTGGCAATGGTATTATAGGGGTCACGTTCCATAGCTCGGCTGTAGGCTTCCCTCGCCCGAGAATACTCT
>JAUVZA010000007.1 GCA_030602805.1 Dehalococcoidia bacterium | reverse complement strand
GATTAGACCCGAAGCCGGGTGAGCTATCCATGGCCAGGGTGAAGCCTCGATAAAATCGAAGTGGAGGCCCGAACCGGTCAGCGTTGCAAAGCTGTCGGATGAGCTGTGGATAGAGGTGAAATGCCAATCGAACCCGGGGATAGCTGGTTCTCCCCGAAATGCATTTAGGTGCAGCCTCAGGTGTTAGCTAATGGAGGTAGGGCACTGGATGGACTAGGTGAGATAGTATCTCGTCAACTCCAACCAAACCACGAATGCCATTAGCCAGAATCTGGGAGTGAGACTATGGGGGATAAGCTCCGTAGTCGAGAGGGAAACAGCCCAGACCATCAGCTAAGGTCCCCAAGAACGGACTAAGTGGGAAAGGAAGTAGGACTGCCCAGACAGCCAGGAGGTTGGCTTAGAAGCAGCCATCCTTTAAAGAGTGCGTAACAGCTCACTGGTTGAGTGGTGCTGCGCCGATAATTCAACGGGGCTCAAGTCCGTCACCGAAGCTATGGCTTCCTGATTTTATCAGGGAGGGTAGGGGAGCGTTCCCTTGACCATGAAGCTACTACGTGAGTAGTGGTGGAGTTAAGGGAAGTGAGAATGTCGGCATGAGTAGCGTAAGGTGTGTGAGAAACACACCCACCGAAAACCTGAGGTTTCCTACGGAAGGTTAATCCGCGTAGGGTTAGTCGGGCCTAAGCCGAGGCCGGAAGGCGTAGGCGATGGACAACGGGTTATTATTCCCGTACCGTTTCTACTGAGGCAAAGGGGGGACACGGAAGGGTAGGCTAAGCATACCCAATGGACATGGTGTGTCCCTCACCATAGGTGAGGCTGGGGCAGGTAAATCCACTCCAGATATTTAGCTGAAGGTGAGGGAAAGTTGAGGGGAGACCCAATGCGATTTAGCTAATCCCATGCCGTCAAGAAAAGCCTCGTTGCCGGTGAAGTAGGAACGCCCGTACCGCAAACCGACTCTGGTAGGTAGGGATAAAAGTCCCAAGGTGATCGAGACAACCCTCGTTAAGGAACTCGGCAATCTAGCCCCGTAACTTAGGGAGAAGGGGTGCCCCCTTATGGGGGGTGACACTAAATGGATCCAAGCGACTGTTTAACAAAAACATAGGTCTCTGCTAAAGCGTAAGCTGATGTATAGGGGCTGATACCTGCCCAGTGCTGGAAGGTTAAGGGGAGGGGTTAGGAGCAATCTGAAGCCTCGAACCGAAGCCCCAGTGAACGGCGGCCGTAACTATAACGGTCCTAAGGTAGCGAAATCCCTTGTCGGGTAAGTTCCGACCCGCACGAAAGGTGTAACGACTTGGATGCTGTCTCAACGAGGGACTCGGCGAAATTGAAATACCCGTGAAGATGCGGGTTACCCGCGACAGGACAAAAAGACCCCGGGAGCTTTACTATAGCTTGGCACTGGGTCTGGGCTTACCATGTGTAGCATAGGTGGGAGGCTGAGAAGCCGGGGCGCTAGCCTCGGTGGAGCCATCATTGAAATACCACTCTTGGTGAGTTTAGCCTCTAACCCTAGAGCAAGCTAGGGGACAGTGTCTGGTGGGTAGTTTGACTGGGGCGGTCGCCTCCTAAAAGGTAACGGAGGCGCCCAAAGGTCCCCTCAGAGTGGATGGAAATCACTCATAGAGCGTATTGGCATAAGGGGGCTTGACTGTGAGACCAACAAGTCGAGCAGGGACGAAAGTCGGGCAAAGTGATCCCACGGTACCGAGTGGAAGGGCCGTGGCTTAACGGATAAAAGCTACCCCGGGGATAACAGGCTTATCTTGCCCAAGAGTTCACATCGACGGCAAGGTTTGGCACCTCGATGTCGGCTCGTCGCATCCTGGGGCTGAAGCAGGTCCCAAGGGTTGGGCTGTTCGCCCATTAAAGCGGTACGCGAGCTGGGTTCAGACCGTCGTGAGACAGGTCGGTCTCTATCCGTCGTGGGCGTCCGGAGATTTGAGGGGGGCTCTCTTTAGTACGAGAGGATCAAGAGGGACAGACCTCTGGTGTGCCAGTTGTCCCGCCCGGGGCATCGCTGGGTAGCTAAGTCTGGTTTGGATAAGCGCTGAAAGCATCTAAGTGCGAAGCCAGCCCCAAGATAAGATCTCCCATCCTTCACCCTCGGGTGAAGGAGTAAGACCACAAGTAGACTACTTGTTTGATAGGCGGTGGGTGTAAGGGTAGTAATACTCTTAGCTTAACCGTACTAATGGTCGAGGGCTTGACCTGCTTCAGAGTTGATATTAGCCAAAAAGAGAAATCTATGGTGGTTTTGGCTGCCGTAGATTTTTTTATGGGGTTTTTGGTGGTGGTAACCTATCCCCCTGACCCCCTTCCCTTGGTCCTTCCTGTGGAAGGATGGTGAAGGGAATGGGGAAATAATTGGAGAGGGGTTAGCGTCCCTTTTAATCCCCTAAAGAGTATACAAATTATGATATGCTTGCTCGGCTATGCAACTTGACAATGCTTGCTCGTGCATGTATAATGTACTTAACTATTAATTGTGGAGGGTTTATTATGAGTCAAAATGATGCAAGTGAGCACGCACGGGCTTTATCAGCAATAGGAGCACATAAAGGTGGTAAGGCACGAGCTGCTCGGCTCACCAAAGAGAAACGTCAGGAGATTGCTAGGCAAGCTGCAGAAATTAGGTGGGGACGGGAGGAGGAGCAAAGCGGAATAGTAATCCCGAGAGCAAGAAAATTCGTTGGTAAATTAGACTTAGGTGGTTATCAGATAACTTGTGCAGTATTAGATAACGGAAAAAGAGTTCTAGTGGAACGTAGTATGGCAAACGCATTAGGTAGCAAGGGAAGTGGTGCTTATTGGGCGAGAAAGAGAAAGGATGGGAAAAAAGCTTTGCTACCATCATATGTTTCGCCTCTGTACCTGAAGGATTACGTCAGTGATGAGTTAAAAAAGAAGTTGGAGCAACCTATTAGGTATATTAATCAGAATGGTAGATTAACAACAGGTGTGGACGCCACCGTACTACCAGAAATATGTGATGTTTGGATAACAGCCAGAGAAGATGGTGCTTTGAACAATGAGCAAGTAAAGACTGCTGAGAGAGCCTACGCACTCATGAAGGGTTTTGCAACAGTAGGTATTATTGCCCTTGTTGACGAAGTTACAGGTTACCAAGAAATAAGAGACAGAATTGCTTTACAGGAGATACTCGATAAATACCTGCTAGACTATGAAGCGGAATGGGCAAAAAGGTTTCCTGATGAATTTTACAGACAGATATTTAAGCTTAAGAAATGGCCATATAATCCGAGTTCCGTAAGACGGCCAAGCATCATAGGAACTATGACAAATGATGTAGTCTATTCTAGACTTGCCCCAGGTATTTTAAATGAACTAAAAGCTAGGACGCCTAAAGATGAAAAAGGGAGACGTAAATTTAGATACCATCAATTGTTTACTGAAGATATAGGGCATCCGAAGCTACAGGAACATTTATCAAATGTCATTACACTGATGAAGGCATCAACAAATATGTTAGTATTTCGTAGACTGCTACAAAGAGCCTTACCTAAGTTTGGAGACAATTTTCAATTAGACATACCAGAGGAATGATGACTGCTATCGTAAAGTTGTCTAAATAGGTGTTCTGAGCAAACGGGAAAATAATTTGTTGAGTGTCCAAGAGGGGCGGAAGCCCCTCTTTCTTTTTCTTCCCCCTTCCCTTGGGAATTGGTGAAGGGAAGGGGGATAAAGGGGGATGGGGTTACCAGATAAAACTTAAGAGGGTGAGGTAGAGTAAAAACTGAGTTACCGGGGTTGGGCTTTTTTAGTATTTACAAATGTGCTAAAATATAAATAGTCTCTTGGTGGTTAGA
Organism: Dehalococcoidia bacterium; assembly: GCA_030602805.1. Classification (GTDB taxonomy): domain Bacteria; phylum Chloroflexota; class Dehalococcoidia; order Dehalococcoidales; family JAUVZA01; genus JAUVZA01. The sequence continues at coordinate 31,660 of JAUVZA010000007.1, read as the reverse complement.
GCGGGGTGGCACCACCCGTTCCCATCCCGAACACGGAAGTGAAACGCCCCAGCGCAGACGATACTGAGGGGGTAACTCCTTGTGGAAAATATGCCACTGCCAGGAGGCTTTAATAACTAGTTATTGCTTTTGTGTGGAGAGGTGTGGTAGGATTAAATTAAGGAGAAAAGATGGCTAGCCGATTTGAGAAATTCTCAGAACGAGCTCGTAGGGTTCTCACCTTAGCTCAAGAAGAGGCGCGGCACCTTAACCACAGCTATATTGGCACGGAGCATATTTTGCTTGGTCTGGTGCGGGAGGAGGAGGCGGTAGCCGCTAAGGTTCTAGTCAATCTAGGTGTAAGCTTGAGCAAGGTGCGCTCAGCGGTAGAATTCATTATTGGTCATGGTGAGAAATCCAGTAGTGGTGAAATCGGGCTTACCCCTAGAGCGAAAAAAGTCATTGAACTGGCTATAGACGAGGCACGCCACCTTGGTCATAATTATATTGGCACTGAGCATCTTCTATTAGGATTGCTGCGTGAGGGGGAAGGAGTAGCCGCTGGTGTATTAGATAGTCTTGGTATCACCCTTGAGCGAGCACGTGCTGAAATTACTCGTATTCTTAGTCAAGGTGCACCTAAGTCCAGGCTTGCCCGCGCTACAAGTCGTACCCCCACTTTAGACCAGCTGAGCATGGACCTAACCGCGGCTGCTCGCGCTGGGAAACTTGACCCAGTTATTGGGCGGGCGAAGGAGATTGAGCGAGTAACTCAGATTCTCAGCCGCCGAACTAAGAATAACCCAGCTCTTATCGGTGAGCCAGGGGTGGGAAAGACGGCAATTGTTGAGGGTTTGGCTCACCGTATTGTCGCTGGTGATGTTCCCGAAACATTGGAAGGGAAGCGGCTAGTAACACTGGATATAGCAATGGTAGTGGCTGGGACGAAGTACCGGGGTGAGTTTGAAGAACGGCTAAAGAAGATTCTTGATGAGCTAAAAACGGCGGGAAACTGCCTGCTCTTTATTGATGAGTTCCACACTATTGTCGGTGCTGGGGCAGCTGAGGGGGCGGTTGATGCCGCTAATATCCTCAAACCCTCGCTGGCACGAGGGGAGATACAATGTATTGGCGCCACCACTCTTGATGATTACCGTAAGTATGTGGAGCGGGATGCCGCTCTGGAACGCCGCTTCCAGCCTGTTTTGGTAGAGGAGCCTTCAACGGAGGAAACACTGGAGATTTTACGCGGGATTAAAGAACGATATGAGGAGCATCACAAGCTGACAATAAGCGACGAGGCGCTGAGTTCAGCAACAACATTAGCCTCTAGATATATACCTGACCGTTTTCTGCCTGATAAGGCTATCGACCTAGTTGATGAGGCAGCATCAAGGGTAAGGATTAGACACCGGGCTATACCTATTACCTTGAAGGAAGCCAGGCAAGCTGAGGATAGTGTGCGTAAGGATAAGGATGCTGCCCTGGCTACTCAGCAGTATGACTATGCCGCTGAACTGCGCCAAAGGGAGCTTCAAATTGAGGGGAAATTAAAGAGGCTGGAGGAGGAGTGGCATGCTGAGCAAGAGCAAGAGGAGGTAGCGGTAACTGCTGAGGACATCGCTGAGGTGGTGAGTATGTGGACTGGGATTCCAGTGGTGCAGTTGGCTGGTGATGAAACCAGTCGTCTGCTTAATATGGAGGAAGTACTGCATCGTCGCATTATTGGTCAGGATGAGGCTATTAATAGTATCTCTAAAGCAGTTAGGCGAGCCCGAGCCGGGCTCAAAGACCCGAGACATCCCATAGGCAACTTCATTTTTCTCGGTCCAACCGGTGTCGGTAAGACAGAGCTGGTTAGAGCCTTGGCTGAGTTTATGTTTGGCAGTGAGGACACCCTAATTAGGCTTGACATGTCTGAGTTTATGGAGAAATTCGCTGTATCCCGACTGGTTGGGGCACCGCCAGGATATGTTGGCTATGAGGAAGGCGGGCAGTTGACTGAAGCAGTAAGGCGTAAATCGTATTGTTGTATACTCCTAGATGAGATTGAGAAGGCTCACCCTGATGTGTTTAATATATTGCTCCAGATATTTGATGATGGTCACCTGAGTGATGCCAAGGGTCGCCGGGTCGATTTCCGTAACAGCATTATTGTTATGACCAGCAATATCGGTGCCGAGCTTATCAGGAAAGGCACCACTATTGGTTTCGCTGCTCGCAGCGATGAGGCTAAAACTCAGCAGGAGACTTACGAAAGAATGAAGGAAAAGTTGCTCGGCGAAGTAAAGAAAGCCTTCCGCCCCGAGTTTCTCAATCGCGTTGATGGCATCGTTGTCTTTCATCCCCTGACCAAAGAGCATATCCGAAAGATAGTTGATTTGATGCTGGCTACAGTAAGTCAGCAACTGGCTGAGAAGGAGATAAAGCTGGAGGTAACCGATGCGGCTAAAGATTTTCTGGGTGAAAAGGGCTATGATGAGGTTTTCGGGGCTCGGCCATTACGCCGGGTAATTCAAGATATGGTTGAAGATAAACTATCAGATGCTGTACTCCGAGGCGAATTTAAGGTTTTTGAGAGGGTTTTTGTTGTTGAAGTTAAGATGACAGAAATTACTTCAACTATCATTGATGCTATCAAGGTAATGAAGGATGTCCTTAGTGTAGACAGGTCTGAAGATTTGCTGACTATTTACTGCTCGGAGGATTTGAAATCTCAAATAGAAAAGACAATCAAGGACAACGATGGTCTTTTGGATCATATAAAGATGCAGAGCTATACTTCCAAAGCATTAGTTGATGTGGGAGAGAATGAGATTGTGCTGAAAATAGGGGAGAAATTTGTAGTGCATCCAGCAGCCGTAGGAGCATTGCTTGGAGATGATAAATTATAGGTTATCATGATAGATAAAGCCGGCGTGCAATAGAAAGGGCGGGGGAACTCAGATGATGAAATAACCGCCCTTTTTATTCGCCCAAAATAGGGGAAAAAGCGGGTGAAGATATGGCAGTAGATTGGGGTTTTGCCGGGCAAATTGGTGGAATTGGCTTCGGTCTCGTCTTTGCGGTATTAATTATTCTAGCTCTAGCTATATGGCTAACCGGGCTGGTGCTTGGTAAAATCGGCATTGGTAAGGCTGAAGCTAGTAACAAGAAGAAGGGAGATTAGATATTGGCACAGGAGAAAGTAGAGTTTCCTATAACGGGTAAGATTATTAGTGTGGATGTTAGCCAGGGGAGTGTGGTTAAGGAGGGAGATTTACTTTGTCTACTGGAGTCAATGAAGATGGAGAATCCCATATTAGCTCCAGTGGGGGGTACGATTATAGAGATAAACCTTTCTTCAGAGCAGGTGGTTGAGGCAGGTGATTTAGTAGCTGTTATAGAATACTAAAGGGGATAAAGTGCTAGGCTTTTTTGAGACTGGATTCGGCAATCTCGGGGGGTGGCCTAGTCCCATTTTGATGATTTTTCTCGGCTGCCTGCTGTTATACTTGGGCATTGCCAGAAAGATGGAGCCCCTGTTACTGGTGCCTATTGGTTTTGGTGTTGTTCTGGTTAATTTACCTCTCGGTGGTTTGACGGAGACCATCGGTGGCGAGCCGGCTGGCTTACTTTCCCGTATATTTCGCTACGGACTTGTCTGGGAGATAATCCCCTGTTTTATCTTTCTGGGTTTGGGGGCGATGACTGACTTCGGGCCCCTTATCGCTAATCCCAAGACCCTAATTCTTGGTGCCGGAGCACAATTCGGTGTTTACTTTGCCTTCTTCATTGCCCTGCTCATAGGAGGTGCCTTTCCCGATGTAGTCAAGATTGGTATTAAAGAAGCCGCCTCTATCGGCATCATCGGCGGTGCCGATGGACCAACTACTATCTATCTGACTAATAGGCTCGCCCCTCATTTTATTGCGGCGACCGCTGTCGCCGCTTATACCTATATGGCACTGGTGCCTGTTATCCAGCCCCCGGTTATAAAATTGCTCACCACTAAAAAAGAGCGGGCAATATACATGAAACCCCAGCTAAGGACGGTGTCTAAGACTGAGAAAATCCTGTTTCCTTTAATCGCTGCGGTTATTATTATTCTGCTGGTACCCAAATCAGCCCCCCTCATCGGCATGTTTATGTTTGGTAATCTGCTATATGCTTCTGGGGTTACTGAGAGGCTGGCTGATACTGCGGCTAACGCCTTTATGAATATACTTACCATTCTCCTTGGCCTGTCCGTTGGTGCCATTATGAGTGCTGAGGCTTTCCTTAAGCCTGAGAGCCTGCTGGTATTTGCCTTGGGCGTAATTGCCTTTGCTGCCTCTACCGCCTTTGGCATAATCCTGGCCAAGTTGATGAACCTTTTTTCTAAAGAGAAGATTAATCCGATGATAGGTGCTGCTGGTGTTTCAGCGGTACCAATGGCAGCTCGGGTAGTGCAGCGGATGGGGCAGCAAGCCAACCCAAGAAACTTCCTATTAATGCATGCTATGGGTCCTAATGTTGCTGGAGTAATCGGCACGGCTACCGCCGCTGGCATATTCTTGGGTATGCTGGGCTGAACTAGCTATTTCACCCTAGCTCAAATTTCTTTTAACCCGAATTACCCCCTTGCCTTATTGCCTAAAATCAAGTAAAGTCAATCTATGAGCAAATCGGCTAAATCCAGCGCCAGGACTATCTTTGTTTGCCAGCAATGCGGCAAGGAGAGCCTAAAATGGCTGGGACGCTGCCCCAATTGCCAGGAATGGAACAGCTTTGTAGAGAAAACGGTAACCGCTCCTCCTACTTCTTTGCAATCTGTTTTCCCAGTTAACCCACCTCAAGAGCTATCTCAGGTCGTTATTGAGGCGGCAGACCGCTTTCCACTGCCTCTGGCTGAGTTTAACCGGGTGCTTGGCGGAGGATTAGTATCCGCTTCTCTGGTGCTCATAGGCGGTGACCCCGGTATTGGTAAATCAACCCTCCTGCTTCAGGCTTCAGCTCAAATAGCTCAGGCTCAGGGTAAGGTGGTTTATGTTTCTGGTGAGGAGACGCTGCATCAGATTAAGCTCAGGTCGGAGCGTCTGGGGGTAAAGGGCGAGAAGCTCTACCTTCTGGCTGAGACTGATCTTGATGTTATCCTGAACCAGGTTGAGCAGCTGCAACCCCGCCTGGTAGTCATTGATTCCATTCAGGCTATTTACCTCCCGGAATTGGATACAGCACCGGGTAACATAACCCAGGTGCGAGAGTGTACCCAGCGGCTTAAGCAATGGGCAAAGCTCAGTGCGGTGCCCGTTTTCATTGTTGGGCATGTAACTAAGGATGGTGCTATTGCTGGTCCCCGGGTTCTGGAACATATTGTTGATGTGGTGCTCTATCTTGAGGGTGAGCCGTTTAGTGCCTATCGGCTACTGCGTTGCGTGAAAAACCGCTTTGGCTCTACTAATGAGGTAGGTGTCTTTGAGATGAAGGAACAGGGGCTGGTTGAGGTAGATAACCCATCGCAGGCATTCATATCGCAGCGGTGGGGTGAGGCAATAGGTTCAGCGGTAGTGCCTACCCTTGAAGGTAGCCGCCCCCTGCTGGTGGAGATTCAAGCCCTGACTAATCCTACCAGCTTTGGTTTACCACGACGCACTGCCAACGGTGTTGATTTTGGTCGGTTGTTGCTGGTTACTGCCGTGCTGACCAGACGGGTCGGTTTAAAGCTCGGTAATCAAGATATTATAGCTAATGCTACCGGCGGGCTTAGAATCAGGGAGCCGGCGGCTGACTTAGGTATTGCCCTGTCTATTGCCTCCAGCTTCCGTGATGTCGGGGTTGACCCGCAACTGGCGGCGGTGGGGGAGGTGGGATTGAGCGGTGAATTAAGAGCCGTTTCTCAGCTAGACAGGCGGGTAAATGAGGCAGCCAGGCTAGGTTTCAAACGCTGCCTGGTGCCTAAAGTTGGTGCTAGGGTTAGCCCAGCCTCCAAAGACATAGAGCTTATCCCGGTCAGCACCCTGAGGGAAGCGATAGGGGTGGGACTGGTTAAGAAGTAAGTAAGTCATATATTGGAGGTGCAGATATGACAGAAAACAAACAGGATGAACTTGCGCGAGCCTTAGCAACGCTTTCATCACTCCGAGAAAACATTGGCCAAATGACTGATTGCTCTGTTCCAGAGAAATATGTGCATGAATTTCATACTGCGCTTGATAGGTTGGAAGGCATTAGGAAGGAGGTTTCCGAGTTCCGTATCCCAGATTCAGCGCTGAAGCCTAAACCTGGGGCTAGCATGTATGTGGAGGGCAAGGAGATCTTTTCCTCCAAGGGAGATATTTGCGTCGAGCGGTCATTCATACTGACTAAACTGGATGCTATTCTTGGCTATTTTGAAATCATTACCTCTGAGAAGCCGAGAAAGATTGGCTTTTCTAAGTAATTATCGGTATAACACATATAAAGCGCAGAATCTCATTACTGTTATTAATAAAGCAGTGGTGCTCATTGGGGGGGACAAAGACAACGCTATCTTTGGCTATCTGAGTTTCTCCTTGCTCACCTACCATCACCCCACGACCGGAAAGAACATATACCTCGTGCTCCCAGGGGTGCTCATGAGATGGGGTGAAGGCACCTGGCTCAACATCAAAGACACGCATACAGAAATTTGGTGCTCCATCATCAGCGGTAATAACCTCACGCTTGACTACTCCGGGTAACTCTTGAATAGGTTTGGTATCAAGATAACTACTTACTTTCATCAACAGCCTCCTTTATATTTAATTACTGCTCCTATTATACCATCTCCTAATTCACACCTAACTTGTTCGAGATTGTCTAACAACCTATCCCCCTGTCCCCCTTCCCTTATTAAGGGAAGGGGGAGATTTATAAAGAGGGGCTAACGCCCCTCTTAAACTTCTCGTATTACTAATCCAAAGCAAGGAGAGTCAAAGAGAGGCAAAGCCTCTAAAATCTCCCCACTCTCCTTTGTAGGAGTACACAATTGGTAATTAGACTGCTTATTAATAAGGGGGTATAAGTGGGGAAGCCTCTTTTAAAATAGCTTCCCCTTGTCCTTCTATATGGAGTGTTTAACAGGGGCAAAGCCCTTTTTTCTTTATCTCTCCCTCTCCTTCGAAGGAGAGTCAAAGAGAGGCGAAGCCTCTCTTATATAATTGATTCCCCTTCCCCTTATTAAGGGGAAGCCGAACTAACAAAGAGCGCAGTTTCCGGCTCCGGTACTTCCCCCTGATACAGGACCTGTTGCGGAATAGTTCCCTTTATTTCGACACGGTCGGGGAAAACAATCACCCTGATATTGAAAAGCTGTAATATAGCTCTCATATTCTTCTTGATTATCTTGGACTGTTCCCCATAGTCACCGCATTCCCAGAAACCGGGTGGCGCGTCTATACCCCTCATGTACATATCGGTGCCTTCTAAGCGGAAGTAATCCTTCTCAGTTACTTCGCCGATTGTCAGCTCACCATCGCATTCCCGCCAGGCATTGAAGCCAGCAGGAATATATTCACTATCTTTTTCGCCGAATATACCAAATTCGTTAACGCTGAGCTTGCCTTGACTTAAGACGTTTTGTACCATAGCAATGCGCCCTTCGAGTTCGGCCAATTCGGTCAACTCCAGAGGGTCTATGTTATGGCGGCATTTGACAAGGGATGCCTCCTCTTTCTTCAGCTGCTTCAACTTCGATTTATAGGCACTTTCCTCCATGGCTCCGTCGGCAAACACCATCCCCAGTCGCTCCACCTTCCTCCTGAGCGTTTCAAGCTTGCCATCCACATCCACTATCTCAGCCCCGATGTGTACCTTTCGTTCCTCCAACTCAAGAAGGGCTTTATTAACACATTCGATCAGTTTATCGGAGTCGTTAAGGACCTCTTTAACTTTTCTCCACACTCCCCATTCCAGCCAGTCGGCTCTTATAAACGGCAGGTCGCAGCGCTTATCATCATTTTGCATAACACGGGGTTGTATTCGACCCCTGCAGGCGTAGTAACTAGGGTCTTGACGTCTCTTCCGAAGGCATTTTAAGACATGGCCGCACTGACCGCAGTAGCACATCCCCTGGAGTAGCCAGCCCTTGGGGTCAGTAGTCAGGGTCCGGGCATTCTCCCGCTTTTGCTGGGCGAGCTGCCATGTGTTCTCATCGATGATGACCGGTACCGGTATGCCCATCGGGTGCTGGCCTTTATAGGCGGAATGGATAAGTATGGAACGAACTGTACCCGTCTTCCATGGGTTACCATTACGGGTGTGCGAGTCATCATCGTTCAGGATTCTGGCGATGGTGTCCATCCCTTTCTTTTGGTCTAGGTACAGGTGGTAGATTCTCTGGACGGTCTCCGCTTCCTCCAACACTACCTCCCATTTCTTCTCCTCCGCCAGCCACCGGTAGCCATATAATGTCTTCCCTCCCGGCCATTTCCCATTGCCGACAAGGTAATGGCGGCTGTCCCTCACTCTCTCGCCGATCCTGCCCCGCTCGAATTCGGCAATTACCCCCATCATCTGCACAGCGAATTTACCGTATGGTGTGGAGGTATCTAGCCCCTCCTGGGTGGATATAAACTTTATCCCCAGTTGCTCCAAACTGTGGAGATGGTTAAGTAGCAGCCTGAGGTTGCGGAAAAATCGATCCAGCTTGCATACCGCGATGACGTTAAACCGATGCTGTTTCGCGTCGGCGAGGAGACGCTTCAAGGCCGGTCTATCGTCGGTACCTCCACTGCAACCGCCGTCGATATACTCATCGGTGATTTCCCAGCCCTGGCTTTTAGCATAAGCACGGAGAGCCGCCAGTTGGGCATCAATCGAAACTCCATCGACAGCCTGCTCCTGCGAACTCACCCTTACGTATGCAGCGACCATCTGCTGACTGGTGTCTCCTTTATTCATCATTTCCTCCCCAATTTATACTGTTTCTCTCTTCGAGTTTATATTCTGGACGTTAGCATTCTGGAATAGGTCCTGCTTCTCCTTGTATTGGTCGTTGAGTGTATAAAGGCCCGGCCCTATATAGGAAAGGTAGTCCCTTTTGGAGATGTAATGCTTATACGATGAGTGGTTAGGGGTACACGCAATGACACGGGTTATAAAACTGTTCCTTTTAAGTTCCGGATACTTATCCAACGCTTCTTGATACAGTTCCGGGGCTGAGAATCTGTTGAATCCTTTCTTCCTGACAACCTCCCTGGCTACCTCCAGAATAACATCATACAAGGTCTGTCCCGGCTCCAGAGATATGTGTTTCCCCTTCTGGGTTTCGGGCGTGAGTGAAATGTTAGTCTCCGCCTTATTGACAATGATTGTTATTGAATCTCCGTTAATACGCACTACTCCAGAAACGGGAACACTGAATGATACTTCTTTCATGATTGCTGTTACCTCCTAAGCGGTTGACAAATACACATTATCATAGTAACATACTTAACGAGTAAAGTAAATTACTAAATGGTATAAGTATTGGTACTCTGAAATTCGGTATCACTAACATTAATCCCGACGGCGTCACAAGTGAATATAGTCGATATCAGATCTCGTCCGAGAGTAGTGAGGAATGCGGACATATCCTTATATTTTATCTTTAAGGAAGCATAGATATTTTGGGCATGAAAGATATGACGGTTATTATGAAATTTATGATTCTTATGATTGTTATGGAGTCGTCCAATTTTTTCCACGGACATGTACGTGGAAAACACTACCCGTGGAGTCAGATAAAATAATCGCGAGGTGCCCATTTCCATGACGCAAAAAATCTCTCCTTATAAAAAAAGCAAGATGATGGCGCTATATTTTGAGGGTTATTCCCAGTCCGCGATAGCCAATAAACTCAATGTAGATCAGAGTACGGTTTCCTTGCATTTAAGTAAGTTCAAATCTTTGGTAGACCAGCAGGGGCTCAAAGTCACTGCAAAGGAGTATGGAATCATGGATGAAGTAGAATCATTACACAGTTTAGCTGCCGAGTTGAAAAAGGCCAAACTGACTGTTGAGGAGGCAAAGGTTGGTTTCAAAATGGTGTCATCATTCCAGAAGTTCGGGGTCAAAGCAGAAGACTATCAGGATGTTATACAGGCAGCCACCAAGCTGAAAAACGAAGGGTTTCTTGAATCAGCTGTGGAACTTAATAAGCTGGAGAAAAGCACCGGTATGACCCATGAGGAGATTGTTACCCAGTCTGCCGATACATATCAACAGCTCAAAAATGACCAGCAAGACCTACAGATTGTGACCGGGAAGCTGAATGCTTCTAAGGAAGATCTGGTAGCTATTGAGAATCAGAAACAGCTGGCCAGCCAGGACCTGCAGGCGCACATGCAGCAGATAGGCGTAGACATGAACAGACTTGCACTGGTGGAGGAGTTGGCCCCTACACTGAAAAAAGCAGGTGTCTCAAATGAAAATTTGAAGGATTATGTCCAGAGGCAGCAACTACTCAACGAGGCAGGGATTAGTATTGGTATTTTTGTATCTATTCTGGAAAAGGCTAACGTGGTTACCTCTAAAGACCATGGAGAAGGCCTGCTTCAGATGCTGGCAGAATATGGTAGCCTTAGCGAGGCCAACAAAACGTTGAAGGTCAAAGTCCAATTATTAGAGAAGGAAACTAGCAATCTCGACCAAAAGGCCCAATTAAAGGGTGAGATAGAGGGTAATATAACCGAACTTAAGGCCGAAAAAGCCAGCCTCGAAGCCTATGTCTCCCAGCTTTACGACCAGAAGAACAAGCTGGATAACATCAAGAGTGATATCAGTTCCTTAGTCGAGAAGAAAGACGGGCTCGAGAAAGAGATTACCGGATTGGAAACCTTCAAGAGCTCCCTGAGTGAAGATATTAAGTCCGAGGAAAAGAAGACCGGTGATCTTAAGGAACTGAAGGCAGAACACGATGTGGTGTCAGCTAGCCTTTCTGAAACTAAGGCAAAACTAAAGCAGGAAAAAAGACGGCTGGAGATATTCGAGAGCTTCATCGGCTTGGTGCAATCATCCTCAATCCCGCACTTGGAGAATTTTATTGAAGGACTGCCATACCAACTTAGCCTCATAAAAGCCGGGAAACACTCGCCTGAATTACTGCGGAAAATGATAATACGAAACCTTACCGGGGATACATTACAGGTCTTGAAATGCAGTTCGTGTAAGGCTAACTTCGTCGTTGATAAGCCCTCCAATATAGGAGGCGATTATAACTGCCCAATATGTGGATTATCCTCCAACGTTAAAATTGATAAAGACGCTCTTACAATATTGAAAGCAGCGTTGGCTCCTCCAAAGTATTCAATAACCCCAATGTCCGTAAAACCCCAATTAATGGATAAAGGCGACGGTTAGCTCCTGAGACCCTAATTAAGTCCTGGTGAACCCCGGTAGACTATGGCTATAGTCTACTTTGCTTCCAGTCAGCGGTTCTTAATAATCGACTTCTCCGTCGCCCTCTAGGAATCTGTTAATTTAAGAGCTTTCTAGGCTGCTCTGTGGTCGGGAGCACTCTAAAATTCACTTGCTTTTGATTTCTTCACTCTCACCCAATAGCCAGCTGATAGTCACACCTAAGGCCTTTGCAATTACTATGGCCTCCACATCAGTAACCTCACGGTATCCCGTCTCAATTTTCGAGATAGCGACACGCTCGAGCCGTAGGCCCTTAATTTGCAGGCGCGCCGCCAAGTCTACTTGAGTGATTCGCGGCTTAGCTCTTTCTCTCGCTAGCCGGACTCTTTCTCCGATAACATTTCTTCGAGCCATTTAGTTGAATTTTAGCGGGAAATAAGTATTGGAATGTTCCAACCTAGAACATTCCGTGTTATAATGATACTTGCAGGAAGTAATATAATAAGACACAAAACTAGTTTCGACGCTATCTGAGGAGGAACTTGAGGAATGGGAAATCCAAAGGAAATCCTTATTGTTTGTGAGGGGAACACATGTCGTTCACCAATGGCCAAGGTTGTTTTGGAACAAAGGATTAAGAGTGAAGAGCTTGAGAAGCAATTTAAGATAGATAGTGCTGCCTATGGAGAGCCTAGCGGCGCCTCATCTCATCCAAACGCTCGGCAAGCTATCAAAGAACTCTATGGAATAGACTTACTGGAACGCCATACACCAAAAAAGCTTACCAAAACGATGACAGATGAGGCAGATCTTATAATAGTTATGGAAGACTATATGAAAGCTAATCTCCCCGCAAACAAAGTAATTGCATTTGGAATTCCAGACCCATGGGGCTCAGACAAGGAGGGATACAAAGCGTGTGCTGCCGCAATAAAACAAAGCTTTGAGAACATTTGGCCACAGGTATATGAAGTGGTCTCATTGGTTCAGAAAACTAAGGCACAGCTACCTACTGTCTCTCGCAAAGGGGTTGTGGCGGAATTTCTGAAGAAACATGGCATGCAGCCGCGAATTACTGCCGACTGGGTTTATCGTGAAATACTCAAAATTGCCGAAGAAGTAAACTTTGGGCGGGGTGAACATTCCAAAACCGTCACTCGCCTCATGCTAAATATGTACCGTGACATGAAAGACATTGGGTTTATTAGTGACGCCCCCGACAAAGGTAAGCTTGCCGAGATAGCCGGATTGTCCCATGACATTGGAGTTTATAAAGAAAAGCGCGGTGAAGGCCCTCATCATGTCGTCGGTTGGCAACTGCTCAAGGAAGGGCTATGGAATGAAGGACTTTCTTCTGACCGTAAGAACCTGCTTGCTATAGTAATGTATGCCGTTTTCTACCATAGAGACCATATTCCCGATGGAAGGCTTAAGCCTCTGAATGGCATTCCACTTGAAGATTATAGTACTGCCGCGGAATTAGTGTCTTTGCTTCGGGTTGCTGATGGTCTGGACTACGGCTGGTCAAAGGGCTCGCCAGATGTGCTGGAGAAAGTAGCAATGGTTAGAACACCAGCGGGAGTGGAATGTCGACTGTTTCCACGCAAGAATAAGGAAGTTAAAAGCATGGCACTACATGCCTATGGTAAAAGAGAAGTATTTGAGGCAACGTTCGGTGAGTTAAGCTTCTGGCTGTCTGGATCGGCTAAGAGTTGGGTTTCTTTGGTGTAGAGTAATTAACCCAAGACACAAATTGGTTTTCGTGCAATGCCCACTCTCGTTGACGCTCCTGAATACACGTAAATACCTCCGTCATACCTTACCTCCTACGGTAAATAGTACCAAAAGGGTTATGTCTTGTTGACTCCTGACAAAGGGTGTATAATTGCCTTTACCAAAAAGACTTGGTTTTGGTACGGTATAGGATAGTTTGAGTGACCTAACGTTAATTAGGTCATAGATAGGGGGTATCGATGATCGACATCGAACCTCGACTTCTTCCACGTAGCGGACTAGTTAATAAGTGTCTTTTTCGAATTCCGCAGTATCAACGCGCTTATAGTCGGTACTCGAGGGTTGTTCATGTCCACTGCAAGGCGGACGAACAGGGGATGAAAAAGCGATGACAATGACAATAACAAGGCTCAAAAGTGGTTGAAGATTTTATCCACCTTCGTATTATACACAAAAAGTATCCGGACAGTCCGGATAAAACCAGGGTGTAGGGTATATCAACTTTCCGTCATCACTTTATCCTTTTTTCGTCAAGCCATTACACCATCTCATTATTTTTCCGTCTTGGCATTGTCGATGTAATGAGAGCATTGTGTTGTCCCTAACCTTTGAGAGCCTCTGGGGGGTGGTTCGATGATGAGTGTAATTATGAGGCCAGTAGACTATGGATATAGTCTATTTACACAATTTCTTTTTAGAAAACCCCGCTACAAAAAGGGCTTTTGTTATATCTGAGAACCTAGCTTGATTTTCAGCTTCATTGTCCAACAAAAAGCCATAAGGTGAAATTTCAAGAAATAGCCAAATTATCACCCCCCCTCGAGATAGAGTGTATGAAGCGAAATACTCAATACATAAATAGTGTCCGGGTTAAATTAGCCAGTTGGTTATAGACTAATTACTCTGTGAGTTTTAAAAATCTGTAAGAATCTAGGCGATATGGTTTAGGTTGATTCATTAGGAGATTTCTGGGAAATACGACAAAAACTGTTTCCAGGAGCTCATTTTGCCGTTTATCCTGAGGCTCTTGGTATAAGACCGGTTCTGTCGAGTTACCCACCCGGCGGGGTAGTGCTTGACCCTTTTGTTGGTTCTGGCACGACGATAAAGGTGGCGTTGGAGATGGGGTGGAATACGATACGGATAGAGTTGAATCCAGCATATGCAAGAATAATAAAGGGAAGGGTATCCAAATGAGGACCGTCTATATAAGGGATGTAGCTCACGTTAAACTATAAACATGAGAATTAGCTAGTAATGAAAATGCAATCGTTTTCAGTCTGTGTTGGTTAGTCTAGGGGGTATGTTATAATAGACATAAGGATAATGGTAGAAACTGTATGTATTGAACTAATGTATACGGTTGTCGGGAGGCTTTCATGATTGCAAGTGTCGGATTGCAAAATGGACAAGTATGTGAATACTGCAGGGCGGTCTTGTCAGAACTGCCTTCTGACCCTAATGTTACTTCCTGGGGTACAAGGGTCGACAAGGATCACAAGAACATCGTCGAAAAGAACTGTGAATGCTGCCATCGTCAGATAAGAGTATTTACTCAGAACTTAAAGCAAAGTAAGTACTGTCCCGACTGTCAAGCTCAGCGATCCAAGAATAAAAACAAAAGACCATTATCCAAGGCTCAGACACCTTTACCAATCGATAACAATCCTCCCACACTTACTAAGAAGGAGGTCAGTATGACCAATGCTAAATCAGAAGCCGAACTAATAATAACGAGTGATAGCAAAATATTCCGAGACCCTGTACATAAAGATATTGAATTGCGAGGATGGGAGGTAGATATTGTTAATACCCCGGAGTTTCAGAGGCTCAAACACATAAAGCAATTGGGATCTGCTGACTTAGTCTATCCAGGCGCGGTACACAACCGTTTTCTTCATTCAATAGGCACGGTTTTCGTTGCTCAGACCATGATTGATTTCATTAGACACAATAACGGTTCACAGGAAATCATTGAACCTAGAGTAGAGGAAATTATCAGAGCAGTTGCTTTGCTCCACGATATGGGACACTTGCCTTTTGGACATACACTCGAAAAGGAATGTAACTTAATAAAAACACGCCATGATCAATGGCAACGTTTAGAGAATTACTTAGGCCCTAAAAGCGCTATAGCGAGGATCCTTGGTGCAAAAGGTTTATATGATGATGTCAAATCCGCACTGATAGCTTTAGACACAAATCATCAGCAGGGTGACGTTCCTCTTTTCATCTCAGACTTGGTTGGCAATACGATATGTGCTGATTTACTAGATTACCTGAAGAGAGATGGGCTTTCATGCGGACTCAATTTAGAATATGACGATAGAATCTTTAGGTATTTTGATATTCAAGACTCTCGTGTAGTCGTGCACCTAGAAAAACACGGGCAACATAGAAGAGATAATGTGTCAGAATTACTCACTGTACTAAGAAATCGCTACAGCTTAGCTGAAAAGGTAATCTTCCATCACACGAAATTGATAGGTAGTGCAATGTTGGCCAAAGCATTCCAGCTTTCGGGATTGTCCGAAACTGATATTCTGTACATGGGCCAAGAAGAGCTTTTGGTACAGCTTACCAAGGAACCCATGCCACCATCTGTCATAGCGCTGGCGAAAGCATTACAAACCCGTAAGCTGTATAAAATATTCTTCACCGTTCCTTGGGAAGACGCACAAATTGATAGTAGGCAAACAGAATTGCACTCGTTGTTTTATGAGCATCCTGACAAGCGTTTGGAGTTCGAGAAACGTCTTGAACAGTATTTTCAAATGGATGAGGGCTCTATAGTTATTTATTGTCCCGATAAGAAGATGTTATTTAAACCGGCGGACGTTCTTGTCGTAAGGAGAAGAGGTACGAAATCCGTGAAGCTTAGCGATCTAAATGAAAAAGAGATTTCTGGCGAAGTTACCACTCTGAGTGATAAGCATTCAGCATTATGGATAATGTACATAGTAATAGACCCACGCTATTATCATCTATCTAAACAAGTCTCAGAGGAGTTTAAGGCACAAATGAAGAGTGAGGGTATTTTCCTCGAAAATGCTATGGATAGAAGGCCTTCGCCTAGATTTGAACTCCTGCTGACCGCTGATGATGTTCTTGAAGAGTTCTGCCGAGACAGGGACCTGAAGCAAAGTGAGAAAGATGAATTACAACGAGAGCTATCCCTTCATGCTCCAAGCACGAGGCCTGAAAAACATGATAATACAAGCTCAGACAGACTCTTAATCCGAAGTAGGCTACGCCAGTTTGCTGAGAGTTGGTACGAAAGAAAAAATGCCAAAGAAACGGCTTGATTACTGGAAAAGCCCGGCTATTCTCTCTTTTTTAAGAAGAGCGGGGGAAACTGACCCTGAGGCAGCAGTAAAGGTTGAAGCTAATAAACTCCTCCTGGCTGCTAATATGGTTATCGCTCCATTTAATCCAAAGAAGATAGCACCCCTACGTAAGGTCACTTCAATAAAATACTCTGATAGCGCTTCAAATAGTCAGCTTACACCAGTAAAGGGAGGATTCATAATCGCTGTAAAACGAGCGGCGGGTTCACGAGACGTTTTTTCTTTAGCCCATGAGATTGGACATACTTTTTTCTACGACATTGAAGCTGCTACACCAATCCGTTTGCAGAGAGATATAGGTAGTGATGCTGAGGAGAAGCTCTGTGACATATTTGCTGCCGAGCTTCTTATGCCCGAGAAAACGTTTAGAGAAGATGCGCTCACAATCTTTAATAATACGGGCATTTGGTGTGAGACATTATTTCAGCTTAGGTCGTTGTACAATGTCAGTATGCGTGCTGTCACTGAAAGGGTTGTAGAACTAGGCATATTAGATGGGCCAGTTATTATCAGGTGGAGCTGGAAATCGAAGCTTAAAGATGAAAAAGACATCAAGCTACGAGTGGACTGGAGTGTACCGTTAAAGGATGGCAAACACTACTTTGTTTGGCCTGATAAACCTGCATCAGAAGATACCGCGTTCATGCGTGCTTCTCTGAGAAGTGGGCTTATAAGAGAAGAAGCTAGGTTAAAACTGGGTGCTCTCCAAGGCGACTTCATTATCGAAGCCAAGGGTTATCACAGTAAAGAGACAGATTCAAATAACCGAATCAACAGTACACCTAAGTCAGTGTTATCTATCGTTTGGCCTAAGATTGGCTTACAAACAAAGCGGGATGGAAACTAAGTTACTCTGTGACACACATCCCGATGTCCGTCCAGTAGTACTTGTATCCAACAATCTAGTATATTGTTACCTTTGAAGAAGTATTTAAGTAAACACTAATATAGACTTTGGGCTTATGCGCCGACTCCGTAAACCGTAGACTATAGATATAGTCTACTGCTGGTAGTAGGGGTTGTATGGTTCGAGTCCTGTATATGGTAGGCCGATGGGTTCCATAGATAGAACCGCAGACATGGTCTTTAAGGCAATATTTGCCTTTACCTCAAGATAGCCTATGGCTAAGCTTGCCGGAATATGACTACCACAATTGGCTTATTGGGTCATCAATTAACTCCTGCTTACAAGCCTTCGGCCCTAATGCTCAGATAATTGTTACTATATACAGATTCCCAGCGCAACTGCCGTCTTATATCACTAAATGACGAACTGTCCGTCGTAAAAGTCCTAGCTTGAGGCCGGAGAAAAGGTATTACAGACGGATAGCTTCATTCTGGACTCTGCAAGATTTCGACAAGCTCCTTTTCGGGGCGTATTGCTGCGAGAATGGTTTTCGCAACTCTGCGCTTCTCTTCCTCAATTTGCTCTTCATCAAACTGATTTTGCCCTTCTTCCTCAGATGTTTTGAGCGAATCTTTTTTATCTAGTAAAGAACGCTCAAGCTGCCAAAGATAATATGAAACGTAGGCTTTGTATTTGTCTTTGAGTCTATTCATTGTTGGGCTTGATAATCTCCTATAAAACCGCCCCCTTTCTTTGGCATAATCTGAGAAATCCATGTTTATTCTGAAGACGAACTCCTTTTCACCATTCTGCTTATTGGTCTGATAATCTCCAACCTTCGTCTCATCCCATATTGGTTCTAATTGGTCCCAAGTATTGAAATTGCCAGAAGTGTCAGAGGGTAGCTTTTTCCATACCTCTATAAATTTGAAGTTTGATTCTACAACCTGTTTTTGCCCTTCTTTATGCTCAGTTAGTGGTGCCTCAACTATTATGCAAGGTTTTGAGTCATTTAGTTTGGTCCCATCTCCTAAGATAAGAATTACCTCTAAATCCCCTCGGGTTCCAATTGGGATATTTTGAGGAACCTCATAGCGAAGTTCTATTTCTCCTTTAGTAGGTCCTCCGACAGCTTCCAACCTAGTTCCTTTAATTGAGCAACTTTCATGAATCTTACCGGGTTGGTATGCGCGAGCTAGTAAATCATCAGAGCAATTAGTTCTGACCGAAACTCGGGTGATACGTCCTTGTTTAAGTTTAAGAACGCCTCCTCTTGTTACAATTTGAAGTTCAGTAGGGGGGTCTTTCCCGACATAAGGAGGTGGGGGAGCAACCACCTTGCACTTGCGCTCGGTCAGCGGGAGGAGATATACCCCACCCTCAATTTCTAGTTGGGCTCTTAAAGTGTAGTACGAATCTATTTTTGCTGCTTCGCTAGCCTTGACTATCACACTTAGGCGGCCGTTATGAAGTTCACCTCTTGACACGAGTATACTTTGGTCATTAGGAACAACCTCTAAATTGTCTCTGGATCTCCGGTTTTTACGAGAGAACATATTATCTGGCCCATCCGTACGTATATCGAGGAAACGATACTCTCCTGGCTCGACTTGGAGTGTCTCCTTCTCTTCAGCGAATTTAAAGAAAGACGGAGGGTCTTTTGCTTTGTAACTTTTGGAGCCTTTTCCACCTTGCCCTTTGCTCTTACCTTTCTGCGGACCGGGACCTTTCTCTATCTTTCTGCCAGCCTTGACAAGATTGTTTAGAATACTCCGAGCTTGTTCATCTCCTTCGCCTGCCTCGGCAAATTCGCGTTGCCAGAGTTCTCCCTTAATTTGCCGGAGTTCGTCATCCTCCAAAGCCTTCCTGATACACTCCTTAATAAAGTCAAGATGCTCGCCTGTCCTCAATCTCATGCGAGTGGAGGTTATTAATTCCTTTTTTAGACTCAAAGATAAGTCATCACAGTCAACCTGCATAAGCAGACGGTCAGCTAAAGGAGTAGAGCCAGCTACTCCGTTTACAAATGGTTTATCTAGATAGCCATGCCTTTGTCCATTTAAGGTTATTATCACCGTGCGTGGTGACCTTTCAGTTTCAAGGTAAGAGGTTATCTTGGGAGCTCCCTCTTTTTCTCCTCTCCGCGAGCGCTGTCTTTTAAAAACCCAGAATCTGATTGTTAAACTGCCTTTTCCATCAAGGTTAAATGTATAGGGCTTATAATAAACATCCTTGCCATAGTCTATTACCACCTCAGAAAGGTGCCTTCGTCCTCCGTACATCGTCATATCTTTGGCTCTGTATTCAGGTTTATCATGATACCGATCGTCGCTAATTATGTAGGGGAGTAAGGGGTCAAATAAAAGGTTGTCAAAATAGCGATAACCTACGAAAGCCCACGGACTGCTCAAGCGCCCTAGGTTATAGGCTACATGTATGATATAGGTGCCAAAATCAAAGGCCGTGTCCTTTAGGCAAGAGGGAGCAAAAGACGGCACTTTTCGGTCTTTAGTAACGAGATATTGGTAGATAGGAAGCTTAATGGATTGAGAATCGTATTCTCGGACGATTGTCCAGCCTACTAAATCTGGTTTCCCCCCGGTATGTTGTAGCCTTCGGCGAGATACGATAATGCTATATCTGCACCAAGCATAAGCTGAAGACCCCCCATGCCCAAAAGCCCCGGATAGATACAGTTTATCAAGCTTGTTGCCACCAGTTAAATTGAGAATAGTGGTGGGTAAATCATCAGGATGCTGACCAATCCCCTTATCATGAAAAGCAATCGATGGTCTTTTCTCAATGCCTGAGTCATAAACGTCAACCCTAAGTTTTGAAGCTAATTCTTTTAGGAAGGATTTGTCCTCACTCGCATTTACAGAACCCCCGGGGATTTTGAACCATTCTTCAACCGCTTTTCGTGGGGTAGAGGGAAAAATCTTCGGTTTGCCCGCTTCATAGTAGGCAAGTTCGAGTAACGCCTCTTGCATGTTTATGATGCGCTCTACAACCGGCAGTCCCGGTTCCTCTGAGAACCTGACATTTCCAGAATTATTGTCTAAGTCCCCCAAATTACGCCAATCCCATCCTTCAGGATTCCGTTGTGAAAGAGATTGGATAAATGACTCAACCTCCTTTGGTTTACGCATATTGAAAAGTCTATGTACTTCAGCCGGAAATAATTGAAACATCGCACACAACCTCCTTCCTATAGTCGGAATTCTGTCCTACCCGAGTTCTGGAATTTTATCTTTACAACCTTCAACTCTTTGTCTATAGCTTGGAATATTTTTTTGGCCTCTCCTTCCGTGTATTCATAAAGCTGGGGATTAGCGCAGTGGCCCAGAACTCGCAGTCGCTTCAACACTTCATTCGTCCTTCTAGTCGCTAATCTTTGAAAAGCCTCTCTCCTATCCTCTATAGATTTTGTCATTCACAATCACCTCCGATTTCGTTATATTAGTACTAGTTATATTTATAACAGGTTATCATATTATTGTTATTTTGTCAAGCATTCTTCATAACCTGTTAATAACAGGTCGTAGTTTAGGAGTAAGAATAGGAGTAAATATTTGAACATTGCAGTTAAAAAGGAGGACTCTTGTAGCTACTACGGAGAAGAGGACCTAGGAGGATTACATTCACTGGTAGAAATAGCTAGTTATCTTTAGACTCTTCAGGCAACCGAAATCTATATTTAGAGCCTTTCAGATACTCTTCTCGTAATTCAAAACAAATCCACTGCCTCTTTGTTTTCTCAGCAGCCTCACCGGTGGCATTACTGCCTCCAAACGGGTCTAAAACGATGCCATCCTGATCTGTTAAGAACTCGATAAAGAATTTAGGTAATTCCACCGGGTATCGCGCAGGATGAGGTCGCATTCCAACTTTACGACAAGAGCATAAATATTGACTGTTCGATTCACTATTTGCTATGTAGAGAAGATTCGGAGGGATAGCTCCGTCAAGCTTTCTCTTGAACTTTAAAGAGCTATTATGACCGGAAGGACCACGTTGTCCCTGTTTTAACTTCAGAAGCTTATCTGTCTTTTCGCTGTAAGGATTTAAAACCTGGCGGTTATCAGCTTTAGGGAATGGAGATTTTGAAAGCCACCAAATTGGATCTACAGCATCCTTTGCTCGGATTCTCTGGACAGTTACCCATTCCGCGGGAAGAGGCAATTTAGCGTAATTGAACCAATAGAAATCTTGGGCTAGGTAGAATCTTGCCTCGTGACTGTTACGACAAAGGTCTAAGAGTAATTCAAAGTGGTAGAGAGAACGAGTGGGGCGTCCCTTGTCCCAACTTCCGCCTAGGTGTATCACTAAACTACCGTCTTCTTTCAAAACACGCCAGAATTCATGGGCAAAAGGTTTAAACCACTCTATATACTTGCCTGAATCTGCATTACCATAAGCCTTCTTCGTTGTTAAAGCAAAGGGGGGAGAGGTCATTATCAGGTTGATGGATGCATCAGGGAGTTGCTTTATTAACTCTAGCGCATCACCAAGATACGCCGTACCGTAGTCTGTGGTATAGTATGGTTCTAAGGAATTGTCAAAAATATTGTTCATACTGACCTCCTGCAAAGTCCCCTCTTCATCCGCTTGATTCAACATCTTGTCTCAAGAGCTCTATCACCTCATCAGTGCGATCAAGACCAGCTTTGACTAATGCCTCTTGGAAAAGCGCCTTATCTACTCTGCGGCCAAGGCGGCTCTGGACTTCTATATGCCGCTGCTCTACAAGCGTGTCAACCTCTTTTTTTAAATAGAAGTTGACCTTCTTTCGCTCCTTTATCTTGCTAGTTGGTGGTCTTCCCACGATTCATTCCGCCTTTAAGTCAGAGACTCCCGATAGTTTCTAGAATTAATAACGTTTATATCTTTTAAACAGTATATACGCTTTTTACATAAATGTCAAGATGGTATCACCTCGTGCATGGTTGGCTGAAAAAACCACGGACGTTAGCAACATAGGTCAACACCTTGAGAAGAAGGAGAGACTGCAGATAGCCGTGACCCGGTTTATGATTCTTGTGTGGCAGAGCGGGTGATTCTACATTTAAGTGTTGTTTAAACAAAGAGTGCCCTTAACTCATTTCGCTCATTAAACAAATTAGCGATATGTTCAACCTTGCTTATGAATAAAGGAACGTTTTATAGTAGTTGAGAGGCCGTTAAAAGACTATGTCTATAGTCTTTCAGATGACCTCTTAAGCAGTATAAAAACGTTCATTTCTTACATTGACTGCCAAACACAGGGCTTATCTAAATCAACTAGATATTTACTTATCGGGACTTGCCTTGAGTTTTCTTCGCTGTCTTCTCGCGTGTCACCACTAGTAAGAGCGAGGGTAGCACTACTAAGGACGCCAACATGGCCAGGAAGATCATAACGGCTGTCAGTATTCCATAAGTTGAGAACATAGGCATCGGTGCGAATCCCATAATAGCAAAGCCCACGATGCTAGATATAGCGGACGCTAACAAGGCCACACCCGTTCCGTTAGCCGCTTGTCGGAGCGCCTGCATCTTGTTTGGTGCTCTGTGCATCTCCTCCCGAAAACGCTCTGTGACATGGATGGAGTAGTCGATTCCCACGCCAAGCGACACAGCGCCAATAGTGGCAGTCACGTAATTTAGTGGGAAACCAATCATATACATGAGCCCGTAGAGCCATGCCACGACCAGCCCAATCGGGATGATAGTAACCACTGCATACCGGAAAGAGCGCATCACGATAAGCAGGAGCATCAATGATGCCACTGCCGCTATCGGCAAGGATCTTTGCAGCGTCTTGGTGCTAGCATCTAGTTGAGCCAACCGAGTGAACGGCGAGCCAGTGAGTCCCACATAGGTGACCGCTGGGCTCTCTCGTATGACTTTGAGGTTATTGGTAAGTATATCGCGTGCCCTGACTACATTTTGCTGCTCGCGTGTACCTGGGATCCCGATAGTCAGGATGGTTACGTCTTCTTGGTCACTTCTAGGATCATGAAAAAGCACCTCGCGTATCTGACCCGGGGTGTAGACTAGCGTATTCTCATCCAGGTGCACACCTTCAGTTAGCATATAGGCGTAGGCAGCTTCAACTTGTGCTTGGGAATCTGGTAAGCCGTCACCATCACTATCGGTGATCTCCGTCCCCGTGACCGTAGCGACGCGGGTTACCGCGTACTCACTAACTACAACACGCTCCAGTATGTCAACGATCGTTCGTGACTCTATCTGCATCTCGGAATCGGTGATGAACTGGTTAATGGATGCTAGTGCCCGGGGATCGGTTAGATCCCCCTTGATATAGACGGTACCTGGTTCGCCACTCGTTTCCCCAACATGCTCATCCAGCTTATCCAGGCTTACCACGAAATCTGAATTGCTGCTAAAGAAGTCCTTAACATCAAAAGTTGCCTCCAGCCTGATGGCTAACAGAATTGCTACGGTGGTTATCCCGACGGTGATAAGTAAGACTAAGATGCGGTAATGTGCAATCCTGGCAACCAGATTAACGAACCAGTTGTCTGCTGCTCCACGGGCTAGTGTATTTGCTTCTAGCTGAGTTGCGGTCGGTGCTGGTGGTTGACGGGACCGTCGGCGATACATGATCAATAGGGGCACTAATAGGTATCCAACAATCACCGCGAGTAGGATTGCAACACCAAGTCCCTCGCTGACCGCCACTAGAAAGATGACACCAGTGCCAGTTCCAACCGCCACACCAACACTATTGAGGACTGTCATAAAGGATTTACGCTTCGAATGTGAGGTCAGATGATGTCGCTGTAATCTGTCTATGTGCGTCATGGCCAACGGGAGCACCACACCGAGGATGATAAAGGATGAGATTACGGCTATCGCTGCCGCGATGCCGAAGTGGATGACTGCCTCTATCCCGGATGATGTATTGGATAGGAAGGCAATACTGTCGCTTGCCATCGCCAGTACAAGCGCACCCAGCACACCGGCGAAGCCCGCTCGCAATGCCATTCTCGGGGTGTAGCCGCGATGCCTTTCCTCTCGGTAACGCCGCATGGCATGCAGACCAAAGTCGACGCCTAGTGATATCATGGCGATGGGAACGATCATGTCAATAACCAGCCCACCCTTGAGACCCACTAGGTTGGAGATGCCGTTGAGCCAAATCATCAGGCACCCCAGACCCGCACCAGTCAAAGCTGTAGCCCAGTAGGACCGCAGGCTAATCCCGGCAATCAATATTACAGCGATGACGGTGGCCATGATAAAATAGCCAGCTATCTGCCCTTCCTCACCCGCTTCCAGATTAACGTCAATCGCAATACCCCAGAGGCGGAATGTTTCTTCATCACCCCGTAGTACCCGTTGGACGTTACGACTGAACTCCTCCTTATTTTGCACTGTCTCACCACCACCAACCCCGATCTCAAGAGTACCACCACCTAACTTCTCGTTATCGGCTAAAACGCCGAACATCAGAGCTGGGGAGGTCCAGTAGTCGATCTCCGTCCCGCCGACAATACGTTTCTCACTCTCAGCTTGGATTGAAAGGTCATCTTGCAGCCCACTTGTACTTGGATTGGCGAAGAGTTGGTGCAACGCTAACTTGACTTGCTCGTCGGTAGCAGTCTCTAGTGTAGTGCTGAAGCGTGGGTCGCTCGTCAGTACATCCTGTACCGCATCAGCAAGGCTATACACACCGAAGAACGGCTGGTTCGCACCGATATTAAACGCCTCGTACAGGTAAGACTGCGTGGGCAGGTTCTCTGGTGCCAGTGTTCCTCTCTGGTCATCCTCCCCCAGTTGTTGCTCATTCTGATACAATTCCCAGAGAGAGGCTTGGGTGAGGATGTCACCGGTTTGGGATTCAACGACGAAGTATGCACCATGAACACTTGGGGCGAAACGCTCGTTGATGTCATCCCTCAGATCGAAGACTTCTCCTGTTGGGTCCTCTGATGCTTGCTCATCGCTTCCCATCATTAAGAGGGGGATGATTAGTAGGAGAGTGAGAGCCGCCGCTATTAGTATGGCTCTACCTGAGTACTGTTCGAGAAAGCCACCTATCTTGGTGAAGAAAGGTAAAGGTGTTCCGTCTCTTTCATTCTTAGCTCTTCGCATTACTCTTGTCACCAATATTAAACCTTTGCCTGTTGAGCGTCAATACCTCAAATAGTGATGAATCGGTAGGTAGTATAAGTGTTGAACAATCCGTCATACTGTGCAGTCCGTATCCAGCTAGTGATAAATTACCTTTGTAAGGTGGTGCTAACTAAGTTTTACATCTGACCCGTGGGTACTAGTAATGCGAAAACTCTGCCATATCATAAAGCTAGCAAGAGCTATTATTGCTCCCATGAATAGGAGGAATGGAGTTCCGAGGCCAGTTGCCTTGGCCAAAGCTATCTCAATCGTAATATAGACACCATAGACTGTCAGGCCTTGGATGAGTATTTTTAGCAGGAAAAGACAACGGTTTAGAAAGATGCGTAGCTTTTCGGTCTGTTCCTCGGTTAACCTTGCTAACCTCTTTTGGGGAAGGCTTATCAGCCGCCTTGGATCCTCAACGATAGCAAACCAGATATTCAGGAAAGTACAGCCTAAATATATAAAAGCATTTAGGCTAGGGAAAAGAAAAATTGTATTCTTACTGCTCCAATCATCAGGAATACCTCGAGCATCGAAATGAGTCGGTATGGTATCAGGGAGTATAGCATAGTTAGATAAGACTATATAGAAAGCAAATGCTAGAAGTATTAGGGAAATAAGCTCAACCTGGGGTGGGTAGCATTTGCTTAGCTTCTGCCACATAGTTACCTGACTTTCAGCTACAGTATGCCCGAATCTCTACTCCCAATGCAATAAAAGATGAATTGGATGGGTGCACAATAAGCCAGAAAGTATGCCATTGCACTTTTCATCTTTTTGTTACTTTCGATAAATCGAAAAATAAGATACGTTATTTTTCCTGAAGCCTAATTCAAGCCTAACGAACAGTTAGGCCTGGTAACAGCGAGCAGTACAACAACCTGTAACAGGAATACGTAACAACACTGTTATAACAGTAAAATAGCTTCTATTTCGTTGTTACAACATTTGTTATGTTTCTTGTTATTGAAGCTAACTGTTTCGCTGTTATAACAGTGTTATTGAGTGTTATAACGGTGTTACGGAGTTGTTATGCGATGTTACGGAGTTGTTTCAGGGTTGTTTCACTTTGTTACAGGGTTGTTCCACGGTGTTGCAGAGTTGTTATTTTTCAGTGTTTCACAGTATTATCCCGCAGCCTCGCTATAGCTAGTAATAACTGTTACAGAAAAGGGCTGCAAATTTATGTCTATAAATATTCATTAGGACTCGAATCTAGCATAACATAACCGTCTGTCAATTTGAGTAAGATGATATACGTTATTTAAGCTAATCTGGCACACGAGACCCTGAACCTAAGTCAGGGTATCATATGCGTGTAACACTACTCATACGCTGGGATTCGGACGGGGCGCGGGCTAACCAGTTGACGGTTCGTTCAATCTCAAGGTCCCAAGCAGATTCGACACATACTTTGACAACCCTGCTAATCAGGCTAGTTTAGAGGCGGGCTTCCTAGCGAAGGAGGTCGATAAAGAAAAGTAAAGTTCTTGGCATCACGAGCAACTTCTGCAGTTCGCAGCACCGCAATAGCCAATTTTGGGAAACTCAGCTAAGTTGACTATTTTACAGGGATATGGGAAGATTGTGGTCACAATTGTAGGCCGCTGGAATAAAGGTTTTCAGTAAGGGCAAGAGATGAGCAAGCATTTTGACCGGCATCATGGTAATAGCAGTAGCAAACCACTACTTGTGGCAGCCACTCAAGTAGTGAGAAGCCAATAGTGAAACCGACCCAAAAGGTCGGTTTTTGTTTTACGAAAGTGGGAGTGGTTTCTGAAGAAAAGTAGACAAAGCATTAGTCTGCTCCAGGTCGAGGGGCGATAAAGAAATCTTAAAAAGAAAGGAGGTCAGTTATACGGCATTGAGACAAAGGTCAAATAGACTTAGATTATGTTTTGAAAGCTAGAATCCATTAGAAAGGAGATTTGCAATGAAACCAGGTAGAAGGAGCAAAATACTGGGGCTTGTCTTATCAATGGTGTTGCTGGTGTCTATAGCAGGAATGCCAGCGCCAGCTCTGGCTAACGGCGGTGTCATCCTGCATCCGGGTGATTTGACCGGCTCAGTAACTGTTGACGGCTATGATATTACCCAGGTAACCGTCAGAGCCATGGACACAGACGGGGTGTTTTCGGCGTATGTAAGCGTCAGTGTTCCCGGAGGAGCCTCCAGCATCGACTACACCCTGACTGTGGAGGGCGACCGCGACTATTATGTAATAGCCGATGCACAGGTCGTCGCCACAGACTATACCCGGGTGATATTTCCGGTGCACGGGACGGTGAATGTCCCGATAGGAGGTACGGTTACACAAAACCTGTCTGTGGACCCGGCCTTCATCTCGGGGACCATATCAACCACCACCGATGGTGGCAACACAATACAGGGTTTCAACATATACGCCTATATTTGGCCACCCGAATTCCCCGGCATGTCTTTCCAAAACCGAACCACAGCTTCTCTCCTAACTGTACCGGGGCAGCCGGGGAGGGGTTACACGCTGCTGGTGGCACCGGAGCTTGACTATTACTTCTATGGCTGGGTCACCGTAAACGGCATACAGTATTACTTCCCCAACGAAACCGTTGGTCCGCTTGCTGCGGGAGGAACCCTAACCAAGAATATCTCGATTGACGTGACCGCAGCCACCATCTCCGGAAACGCCACCCTGCTGGGACCAGCAACAGACGTATACGATGCTTTGGTACGTGGGTACGCGCCTAATCCCACCAGGTACGCCAATACCGAGATAGCCGACATAGCTACCGGCGCGTATACCCTGAATGTCGACGCCGACACCTGGTATGTGCACCCTTATTTCTACTATCATCTGACGGGCGAGACGGGCGAGACGGGCGACCTGAGCGGCCTATATGGTTTCCTTAATCCTCCCAGGACGCCAGTAACGCTTACCGCGGGGCAGCATTTAGAGGACTTTGACTTCATCATCGACCCCGGCTTTATTACCGGGACTTTAAGCCTCACCGGTGCCAGCACCGACATCTGGCAGTACTCATACATCCAGGCCTATTCAGCGCCCAATGGGTACATGCAAGTCCGGATCCATCCCGACACCGGGGAGTACATGTTTGTCGCCTCCCCCGGGGATTCCTGGCGGTACAATTATTTGTATCTTCGCTTCGATTACCCCGCTGACCCGGATCCCTATCTGTGGTCCTATATCAATCAGTCGGGATATTTCCTTGATCCGTACACCGTAGCCTCCGGTGAGACACTGTCGGACGTCGATGCGACATTCGGCACGGCTACGGTCAGGCTGTACTACTACGTTGAGGGCGTTGAGGGCGGGGGCGAGCTCAGTTTGCCCTATTACCAAGCTACGAAGGAAGGGCTCACATACCCCACCGCCTATGCTAGGGGCTCTCACTTAGTAACGACCGAGGGGCAAGCCATCGGCACCCTGTTCCCGGGAACATGGACCATAGAGGCCTTCGCCACTGTCGAGGATGGTTCCGTACCGGAATTTGGCACCTTCACTGTTACCGTGGATGAGGGTGATACGATGGTGATAGGCGGACTAGGGCGCCCGACGATACAGGTAACCAGCCCAATTGACGGAGCCGAGACTACTGACGACAGCGTTTTCGTCGAGGGCACCGCCACCGATGTTGAGGGCATAGCCTCGATAACAATAAACGGCGAGCCGGTGACTTTAACCCCCACTGGCGGTCCGGACAATGAAGTTTCATTTAGCCATCCGGTCAGCCTGGATGTCGGAGTGAACACCATAACCATTGTCGCCACGGACGTCGACCCGACCCCACATTCGGTCACTGCGACATTGACTGTCACCCGGACGGAGGTCACTACCGCCACCACTCTCACCTATACGGGCGATACCTCGGTTCAGGTGAACACCCCGGCGACCTTGTCGGCAATGTTGGAGGATGGTGAGGGTCAGCCGATTTCGGGCGCGACGATTTCTTTCCAGGTTGACGGCCTAGACGCTTCAGCAGTCACAGACACAGACGGAGTGGCTAGCTGTGAGGTGACAATCGATACTGTTGGCGTCTATAATGTTACCGCGGAATTCGCTGGCGATGCTCAGCATCAGGGTTCCACGGCGACTGCGTCCCTCACCGTCTACACGCCCACCACCCTCACCTATACCGGTGATACCCTGGTTCAGGTGAATGGTGTTGCGACTTTGGCAGCATTACTGGTGGATGAGGACGGGCAACCCATTTCAGATGCCGAAATTACTTTCCAGGTTGACGGCCTAGACGTTTCAGCATTCACAGACACAAACGGGGTGGCTAGCCTGGAGGTACCGGCACCCCCCGATGCTGGTGTCTTTGAGATTACCGCCGACTTCGCTGGCGATGACCTGCATCAGGCTTCCACGGCGGCGACTGTGCTCGGCGCTGTCTACGACCCTGAGGGCGGCTTTGTCACCGGCGGCGGCTGGATAGACTCTCCGGAGGGGGCGTGCGTGGCTGAGCCGACACTCACCGGGCGAGCCAACTTCGGCTTCGTCTCCAAGTACAAGAAGGGAGCTACTACCCCGACTGGTCAGACGGAGTTCCAGTTCCAGGTAGCTGACCTGAAATTTCACTCCGACACCTATCAGTGGCTGGTGGTTGCCGGTGCGCGTGCCATGTACAAGGGCACTGGCACTATCAATGGTGAAGGCAACTACGGGTTCATGCTCACCGCCATTGACGCAAAGCTAACACTTAGCAGCACCGATGTCGACAAGTTCCGCATCAAGATCTGGGACAGGGACACCGACACCATAGTCTATGACAACCAGATGGATGCCGCTGATGGCACGGATCCCACCACTAGCATTGCGGGTGGCAACATCGTTATCCACAAGGGGTAAACGGAAGCTGAGTAAGGCAGCCCCCATGGGTGATAAGTAAGGCCGGGGCTAACGAGAGCCTCGGCCTTCTTTTGTGTGAAACTGCTTGGTCACGCCGAGTTGGTGTGACCAAGCGAGATAGAATTTAATACCCGCCTTGCATGACATATGGTTCAATAACACAACTTGCGAGGCTCTGCGTATAACATGGATTATACGCTAACTCTTACAGCTATGAAATGTGAGTAGTGAATAAAAGTGAAGTGATCTTTTCATAAGCACATCGCTAATTCTAATTTCGCCGGATGCGAAGCAACTCCATTTGTTAATCCATATTTATGTGTACTTATTTTGACGCATTTTAGAAAGATCTACCTTGACAAAGCCAACTGAAGAAAATGCATTAAAAATTAACTCAACATTAAATCTTGAAATTTATACATAAAAACAGTAAAATCAGGGTGTCGGTTGACCTAGTGTCTTGACACTCTGATTCTTTCAAAAACTCCCCGACAGGGAAGGTCTTCTAGCCTTGGTAGGCCGTACAGGTCTCGAACCTGTGACACCCTGATTAAAAGTCATAATATTAAACTGAATTTTAACTGGAAAGTTCTTTGTTCCGTCCCCTCAGCTCCAGCTAAGGGGACTCGAACTCCTGAAATTCCGTTACTCTACAGTCAATTGTATATATGCCGTTCTGATCTCGAAAAGGCAAATGCCTCTGCGATAAATATATTTAAAAACCTGTTACTTATCTGATCGATGAGATAGTCGGCCATTTTTCTTTCGCTTTAATTTATTGTAAGATTGAATATCTATCGCACTGGCGAATGGTATTTCACTGCTCGGATTATCAGTTCGCCAAGGGGATAAAGGGGATAGGGTTTCGCTTATTTTGTAATGGTTTTGTAGTGGTAGATATAACACTGGTTTTGCTTTATAATCTGGTAAGGCATGAAAACAGGTAATCAGCAGAGAGTAGGAGCAGTTATTGCCGCTGCTGGCAGCAGTCAGCGGATGGGCGGGGTGGATAAGGTCTTGGCTCTATTGGGTGGGAAGCCTATTTTAGCCCGGGTGGTTGATGCCTTTCAAAGGTGTAACCCTGTTGGCCAGATTATTGTCGTCCTGAGTGAGCAGAACCTTGAGAGGGGGCAGCAGTTGGTGTCCGAGCAGGAGTGGTCAAAGATAACCGATGTTTGTCCCGGGGGCAGGCGACGTCAGGATTCAGTGGCGGCTGGACTTAGCCAGCTTAGCCATTGTGACTGGGTGGTAATCCATGACGGCGCCCGACCGCTAGTGACTGTGGACTTGATTGCCCGTGGGCTGGAGGCAGCCAAGGAAACCGGTGCCGCCGTAGCCGCCGTTCCAGTTACGGATACCATTAAGCTGGCGGGAGATGATAGAATAGTCCACCAGACGCCACCACGTCAAAATCTATGGGCAGTGCAGACGCCACAAGTGTTTCGCACTGATATAATA
>JAUVZA010000078.1 GCA_030602805.1 Dehalococcoidia bacterium | reverse complement strand
TGAACTTTATCACTACCCAGACTTTCGTTTAAAGCCTCAATAAGCTGTTGCGCCTCATTGGTACTGATGTGACCCGAACTGTAGTCCCACATCTTGCCATCACCAATAGCCACCAGATTGCAGCGAAAAACGACTTCTCCCTCATCAATAGTAATGCCCATACTCCTGGCTTCAATGGCAGCCCGACCCCGATAATATAGTTTTGGGTCGTAATCAAGTACCGACATACAGGCGCAGGCACTGGAGGGTTCCATTCTTGGCGGCACAGTGCGGATAAGCCCCAGAGTGCCTTCCTTAGCCATAGCATCCAGGTTTGGCGTATAGGCCAGCTCCAAACAGGTCTTGCCCTCACGCTCAGGCAGCGGCAAACCTGCAGCACCATCAATTATCACAATACAATATTTCACTTAGTTCTCTCACCAGTTTACAATAAAGATTAAAACCGCCTATAATATCACTGACGGGGCGTAGCGCAGCCTGGTTAGCGCGCAGCGTTCGGGACGCTGAGGTCGGAGGTTCAAATCCTCTCGCCCCGATTTTTACAGTCTTTTATAGGTATCCTCTGTACGCCTGGCTACCCGCACCGCTATGACCAGACGTTCCTTATCATCTATGTTATATACGACCCTATAAGGTCCTATTCTTATGCGCCACAAGCCACTTTCAGCCAACTTCTTTACTCCGTGTGGTCTAGGGTCTCGCTCCAAGGCTGAGATGACTTCGGCTATGATTTCATAATCCTTTTTGGCAAGCTTGTCTAACTGCCTCTGAACTGCTCGCCTCAGTCTAACCTGATAACTCACCTAGGAGCCTCTACTCTGTCCTTTGACGCTGATATTGCTCCCAGGTTATAGTGCCCTCCTCATCAGCCAAGGCTTTCAACCCCTCCCGCATATCCTCCTCGTCCTCTAGTATCTCCAGGGCAGCATCGCGGAGGAGCTTAGCCATTGAAGTTCGCTGCTCAAAGGCTAGACGGCGAAGCCGCTCATGCTGCTCTTCGGTAAGGAAAATAGTTGTCCGCTTTAGAGTTGTCCCCATAGCCTTCACCTCTCAATCAATAGTAACATACAAACACCGCTATGTCTATATGTTAGTAACCCCATCCCCTTTATCCCCTTCCCCTTAATAAGGGGAAGGGGAAGATTTATTTTAAGAGAGGTCGACAGAGTCGCCTCAGGTGAGCTTCGCCTCTCTTATACACCCACAAGATTGATAAGGCGAGGAACCTTGCACGGCTTTACCCTTCCACCTCCTTCTTTGCCTCCTCCCACAGGGTGTTTTGCTCATCAAAGGATAGCTCACCAAAATTTAGCCCTCGCTGGCGGCAGACCTCTTCCATATAAGAAAAACGACGATAAAACCGCTGGTTTGCCTGCCTAAGTGCCGCCTCTAAGTCAATCCCCAGCCGGCGGGCAATGTTTGCCAGGGTAAATAGCAAATCACCAAACTCCTGTGCTTTCCGCTCCTGGCTATCAGCTCGCTTGAACTCGCTAATCTCCTCAGTCAGCTTCTCTATAACGCCGTCAATATTCTCCCAGTCAAAGCCAACCTGCGCTACCCGGCGCTGAATCTCCTGACTGTAACCCAGGGCAGGCATCTGTTTAGGCGCACTGGCTAATATAGAGGTGCCTCCCCTCTCTTCCTGTTTGAGAACCTCCCAGTTAAGCACCACCTCCTCAGCATCCTTTACCTTCTTTGAGCCAAAGACGTGGGGATGGCGATGGATTAACTTAGTAGTGATGCTATTTAAGACATCGCCCAGCTCAAACTCCCCGGCTTCAGTGGCAATCTGAGTATGGAGAAGAACCTGCATTAACAGGTCACCTAACTCATCACAAAGTTTCTCAGAATTCCCTTCATCAAGAGCCTCCAATACCTCATAGCACTCCTCAAGCAGGTTTTCCCTGAGCGAGGCATGGGTCTGCTTCTTATCCCAGGGGCAACCATCAGGAGCTCGCAGTCTGGCAACAATATCTACCAAGGTAGCAAACTGGCTCACATCCTCGGGTAAAGACAAAGTAACCCCCTTAACTTGTTACACGAATTATACAAGAGAGTCTAGAATCAGGCAATATAATTTGCTGACAGGCAGAAGACCACAGTTAAAAGGGGAATAATAACTCGGCAGAAGTAAGGCTACTACCTTCGCCCCATACCTGCCGCCAGCATCACAAAGTAGAAAAGCTGAGCCACCGCCTGGAGCAAAGCCGCCACATAGGTTAAAGCTGCTGCCGACAGAACAGCACTGGCACCATCATATTCACGAGCCGAAACCAGCCCGGTCTTCTGTAACATTTGGCGGGCACGACTTGAGGCATTATACTCCACCGGCAGGGTAACCAAGGCGAAAAGCACTGCCCCAGCAAACAAGTATACCCCTATCCAAGTAATAGTTATGCCAAAGCCAGCACCAAACATATACAGAATCAGACCGAGGATAACACATATAAAGCCGAAACGGCTGCCCAGGTTAGCTGCCGGAACCAGAGCGCTCCGCACTCTCATTGGGGCATAGGCTACATTGTCCTGAACAGTGTGCCCTACCTCATGAGCGACAATACCCAATGCCGCCACCGATGGGTTTCTGGCTACCCCAGATGATAATCACAGCACCCTGCGCCTGGGGTCATAGTAGTCGGTTAACTTCCCCTTGGTTCCCTCAATCTTAACATCACTAAGTTTGTTATAGGACAGCAACCTCCGCGCCGCCTCGGCACCGGTCACACCGCCCATATTAGGCACCCGGGAATACTTCTTATAAGCTGATGATACCCTTGACTGCGCCCAAATCATAAAAATTAGTGGCGGTAACATAAAAAGCAGATATAGCATCATCTCTGTTCACCACCCTTCCCAAACTGAACATAATTTTAGCATAAGCCCTAATTTAACCCAATGGCAGTATCGCCCCGATGAACTGCCTCTGCCCTCTCAAAAACTCAGTGGCAGACATAGCCCGCTTCCCCTCCGATTGAACCTTAAGCACTCCTAAAATTCCGTCCCCAGTAGAAACGCCAAACGCAGCCTTTAACTCCGTGGCTGGAGTCAGAGCTACTACCTGCCCTACTTCGAGGGCTCTTATCGCAGGCAGAGGCACTGCCTCAATAATCTTAAGCTGCCTTCCCTGCCATTTAGTGTAACACCCTGGCCACGGCTGGAAGGCACGCACCCGCCGCCATATATCTATAGCCGGCAGACGCCAGTCAATTTCACCCTCCTCCTTGGAGATTGGGGCAGAATAGGTAGCTTCAGCTTCATTCTGAGGTTGGGGAGTGAGTTTGCCCCCTGACCAACGAGGTAAAACTTCCAACAGCAACTGAGCGGCTATCAGTGACAGCTTGGCGGTAAGTGAGCCTGTGGTATCCTGTGCCGAAATAGGAATCTGAGCTCTGGCTAATATAGGACCAGTATCCAAGCCCCTGTCCATCAGCATAATACTAACCCCGGTAAACTCATCACCAGCCAGAATAGCTGATGCCACTGGCGAGGCTCCTCGAAATCTAGGTAGCAACGATGGATGAATATTAATACAGCCATAGCCCGGGATGTCTAAAACCGACCGAGGTAGAATTTGACCAAAGGCAGCCACCACTACAACATCGGGGTGAAATTCAGCCAGTTGCGCCACTACCTCGGCGCTCTTTAAACTAACCGGCTGCACTACCGGCAGCTCCCAGGCTAACGCTGCCCTTTTCAGAGGAGGAGAAACCAGGGAACGCCCCCTGCCTGCCGGTTTATCAGGCCGAGTATAAACAGCCACCACCTGATATTGATTAAGAATAAGGTGCTTAAGAGGAGGAACAGCAAACTCAGGGGTACCTATAAAAATGACTCGCAATTTAAGCCTCCGACCACTAAATTCTAGCACCAAAAAATTTTTCTAACAAACAAGGGCATTTTATATCTATAAGGTAAATATTGAGTAAATAAACAAGCCTGACAGACTTGGCAAGGCAGAATAGGGGTTAAAACTGACTGCTAATAAACGCCAAAAGCCTTGCTGTTAGGGAAGTCAACTGGTTATTATTTTAGTGATGTTATTACTAACCTCTTTCCTTAGCTAAGTCTGCTACCGTTTCCCTGACCACCCAGGGTGAAAGGACACTTTAATTTTATAGCATAAACCGGTGAACTTTAAGGGTCAAATGATGGGGAAATTTAATGGAAGCTAGGTCAGCACAGGAAATCTGGGAAACTGCCCTTGGTGAGCTACAAATCCAAGTCAACAAGGCGAACTACCGGACCTGGCTGGAAAAAACTGTAGGCTTAAGTTATCAGGGTAATCAGTTTGTTGTCGGTGTGCCTAATACCTTCGTCACTGAATATTTAGACAAGAACCAGCGCTCTTTAATTAAAAAAACACTCATTGGTCTTACCCACCGTGACATTAAGGTCGTTTTCTCCGTAGATGGTAAGGATGAAAACTCGCCAAGTAGCTACAATGCCCGAGAAGCAACCTACCCAACCACAAGAACAAGCCCCCCAAAGTTCAACCAAAAATATACCTTTGATTCCTTCGTTGTAAGTAGCTGTAACCGTTTAGCCCACGCCGGCGCTCTGGGGGTAGCTGAAAACCCAGGACATAGCTATAATCCACTATTTATATGTGGAGGGGTGGGTTTAGGGAAGACACATCTACTGCACGCTATTGGTCACATGGCTCTAGCCAGCAATATTCAGGTGCTCTACGTTAGCGGTGAGCAGTTTACCAACGAGTTTATAACCGCTATCCGAGAAAGGAAAACAGAGGAATTCCGCAACAGATATAGAAGTGTTGATATGCTGCTAATTGATGACATCCACTTTATCAGCGGTAAGAAGCAGACGCAGGAGTGCTTTTTTCATACCTTTAATGAGCTACATAACACTAATCGCCAGATTGCCATTACTAGTGACCGCTCTCCTAAATCAATGCCCCGATTAGAAGAACGGTTACGCTCCCGTTTTGAATGGGGGCTAATTGCTGATATTCAACCACCTGATTTTGAAACACGCCTAGCTATTCTACAAGCTAAGGCTGAGCAGGCTGGAGCAAATGTCGCCTCAGATGTGCTCGAGTTTATTGCCCAGCGGATTCAGCATAACATAAGGGAACTGGAAGGTAGTCTAAACCGGGTTCTTGCTTATGCCAGACTGCTTAGAGCCTTACTTACCCCTGAGTTAGCGGCTAAAGCCCTCGAGGATATAGCCACTAAAGCTCCTAAAAGTGCTTCTCTCACCCCGGCTTTAGTGATAGAAGCCGTAGCTAACAGCTTCCAGGTAGCTACAGTAGATCTGAAAAGCCGAAGAAGAGACAAGGAAACTGCCCTAGCCCGGCAGGTGGCAATGTATCTTATCAGACGGGAAACCAATTGCTCACTGGTTCAAATTGGCAGGGAGCTGGGGAGCAGAAACCCATCAACTGTTAGCCACGCTTGTGAAAAAATAGCCAACGATGTCAATACCAGTCCCCATTTGAGGCGCAAAATCTTGGATGTCCAACAGCAAATATACCCCAAGCAAAAGGGCAGGAATCATTAATAACTTTTTACTTTCACCCTCCTTTAAAGAAACTAAAGTGGAGTAAAAAAGCAGGAATTTTGCATAACTGCCTTCCCTTTATTATAAGTCGCCAAAGTTCTCAATCAAAGCCAAGATAGCTTTTATCCCTAATTCACCCACAAGTCTAAACTTAACTCTTTATCATCATAGTAACCATCAATATGCTATTATTATGATTATTATTAAACTAAATATAACTAAACCAATAACTAGGATATAATCATAATAGGATTATCTTATGAAAAGAGTAGGGTTACTTAGCAATCTCAATTAGAATGTTTGACAGAGCACAAATAGTGGTAAGGGCTGGTAATGGGGGAGCTGGAGTAGTAAGCTTCCGGCGTGAGAAGTTTGTCCCTTTTGGTGGTCCGGATGGTGGTGATGGTGGTGGCGGCGGTGATGTAATTATTAGAGCTGACTCTAGTGTTGATAGCTTGCGGA
This sequence comes from Dehalococcoidia bacterium, assembly GCA_030602805.1. Classification (GTDB taxonomy): domain Bacteria; phylum Chloroflexota; class Dehalococcoidia; order Dehalococcoidales; family JAUVZA01; genus JAUVZA01. The sequence continues at coordinate 496 of JAUVZA010000078.1, read as the reverse complement.
TGTTTAGCCGAAAAAGATTTTATAGGGCAGCCGATGGCAAGGACGGGAAGGGTAAAAGAAAGCATGGTAAAAAGGGAGAAAACCTGATATTAACTGTTCCAGTGGGGACTGTGGTCCTATATAAGACGCAGATTGGTAGTGATGCCCTTATAGCTGATTTGGAACAGCCGGGTCAACAGGCAGTGGTAGCTAAGGGTGGTAAGGGGGGATTAGGCAATACTCATTTTACTTCGTCTACTAATCAAGCCCCAGAGATTGCTCAAAAGGGGGAGTCCGGGGAAGAGAATTCCATAATATTAGAAATGAGGCTTATTGCTGATGTTGGTATCGTTGGCTATCCCAATGTGGGTAAGTCTACCTTACTGGCGGCAGCTTCGGCAGCCAAGCCTAAAATAGCTAGCTATCCATTTACTACCCGAGAGCCCATTTTGGGTGTGGTTGAGGTCGGTCAGCGAAGCTTGGTATTGGCTGAGATTCCAGGACTAATAGATGGTGC
>JAUVZA010000062.1 GCA_030602805.1 Dehalococcoidia bacterium | reverse complement strand
TTGGCACAGGGTTAGTATTCGGTGGCCTAGGAGGCGGTGCACTAGCGACAGCTATTGCCATACTAGTGGCAGCCAGGCCAGCACGAGCTGCTCCGCCTGAGGAAAAGCTGGATTACCTAATCGAGGTCCTGACAACTCTGGTCCCGGTGCTAGCAGAAGTATCTGAGAATCAAGTTACCCTGATTCAGTTACTACAGCAGTGGTTTGCTGCCCAAGGGATAGAACCCGGCGTAGAGGTTACCGTGCGCACGGACTGGGTAGCCAAGGAGCCGGAGCAGATATATAGCCATGCCATCAGGGCGGCAGGCACCTTCTACACAGATAGGATGGTCAACTGGACCAAAGGCAAACGAATCCTGTTCAAGGCTGAGTCATCGCTAAACCAGGCGGTCAACCTCCAGGTCATCGGCAATATTGTTGACGATAGGGGGCGAGCCACTGACATCGGACCTGCCTTGCCCCTAGCTGCCAACGGCAACCTCAGCGTGGGCCCGGCCTGGGACGACTGGACACCGTTTATCGGCATCAGGATAACAGGGGCCGTGGCGCCGACGGCCGGGGTCCTCACTATTTGGGCAGTGATTCAGGAGTAGGGGTGGTAGGAAGTGTAGAGCTATGATGTGAGGGGAGCATAATGGCAATTGAAGAGCAAACTCAATACGATACCATAATTGGGATTAGTGATGGGGGAGCTGCACAAGGACTAGGGCAATATCTGATTATCCCTGACCGAGAAGTAGTTAAACTAGCCTTCCCCCTGTGTAAATATGGCAGCCCGACTGGTGATGTAACCTTTAACATAAGACGAGGCATAGACCAAAGTCTGATATGTAGTAAGGTATGGGGTGACGCTGCCGACCTGCCTACCTATCCTACTATCATTTGGGCAGAAGTAGAGTTTGACGACCCTCAAACGATTAACGACGTAGTCATAATAGAATTTGTATTTACTGGCGGAGATGCGGGCAATCAGTTATTCGGGCAATTTATGGAGAGCGATGTCAAAGCTGGTGAAAACAAAGTTCGGTATGTAGGTGGTGATTGGTTTCAAGATAGCCTTGAGGACGCTGCCTACCGCTATACATATACCGTTCTAGTTGCCCCCACCGTAACCACCGACCCAGCCACATCAGTAGCAGCAAATTCCGCAATCCTTAATGGCACCCTTGATGGTGATGGTGGGGAGGCTTGTGATTGTGGTTTTGAATGGGGCGAGACTCTCGCTTATGGTAATACTACGCCAACGCAGAGCAAAGAGACCGGAGAAAGCTTCTCACAGGCAATAAGCGGGCTTGACCCTAAGAAAACCTACCACTTCAGAGCCTTCGCCACTAATTCTGAGGGGACAGGCTACGGCGCCAACAGAACCTTTACAACACTGGCCACCGCTCCCACCGTAGATACTGACCCAGCCATTGATATTAACAATAACTCAGCAACCCTAAAAGGTGAGCTAACCTATGATGGAGGAGAAGCCTGTAACTGCGGCTTTGAATACGGAGAGACTGAGGCCTACGGAACTACAACGCCTACTCAGAGTAAGGTAACAGGCGAAGCCTTCTCTCAACCAATAACTGGATTAGACGCTAACAAAACCTATCACTTTAGGGCAATAGCAACTAATTCAGCAGGAACCAGCCATGGAGCAGATAGGACTTTTAAGACACTGGTAGCTGCCCCCGCCGTTACTACAAACCCAGCCACCGGGCTAGGAGCAGTATTAGCTACCCTCAATGGCACCCTTGACGATGATATTGGTGAGGCCTGCGACTGCGGCTTTGAATGGGGGCTAGATACTGATTATGGCACTATCACTCCCACCGAGAGCAAGGCAACCGGTGAGACCTTCTCCCAGATGATAGGCGGGCTGTTTCCTAACACCGTCTACCACTTCAGGGCTTTTGCCACTAACTCGGCGGGAACAGGCCACGGTGCCGATAGGACTTTCACCACCGCGCTAGTAATAAGTCGGGCCTACGCCTTAGCCAGGGAGGAATTGTGAATAGTAAAGGACACGCTCTCTCGAGAGACGCGCTAATTAGAACACTAACTGCCTACTCGGGTATTACCACCGAAGATGGTACTGGCACCACCACCCTGGTGGATTCCAATCTCATTGGGAGAAACGACTTCATCAGCGAGAAGACCATCCTCATTATGAGCGGCGATGCCAAAGATGAGGATAAGGGCGCCACAGACTTCGATGAGTCTGACGGCAAAATTACTCTCCAGGGAACCGGCTTCAGCGCCCAGATAAAGGCAGGCACTATCTACAGGGTGCTCAATATCTCCAGCATCGAGATAGATGTTGCGAACATCGATACCAAGATAGGCACCGCTGCCGACAATGCCGACCTGGGCACACTCTTTGGAAGGCACAGGAGAGCGTATCTGGGTACTCATACTCACGCCCTGGTTGTGGTTCACGATGCGTCTTCCCTCGATGCCGACCTCGATACGGCATTGAGGGACTGGCTGCTGGACATAGGCATGGTGGTAACCGTTTGTGACCCGGCTGATGTGGCCGGCAACCTTGAGGTTAGCGCCTTCGATTTAATCGTAGTTTCGGCAAGCTGTGTGGACGGTGATAAAGACAACCTAGCTAATTTGAGAACTGCGGAAGTCCCGGTGATATGTCATAGCGCAGAAATAGCCGTCTCAACTGTGTTTAATATGGGTGCTACAGCTGCAACCAAGGCTGTTCAGACACAGATTGAAATAACCGACAACACCCCAATGTGGCTTATTGCTCAGGCTCTTGCCAACCTAACGGTCACGGCCTCTGCCACTATTTACACAATAGCAACTGCGGGAACTAATGTAGATGAATTTGGTCAAGAAGCCAACGGCACTAACCTCCTCACATTACTCAAGCTACCCCAGGGTGAGCAGGATGACGGAACACCTACCTATGCTCCATTCTTTGATAGGTATTTTATTGGCGTCGGCGATTTCACCAATATGAACACCGCCTTCAAGTCTATACTGGAAGAGCTCGTCATGCACGCCATCATGGAAAAAAGATTCGCAGAGGGACTAATCTCTGTGAAGAGGGTTTACGAAGAGCAGATACCTGACACTGACTTTAGCTTGGCAGCCATAGACACTACATTGGATGCCGATCCCCCAAGCGCCGACGCTGAAAATTCTGTAGTTGATATAGACCAGAAGGTTAATAAAAGCTTTGCCTTGAGAAGTTTGTGGGTGAATATTACCAGCTTCGGCGATGGAGCGACGATGACATTTCAGCTCTGGGTTCTGTTAAATGGGGTGGTTACCTCGGTTGACAGTGTGGTTATTAGCTCAACTGGGATACAGAACTTAATGGACATCTTCGGGCTTCAGGAAGTCCACGCCGATGGAATTTGGATAACCGCTATAGTGGATGTGGGTAGTACTGGCGCCTGCAGCGGAACTTATAGATATGCGGAGGCTAAGAAATAATGACAATAGAAGTTAGAATTGAAAGAATAAGAGGACTGATTGACAAGATACGAAGGTATAACCGGCTGATAGTTGAGGACAGCCTTGAGCCAACTACTCTTGATGATATGAAAGGCAATGTCAAAGACATCTGCGACGAGATTAAGACCGAGGCTGACCAGATTAAGGCCGAGACTGACCAATGGGTGTAGTAGGAGATAGGTAGTGAAAACCAACTGGATACAGAGATTACTAAATGCCATAGCTGACCTCATCACCAGGACCAAGGGGCTTGATGATATACATGATGACTTGGCCAAAACGCTCTTTTCTATGGACTTCTGGAGTGTGCCTCAGGAGGAAGTTGCCGTAACAGGCACTGCTGGAGACAAGTCCTTGCCAAGCGTAGTTATAGCGGACTTGCCAGATGGAGCCACAATAGTAAGGGCAATAGCTATGTTCAAGTTCCGAATGATTGAGTCACATACTTATGCTGGAGCAAATGCACTGGATGGTGCTCAGGAGATACAAGTCAAGCCTACAGCTGGGAGCTATATAGATGCTATCAACTTCGTAACTGGTCAGTTCACTCTAGCTCAGGATACTCGTGAGGGCGGAGATGTTGCCATTGGAGCAATAGATGTTTCTGGTTCGGGCAAGGTTGAAGCTAATGGCACTTACGACTTCCAGTGGGATGAGGCAATAGCCCTGGAAGATGGCATAAAGTTCAACGATGTCCAGGTTGGACTAAGAATATGGTATTCAGTGTAGGAGTAAGTAATGGCTACTGAAGAGCAGACATCACACAATGCCAATGGTGTCATCTACAGCACAAGCTATACCAAGGACGGACAGAGGCTTACCATCTCTAACCGCAGAGTAACTAAACTAGGCTTTTGGCTACGGAAGCTAGCAGACCCTACCGGTGATGTAACCTTTGAGATACGCAAGATCTCACCTGACGATGTGATAAGCTCCAAAGTATGGGGAGATGCCTCAGCACTTCCTACCGAAGATACCTATGAGGAAGTAGAGTTTGATACTCCCCAGACCGTCAATGAGGAAGTCAGAATATGTGCTGACTTCTCAGGTGGAGACGGAAGCAACTTCGTTGTAGTTCGTTACCAGAACACAGATGTTAAAGGCGATGAATATCGCAGCCAATACCAGTCACCTAACTGGGTAGACTCAGCCGCTCAGGATGGGGCTTATATATATACCTATGAGGAAGCAGCTGCAGGCCTAGAAAATAAGTCAGCCAACATGGGTGCCAAGATGATAGCGGGGAAGATGATATGAAATACGCAGCCCTCAAGGCACTGAGGGAGGCAGGGGTAGCTAATTCCTCCGGGCGGTTTTGAAGCTGGCTGCCTCATCGACCAGCTACCCCTACCCTCAAAACGACCTTTGGAGAGGAGCCAAAAGCCTAAAAAGGAGTGAGACAATAACAGAGGAAGTAAAAATACATCCAGGAGTAATAGTAGGCGCCAGCTTGCTGCTAGGAGTGGGGGGCGTCCTTCTCTATGCCCTAAGAGCACTAGCAGCACCACCAGGCGCTCAGTTTGAGGTAAGCGACCTGGTTATATCCCCAGAGGCAGTTGGTGTTGGACAACCTGTTGCTATCTCGGTATTAGTAATAAACATAGGCACCGAGGCAGGAAGCGAAACTATTATATTCGAGGTGAATGGAGAAATGGCTGAACAAACCGTAACATTAGCGCCGGGAGAAAGCGAGGTGGTCACCTTTGAGGTAACACCAGAGGTAGCCAAGACCTATGGCGTATCAGTTGATGGGCTATATGGCACCTTTGTGGCAACCGAAGTTGGGGTCGCCGACATCAGGCTATCCAATCTGACCATTACTCCATCTGAGGTTATGGTTGGCGAGACCGTCTATATCAGTGTGACGGCAACAAATTACGGCGATGCTGTGGGCAGTCGGACTATAATCTGCGAGGTTACCTAAGGAGGCTAAAATGCCACAAAAAACTATTGAGTTCTTGCTAAGAAGGACACAAGAAGGTGAATGGGATATAACTGCCATAGTTAAGGATGCTAACGCTGTGCCTGTAGCTCCAATCAATGAAGCCAAAGTGGAGATAATTGGCTTTGGTTTAGAGCTAACTGACCCTGATGGCATCTGTCAGTTTAGGGATGTCCCACCTGGTTCATATCAGGTTAGTGCCGAAAAAGAGGGCTATGTTAAACAGGTCAAGCGTCTTCCATTGGAAGAAATCCCAAAATAGTCCTGAGTTCTCTACTGATTAGCCCTTCAGTAGTGGAACTCGGTAAAGCTGTAAATATCTCAGTCAGGGCAACAAACGAGGGCAATGTAGTAGCCTCTCGTAAAATAACCTGCATTGTGGAGAGGATATGACGACACTAGCTAAATCTGTAAGCCTGAACCCAGGCCAAAGCCAGCAAGTTACTTTTGAGGTAAGACCTCAAGAGGCCGGGGTTTATGGCGTAAATGTTGATGGCCTCACCGGAAGTTTCACCGCCAAACCACCTCTAGGTGAAGGTGAAAAGACTATTCAGGTGATTGACCTCAAGTGGGTGGAAAGCCCACCATTTATAGGTGGTGACACTTATCACTACGACTTAACATTAAGAAATCTGTGGTCTGAACCAGAAACGGCTACTGTAGGGCTTTGGAAAGAACCCTGGGGCCGCGAAGGAGGCTGGAATCATTGCAAACTGGAAGGGTTTGAGCAAAAGACTTTCCTGTGTGGTGCAAATACCCCAGCCGAGGAGGGTAGATACTGGGCTTACTTGAAACTTTGCGCTTTTGATAAGGTAAATTACCTCACACAGGTAGGCTTAATTCAAGAAGTAATCCAGAACCCAGATGCCTTAATTCCATTAGGAGCACCGCCAAGTTATCCCAACTGGTCTGGGTTAAAGGATTTTCCAGTGCCTTCTACTCACTGGCCGTCCAGCATATATGCAGAGACAATTCGTTTGCCTATGGTTAGTCGCAGCCATAGCACTGAGGGAGAACTTGTTGTAAAATTGCTTTCTCCCCTTGATTATTACCAGTTACCAGGTGTATTTCGTATAGGAGGCACAGAGCAAAGATATGTGGATGGTAAACCTCCTAAATCCGCGACACTCTATATGTACCAAATCTGGCTTGATTATGGTCAAATGGAATCTGTTTTACTAACCACCAGCGACCCCAGTAGCCTATATACTCTCCCTGTTGTCTTTCCCAAAACGACTAAGAGTGTTGGTAGGTATCCAATAACTTTTAGAATGTCAGTAATGGGTGGTGGGGCATTTGGATATTTCATGTGGAGTCCTGAACCAAGAAGGTTTCACCGTGATGTCCTGCTTGGCTATATAAATGTGGGAGCTTAAACTGACTTGGAGAAAATATGACAACTCTAATAAAGACAATAACCCTAAACCTAGGCCAGAGCCAGCAAGTCAGCTTTGAAGTAGTGCCCACCGAGGCTGGCCTCTACCAGGTATCAGTTAATGGTCTGCCCGGGAGCTTTAGGGCAACTGCTGCTCCACCTGAACCTGAGCCTCCTCCACCAGTAGATTATTCAGGTAAGCGTGAGTGGTGTGCTTATAGATTCTACCACGAACTCCCTGGTAGAGAAGCTACCACTTGGGTAGTTACTGAGACAACAGGTAGAATTGGTAATTTATCAGTATCACTTACCAAAGCTGGTATGGCTGGAGTAGAGGCAACATTTAAGATAACAACAGGGGGAGAAACATCCTCAGAATATATTACCCTGGAGGTTCTAGGTTGGTGGCAACCGCTAACAAGGCAGGCCTGGTTTCAGCCACAACCTGGAAGATTTTTCACTGGAGTAATGGTCTATGATTATAATAAACCACCATACTATTGGGGAGGAGCTTCTAAAAAGATAGATATTGATGCTGGAGAGATACTTCGCTACAATGTCCACATTGTCCCAGGAGGTGTCCTTACCAAAATCTGGAACTTGGCAGGCGAATTGGTAGTTGAGTATCTTTATGAGTGTGATGCAAAAAGGATTGTAACATTTCAGACCGAGCTTGAGTATTGGCGCTATTATGAAAGGGTGGATGGAGAAATTGTAATAAGAGAAGGACAGTTTAGCTTTGCAGGAGAGGTAATACTAGAGAGACTATATCGTGAAGGTGTTGGATGGTTAAATCCCGCCGATGTCCTCAGTTTCCCTAGTCCTACCGTCAATGGAGTAGTAGGAATATGTGAGCCTAAAGACCTTCTTTCTTATGACCATTATAAACAGGGTGGGGACACAATACTTAAGGGAAGAGTAGTAGATATAGTATAAAAAGGATAAATGATACAGGAGAGTAAAAATTGAAGACCTTGAACTCCCCGGTTAAATTTATGGTTTACGCAGTCTTTCGGGCACTGAGGCACCCTAGGACGCCGATTTCATACTACTATTGCCCGACCTGTAAGATTCCTTTCCCAGCTTCAGCGAATGAATGCCCGAAGTGTGGCGAGAAGGTGGGAAATACTCCAGACCCCAGGAATGAGTCACCAATACCCTGGTGGGGGAGCTGCCTCTGCATAGTTATCGGGATAGGAACTTGGATAGCCTCGGCCTTATTAAATATTACCCCTATGGGCGAAGCCGCCCGTCTTCTAGTATATGCCCCTTTGGGTCAGCTGTTCGGGATGTCGCTTAGGAGAACTACTTAACGCGCTCCAAGCTGACCCTTGAGCTTGAATGTCTCATCCTCGTTGAGCGACCTCAAATCCTTACCCTGCAGGTGCTCCACTGGCCACTGCTCGGGCTGAAGCTCGTAGTGACCTGAGACCCAACTATCACTGTAGAATCTCAGGTGTATTTGGTGGTCAAGGTCAGTCAGCTTGCGGACGGTAAAAATCTGTTTCTTATAGGTTGAGCTCAAAGCATTATACTGGTAGCCGTCGTCAAGAAGCTTCTTGTATATCTCTCTTGGAGTGAACGGGTAAGGTAGCTCAAAGAGCAAGTGCTTCTCCTCCATTGCCGTGTAGCCGCCAAAAAATATCCTGATAGCCCGGCTCCACTTCACTACCCTAAAAAGTAATCCTTTTCTCATAGCTCCTTCTTTTGTCCAGGCCCCAGCAGGAAGCCTTTCCCGGCCATGACCTGGTAGATAGTTTGTCCCCCGGGGGTAATTACATACGGCAGAAATATCTCTTCCATACGAACCATCTCAGTTTCTAAAAGTGAACATTGCGCTTCTATCCAGTCTTTGATAATGCGCCAAGCTACTCGGTAGGCGTGGTCTTTGGTGGTATACTTGCTCTCTATTAGGCGCTCATCCCATTGTCTCTTTAGGACCCGTTGCGTAGCCTCAGTATCAATCGGTAAGCGGATAGGCAGCGTCCCCTTAGGCCCCGGCACCTCAAAGGCCAGCGCCTTTACCCTGCCATCATCACCATACTCCATCATCACTGCCCGAGCTCCATGCTCAACGAGCTTAGCTTGAATTTGGGCTATCGTCCTGGAGACTGGAACCTTAGTTGTGTAGTCTAAAAGAGGCATAGCTACCTCCTTTCCCAGGGCTCTTGATAGGGCAAACCAACCGCCTCAAATACCTCTCGCTCGGAGCGGCATACAATTTCACCATCCGGAGTAGAAAACCCTGAGCCATAGGCATGAAAACGCCAGCCCTTTCTCAGGGCAGCCGTGGCAATGTGCATATTGGTCTGCTTCCCACCGGTCCTAACAACGAGAGCAACAGGCCAGCACTGCTCATGGGTAGAAAATATATCAACCCCAATGCCATTGATGTGAACCAGCAGCTTGTTTTTGGGTCCATAAATTCTCCTCCCTCGCTTGTTGCGACGATGGCCCAATATTCCTTGAATCATCAGCGCCCCTATCTCCCTGTC
>JAUVZA010000016.1 GCA_030602805.1 Dehalococcoidia bacterium | reverse complement strand
CACAATTTGCTGACGAGATAAATGGAGACAACTGGTATGAAATTCTACAGCGTGACAGGGTAAAGTATGGTCGTAGTGACCCTAATCAGGACCCCTGCGGCTACAGGACACTGATGGTATGGCAACTGGCTCAGGACTACTATAATGCACCTGGGTTGTATGACAAGCTCTATGGTGCTGCCGGTGAATTGATTAGACCTAAAGAGGTTGACCTTATTGCCCTACTGGAATCAGGCGACCTGGATTATGCCTTTAATTATCTTTCTATAGCCAGGCAGCATAAATTGAACTTCGTTGAATTACCGGCTGAGATTGACCTCTCCAGCCAGGAGTTCAGGGACTACTACAGTAAGGCGGAGGTAGAAATTGCTGGCAAAAAGCCGGGAGAAACTATAACTAAAACGGGTAAACCAATAGTTTATGGTATAACCATACCCAAGGATGCTCCCCATCCTGAGCTGGCTATACTCTGGGTCAGCTTCCTACTGAGCTCTGATGGGATGGCTATTATGGAGGCTAATGGGCAGCCGCCGATTATACCAGCAGTGACTAATGATAAAAGCAAGCTGCCTGATGAACTAAGAAAATATGTTACTGAGCTTAACTAGGCTTTTGGGGGAATTAAACGGCAATGGGAATTGACAGCTCAATCTAAATTATGCTACATTCTGCTTGCTGGCAGCGTAGCTCAGTGGTAGAGCAGAGGACTCATAAGCCTTTGGTCGTGGGTTCAAATCCCTCCGCTGCCACTTTTTGTTTCATCCACCCCCACGCTATTGAAAAAGTTACATCTAACTCCACATTGGAGTCTATTCTTAAACAGGTAGAACAGCTATCTCAAGTAGAACGTGATACTCTTGCTTCAGCAATCTAGCCTCACAAACTTGACATTTTGGACATAGACCGCATAATCTTAGAGAGAAGTAAGGAAGTAGTATTGATAATACGAACCCTTGAAAAACCTCTTGGTCATCGCAGGAGATTAAGGGAGTGTGATTAGAATGATGCTAAGAAGGAAAGCACTAGTCTTTATAATCACCTTGCTAGTAACAGCAAGCTTGTTAGCCGTATCTACTGGGTGTAGAGGCATTAACCAGGTTATAGTTGGTTCAGGGAATCTAATAACTCAGGAAATGGATTTTACCGATTTCACCAGGCTTGAAATTGGTCATGTTTTCCAAGCCAAGGTAACTAGATCGGATTCTTTCTTCATTAGTATCACCGTCGATGACAACCTACTCCAATACGTTGTCGTTCGTAAATCGGGAAATACCCTACGTATATACCTTAAAGAGGGTTGCACCTACATCGGCACAACAAAAATCGTTGAAATCACTATGCCTAAAATTGATAAGTTAAGCTTGTCAGGAGCCTCACGGGTTGAAGTTAGTGGATTCAGGTCTTCGGATCGTCTTGAACTTGAAGCATCAGGAGTTAGCTCTTTTAATATTGATGACCTGAAAGCTGGCGATACAGGTTTTGAAATATCAGGCGGCAGCCATGTCGTGGGTAGTATTGAGATTGCCAATGGGAGATTCAACGTATCAGGTGCCAGTAGTATTGACCTAGAGGGTTATGCCGGTGATATATCTATTGAGGCATCGGGGGTTAGCCATGCTAATTTAGCCAATCTTTCCGTTAGCAACGCTACGGTTAAAATTAGTGAGGCAAGTGTCGTTACTGTTAACGCAAGTGGTACCATAGATGGCAATATAAGTGGCGCTTCGAGATTAACTTATCTCGGCAACCCTGCGCTCACTATTGAGATGTCAGGCGATTCAACTGTAGATAATAGATAGCGTATTTGAACTAGTTACATAATAACTATAGTGAGGCGTGGGTTCGAATCCCTCCGCTGCCACTCTGGGCTAGTCCAGATAGATGGGCGACAAATAAATATTTTATGTTATACTGGTTACCTACCTATTGACAGGTATGGTATTGTACCTAGGAAAGGATTAGAGACCGTTTAAAAAGTAATGATTGAAATCATCCTGCTTGGTTTTGGGAGGTTTTGAAAACTAAAAATATTGTTCTTAAACCATGCTCACACCGCTACACTCCTCGATTTGAGGATTTTAGCACCTTAACAACAGCCTAAATCTCGCCAAAGGCGGGCTCTGCCAGGGGAGACCGGGGCGGACGGACTGGAGCTGGTGCCCCTCCCGTTGCAGCCCTGGGCATAATCGGGCAAGTGGCATCCCGCTAGTAACAATGTCTTGGAAGACAAAGGAAAGTGAGGAAATAAGGTAGTCAAATTAAATATTGGCTGACTAAAGAGCATGCAGGAAAAACTAAGTATAATAAAAGGAGGGAAATTATGAATTTATTCAAAATCCTGTCGGAGTGGGAGGTTAAAAAACTACATTCAGCTGCTTTAGAGGTTCTGAATACTATAGGGCTAAAGGTTGACAGTGAAAAAGTACGGAAGATGTTAGAGGAGGCGGGAGCTAAAGTTAATCATGAAACGATGATGGTACGCTTCTCTTCCAATCTTGTTGATGAATCCATAAAGAAGGCTCCTCAGAGGGTTATCTATGGAGCGCGTAATCCAAAGTACGATTTAGTATTAGAACCCGGAGGAGATACTTTTTGCCGTGCTCTGACAGGTCCTGAAGGATATATTGACCTGGAGACGGGTAAATACCGGCTGGCGAAGATGTCTGATGCGAAGGATTGGGCTAGACTAGTTGATGGCCTGGAGAACATAGATTATTTTGGATTACCGTATGTTAGCGATATAGATCCAGATACCAGAGACCTTCGTCTGATGCCAGTAGCGCTAGAAAATTCGGAGAAACATAGCCTCTTTCAGCCCTACAATGGAGAACATATGGAACTTATGGTTGAGCTAGCACTGGCAGTTGTGGGTAGCCGGGAAGAGTTGAAAAAGCGTCCTATATTTAATATCCTCACCTCTATCACGTCTCCTTTACATCTTTTAGAGTATGCTTCCGATATAATAATTACTGCTGGTAAACATGGCATTCCAGTTGAACTAAATTCGATGGCAATTGCTGGTGGCACTGCACCGGTAACTGTTGCCGGGTTAACTCTGCTTTCGCACACAGAGGTACTAGCTGGAATTGCCGTTTCTCAAATAGCCAATCCTGGAGCGCCGATGGTGTATAGACCACTGCCAATGGTCATGGACATGTCAAGCGGTGTTGCTCTGGAAGCAACTGTTGAGAATGCCATGATAGCAGCGGCTCAAGCGCAACTGGTAAGAGAAACCTATAACATCCCTACTAATGTGATGGGACAGGTTTCTGATGCCTTCACTAGCGATGGGCAATCAATGATTGAGCGAGCCTTCAATGCTTTGCTCCCCGCCCTTGCCGGAGCAAATATTGTGAGTGGAGCAGGTGGTCTAGAACACGTCTACACACTAGACCCGGTACAGCTAGTTATAGATGATGAGATAGTAGGAATGACAAAGAGAATACTACGAGGATTTGAGATTAATGATAGCACCTTAGGGTTAGATGCACTGGCTCGAGTTGGCCCAGGTGGTAACTTCTTAAGTGATGAGCATACCCTGAAATACTTGAAGACCGAGTACTATAGACCACACATCTTTAACCGGGGAGCCAGGGCAATCTGGCAATCAAAAGGGGAGAAGGATTTGAATGAAAATGCCCGGGAGAGGGCAAAAGCTATTCTCAGAGAGCATAAACCTGCTCCCTTGTCTGAAGACGCGGTAAAGGAGCTTGACTCAATCATAAAAAGACTAGGATAAGCACAAAGTCTAAATAGAGACAGAAATATAGAAAGGAGTCAATTATAAATGGGTATATTAGATGAGATGAATACAAGTATTATAGAGGGGAACCGTGATAAAGTTGAGGAGCTTACTCGGCAGGCACTTAAGCAGGGAATTGAAGTTTCGACAATACTCAGTCAGGGTCTGATAGCGCCGATGGATATTGTGGGGCAGCGTTTTGAATCTGGGGAATTATATATTCCTGAGATGATAATAGCTGGGGAGGCTATGACAAGGGGATTAAATATTCTCAGGCCATTATTCAAGGAGAGTGGCATAAAACCACGGGGTACGATGGTCATTGGCACGGTGAAGGGTGATATGCACAGTATTGGCAAATCTCTAGCCTCTATGATGATAGAGGGTGCCGGGTTTAAAATGGTTGACTTAGGCATAGATGTAAGTCCTGAACAATTTGTTAAGTCCGTTAAGGAAGAAGGAGCTCAATTGGTTGGTATGTCCTCCCTTCTCACTACCACAATGCCATCGATGAAGGCAACAATAGAAGCCTTAAAAGAAGCTGGGTTGCTAGACAAGGTAAAGACGATAATTGGTGGAGCTCCGGTGACCCAGGAGTATGCCGATAAGATTGGGGCTGACGGCTATGCTCCTGATGCGGCTACGGGGGTAAAGAAGGCTAAAGAGCTAGTACAAGTTCTGGCGGCAAGGTGACCGAGCAATATAATCTAGGCGGTATTGCTAATACAGAGGAGTTTGCCAGTTTCTATAATAAGGCAGTAGCGGAGCTAGGGCAGTTTGTGAAACTAAGTCCACTTCTTCCGAACACCCAACTGACATAGCACAATACGATAGCGGATGCAACCTGTGTGTTATAATTGTGATAAACAAGAGTCTAAGTCAAACTTGCAAAGCTAGGCGGCTCGGTATCCTAGTGAAGTTATCGTGAAAGAGGGGGCACACAGTCTAACCATATGCCTGCTGGACACTCAGTACGTATGTTAAAGCAATGTCATGGCTACATGAGGTTAAGTCCAGCACCAGTGAAATAAAGAGGGAAATGAAACATGGGAAAATATAAAGTGGTGATGATAGATGACATCTTTTCAGACACGAAGGTTGAAGAGGGAGTTCTCAAAGAAATTAACGCCGACATTGTTTTGAGGCCTAGTCACGATGAGGATGTGGCTATTCAAAATGTTAATGATACTGATGCTATCATAACGGATTGCGTTCCGGTTACAGAAAGAATACTGGAGGCTGCAAAAAGATGTAGGATTGTAGCAGGAACAGCAGTTGGATATGATAATATTGATATTCTGGCAGCTGCTAGAAGAGGAATCTACGTAACTAATGCACCTTCCAATTATTGGTGCGCGGACGAAGTATCAGACCATGCTTTGGCACTGATGTTGGCTATTCAACGAAAGGTCACTTTCTTTAATCAAAAAATGAAGGAAGGAGAATGGAAAGAAATATTGAGCAAAACTCGGCCAATATTTTCTTTAAGAGGTCAGACATATGGCCTAGTTGGCTTTGGTGGTATAGGACGAATTGAAGCTAAGAAAGCCCAAGCGTTTGGTTTCCATGTAATAGCGACCGACCCTATTGTTGGCCCTAGGGAAGCGAATCAATGTGGGGTGGAATTGGTGGATTTCGACAGGTTGCTACGAACTTCCGACGTCATTTCCATTCACGCTCCTTTATCAAACTCAACATACCACATGTTCAATGAAGAAACAATCGAAAAGATGAAAAACACTGCGTATCTAATAAATACAGCTCGAGGCCCTATCGTAGATCAAAAGGCTCTCCATAATGCATTGAAGTCTGGAATAATTGCTGGTGCAGCCCTTGATGTTTTCGAGCATGAACCACCTAAAGCTAATGAGCCTCTTTTCACCTTGGATAATGTAATCGTTACTCCACATGTTGCTTTCTTCTCTGAGACAGCGATTATCAAAGGTCGTAGCTTAACGTGTAGAGAAATAATCGCAGTGCTTAAAGGTGGACAACCTATAAATTGGGTAAATCGTAAAGAAATGATGTCTGTGGATTGAGCATGGGACTTTGCCACCAAGATCCCCCGTAGTAGTAACGATTTTCCACGCTTTACGGGGCTGTTGCCAAACTAAACCGAGTCATATATGATTGGGGCAGGTCATGTGAGAGGTGAGTACCCATGATGGGTCGTGTAAATCGTCAGGGAAAATGGGACACATTCAAGACATCATCTAATGGACAATTTTGAGCTTGCTAAGATGAGAAACTCTAAAAAAGTAGTGGTACCTATACTTGCATGGTATGGTGATGAGGATCTAGAACTGGAGTTCCCTGCATCCTGGGATGTTAATGTTTGTAAGATGAAGGGGCAGGATGCTCCAGCTCTATCTGATACCCAGATAAAAAGAGCGTTTGCCAATCCTATTGGCACTAGGACCATAAGGGAACTGGCCGATGGGAAAAAGGAGGTGGCTATACTCTTTGATGACCTGTCAAGGCCGACACCGAGTGCGTTACTGTTACCTTATATACTGGAAGAGCTCGCCGCTGCCGGCATCCACGATGACAACATACGGTTCATCGCTGCTATTGGAGCTCACGGGATGATGAACGGCTTTGGTTTTAGAAGGAAGCTGGGCGATGCGGTAATGGGGCGATTCTTAATTTATAATCACAACCCTTATGAGAACTGCACTTCTCTTGGTACGACCAGTCGGGGCACACCGGTATCCATCAATAGCGAAGTCATGTCCTGCGACCTTAAAATTGGCATCGGTTCCGTGGTACCGCATCCGTTTGGTTTTGGTGGCGGTGGCAAGATAATTCTTGCCGGAGTTGCTTCCATAGAGACTATCTATGCCAACCACATTGGCCTTGGGCTTTCTCCCGAGGGAGGACCGGTAATAGGCAAGCTGGAAGACAACGCAGTAGTAGGAGACATAGGTGAGGTAGCTAAAATAGCAGGGCTTGATATCAAGATAGACTGCGTCCTCAATCTGAAAAGAGAGATAACGGCTCTCTTCATTGGCGACCCCGCCAAGGAATTCAAGGAGGCAGTGAAATTAGCTAAGGAACACTATGCCACGGATATGGTCCATGATGCTGATATTGTGGTTGCCAATTGCTATTCTAAGGCAAATGAGATGCCACTGGCGGTACCAATAGCCTCGCCACTTTTGTCTCACAGTGGCGGTGATATGGTGCTGATAGTAGTTACTCCCGAAGGGCAGATACCACATTATTTTGATAGGAGCTTCGGAAAGGATTTTGGTGGCAGGGGCTGGAATGCGCCACTGCCAGGAGGCCGCTGTCCCGGTTTGCCTCCTAACACGAAAAGGCTGACTATTATGGCACCTTATCCCGACAGGGTTGGCGATGACTGGGTAGCACCGTACGAATTGATAAATCGCGCAAGCTCATGGACTGAGGTAATCGAGGAACTGAAAAGTACGTATGGTGATAAAGCGAAGGTGGCAGTAATTCCAGATGCGACCATACAGTATTTCCCCGAGGTATGAAAATAGGGGGATGGCGTTATTGTTGCTGAATACTACGGGGTTGAGTTTAAGCTGACAATTTTTCAGCCGCAATCGGGCAGGTGACATCCCGCCTGAAAGTAAAAAAAGAGGAAATTATATGAAGACACTCAATGAAATTAGAGAATTTATGGAGGCGATGGGAATTCCTGGAAGAGACCTTGGAGAGTTGCCATCTTCAACGAAAACTTTCCCCGATGGCGCACACTGGAGAATAGAAATTGCCGGAGTTGAACGACCCTCAACCATGGAGGCCCTGATTGATGAAGCTAAGAAGAGGAATATAACCATTCATAGAGTTATAGCGACTGTGGGCGGGTCAACATATTGTACCTTCGAGGAACTAAAAACTATGGCGCAGATGGCACGAGATGAAAAAATAGAAGTCGTGATGACGATTGGCCCTCGTAAGGCGTGGGACGTAGGGTCAAAAGAGCTGTCTACGCACGAAGGGAGCATGCAGGGGTTCAGGTTGAGAGGCTCAGACAGCATTTCCTATTGGCTGGATGATATGATGAGAAACATTGAAGCAGGTTTCAGAGGCTTTCTAGTCTATGATGAAGGGGTACTTTCCATTGTAAATCAAATGCGGGAAGATGGCTTTATACCCAAGGAAACAGTTCTTAAATTCTCGGTTTTTGGAGGGTACTGCAGTGCCGCCGGGGCTCGGGTAATCGAGTCAATGGGGGCCAATACGATGAACCCTTTATCGGACGTTTCTCTCCCAATTCTGGCATCAATTCGTAAGGCAGTTAATATGCCCCTGGATGTTTATATAATCGTTGTTGATTCATTTGGAGGAATGTTTAGAGCCTACGAGGCCCCCGAAATTGCAAGGGTTGCCTCCCCCTGTTACTTTAAGTTTGAACCCGGAACGTCTGAGGCCGATATTTATAAGCCATGGGTTACCGAAAGCTGGCATCAAGAATTTATCCGGCAGAAAGTTAAAATGGCATTCATTGTTAAAGAAATCTTAGAAAGGCACGCACCTCAGCTAAAATTATCAGAGAAAGGGCCCTCTGATTTGGTTCTTCCCGAGCCTAAATAAAAAAGAAAGGAGATCAACAATGGCGCAGAAGAAAGGTATATTAGACTTCCAAAAGATGAAAAAGGAGGGTGAAAAAGTTACTTGGCTGACCGCTTATGATTATCCTACTGCTCAATTTGAAGAATGGGGTGGTATAGACATGATCTTGGTGGGCGACTCCATGGGCATGTGTGTTTATGGCTATTCAGCTGGCACTATGCCCGTGACCATGGATCAGTGCATTGTACATACCGAGGCTGTTCGTCGGGGGGCTCCCAATACCTATGTGATGGGCGACATGCCTTTTTTGTCTTATCAGACAACACCCGATGAGGCGGTTAGGAATGCCGGGAGGTTCTACAAGGAAGCTGGAGTTGATGCCGTCAAGCTGGAAGGAGGGCGCCGCATTGTTAAAATGATAAAAGCAATAGCTGATGCTGGGATGGTTGTTTGCGGCCATATCGGCTTAACACCACAAAGCACCGGGCAATTTGGCGGTTACAAGGCTCAGGGACGTACAGCGGAAAGTGCATGTGAGTTAATCAAGGATGCTAGAGCCGTTCAGGAGGCAGGTGCCCCGCTTTTACTTCTGGAGGCAGTGCCTCCTGAAGTAGGTAGACTTATAACAGAAGAGCTTACAATACCAGTATATGGTATTGGTGCCGGTCCTTATGTTGATGGGCAGCTTCTTATTGTAAGTGATATGCTGGGTCTCTTTCAGGCCTTTACCCCGAGGTTTGTCAAAAAATATGCCAATCTAGCTGAACAGACAATCAAAGCCATGAAAGATTACGTCGACGAGGTTAAACAAGCAAAGTTTCCTGAAGAAAAACATTACTATAAAATGATTAAAGGGGAATTCGAAAAATTGATGGAATTACTAGCTGATTCCCCCTCCTGAGCTCAGGTCAGTTAGGCGGTTTTAAAGCTCAAGGTCTGACTGCCGAAAGCGCTATGGAATTGATTAAGGATGCCTTGGCGATAGAAAAAGCTGGGGCCTTTGCAGTTTTAATAGAAGCTGTCCCACCAGAAGTAGGTAAAATAATTGCCGAAAAATGTCAAGTTCCTGTTTTGGGAATTGGCGGTGGAATATGTGTTGATGGTCAGCTCCTGATTGTTAGTGATATGTTAGGTATGTTTCAAGCTTTTACCCCGAAGTTTGTCAAGAAATATACAAATCTGAGTGAAATCATTGAGAAAGTTTTTGGTGATTATATAGAAGAGATTAGAACTGAAAAGTTCCCCCAAGAAAAACACTGCTACAGAATGCGCGAGGGAGAACCTGAAAAACTAAAGGCTCTACTTGAGAAGAGCCATATCTAATAAACCTCAACCGGAAAGATTAGAAATGCACTAGTCAAAGACCTGATGCATAGAAAATATTAGGTTGTTAAAAGGCTTCACCTGTTCGGCTCTCTCCAAATAAATGACCTGCCATCTAATAATTTTGGAGATAACGCACCAGAGGATACTTGTCGCCTGATAATTAATCCCAATAAATTACATATTTAGAGTAGTCGTATGGTAAAATGGGTAATGTTTTACCTATTTATCACCTCCTGTTCCCTTCTACTTTAAGAGCGAAGAGCAAGGTAATTTGATTAGATAGGGAATATAGAAATGGCAGCTATTTTATCCAAGCCGGACATCCAGAGGTTACTTAAGCAAGAGCCACCTCTAATAGAAGACTACATTAACCTTGGGGAGCAGGTGCAGCCTAACGGTATTGACCTTACCCTGCGCGAGGTAGCCCTGCTCCAGTCATCAGGTAAGATAGCAGTCAAAGATAACCAGAGACTGGTGTCTGATGTAGCTCCATTGGTCTTTGATGGGTTGAACTTTATTGACTTAATGCCCGGTGCCTATATTGTTACCTACAATGAGATTATCCACCTACCTAAGAATGTTATGGCATTAGCCACGCCCAGGTCGAGCTTGCTCCGTTGTGGTGTTACTATAAATACTGCGGTGTGGGATGCTGGCTATTCTGGTCGTTCCCAGTCCCTTATGGTGGTCTATAACCCTCAAGGATTTCGTTTGCAGAGGAATGCCCGAATTGTGCAGCTTGTTTTCCTTCAGCTAAGCCAGGAGACAGAAGGCTACCAAGGAGCTTATCAAGGAGAGAATATATAGGGCTTTTTGTTCTACACCACAATACACAAAGCCGCTGGCAACAGCCAGAAGGATGCCGGACATTCTCCCAGGAGTTCACCATCAGCATACACCAGAACCCGCTCTGAGGATTCAATGGTAATATGGGTTGCCTGTTCCATCCTGACCTTGGGATGGTTAATATGGGTTCCCTTGTATACCGTTGGCAATGCCTTCAGCAACTCAAACTTACCTATATCACCAATAATCACCACATCCAATAAACCATCGCCAAGATCAGCCTTGGGGGCTATATGCATCCCTCCCCCGACATAACTCCCGTTAGCTACCACCACATTCAAGATACGCTTAGCCTCGACCCTACCCCCCACACTCAGGGTAACCAATTTGTTTCGGTAGCTAAACAGAGACCGGAACAACCCACCCAGGTAAGGGATAGTGCCACCAAAGTACTTAGGCAAGCGCTCAGTAGCCTCGACTACTACGGCATCAAAACCGACACCAGCCACATTGACAAAAAAGCGCTGTAGAGTTTGCCCTTTACTCTTAAACTCAACGACACCGACATCAATCAATCGCCTTCGGGAGCTAATCAGAGATGAACAAGCATTGATATAATCCCGGGGAATGCCTACTGAACGGGCAAAATCGCTGCCGGTTCCAGTGCTGACTACACCCAAGCTTGTTTCAGCTGGATTAGTGGAATGAAGTATGCCATTGGCTACCTCATTTACCGTTCCGTCACCGCCTACAGCCACAATATATCGGTAACCGTCGTTAGCTGCCACTCTAGCTAGTTCTGTGGCATGACCTACACCCTCAGTATATTCATAATCAAATGATAAACCGACAAACTTTAGCAGCTTACTGATGCGAGGCCACTTCCGGCGGGTTGAGTAAGCACCGGCTACCGGGTTAACAATTACCTTGGCATGCAGCATTGACATTTATTGAACTCGTCTCAAAAATTCTCTTTCCTGAAAAAGACCTGGTTTTAGCTAAGTTAACTGCCTCCTTCCGCTTATCCAGATGCTCAAGACCAAACCCACCACCAGGTAAACTGCCATTGAGAGAGCAGCAAGACCGATGTCCGGTGTCTCGATTGCAAAGGGCAGCATACCACCATTGGGCATAACTCCTTCCAGGAAAAGCTCATATCCACCGTAAACGTAAACCATGCTGTCACCGGCAGTAGACAGGAGAAACCATGATGGCTTACCCGCCATCAGGAGGACACTCTCAATAATCCCGGAAATAACCATGGTGAAAAGCAGCGTCATCACAGTGGCTCCCATCGCCCCTTTTGATACCGAGCTAAAGAAGAAGGTCACCGATAGGACACCGCCGGCATAGAAGAGGCAAAGTCCAAATGATTTAGCCGTCTCAATCGGGACATTTCCATATATTACCAGGAGAGAAATAGAAACAATCACATACCCCAAAAGGACGAGTAATATCACCGCCGCGTAGCATGCGAAGTATTTCCCCGTCACCAGGGTGATTCGCCTCACTGGATTTGTGAAAAGCATGTAGCCGGTTTTACTTTCAAACTCCCCGGCTATGGCATCTCCGGCAAAAAAGATCGCTCCAAACGTGGCGAAGCCCGGGCCAATGGAGAGCAAGGCAGCCATGACCATCACGTTATCCGGGTAGCCATCCATCAGTGCCGGCAAGCCAATCAGCACTGCCAACTCGGCGACAATGGCGACTCCGAGAATCCAGTACAGTCGTCTTCGGCGGATATGCTTCAGGAACTCATACCTGATGACTACTCTTAACTTTTCGAATTCACTCAATGGGCTCTCCTGTCAATGCCAGGTAGGCACGTTCAAGCGACTGGTATTTTTCCTCCAGTTGAGCAATGTTATCGTAGGCAAGCAATTTTCCATGGTCAATAATGGCCACCTGATTACATATCTGGGTGACCTCACCGAGCTGGTGCGAGGCGAAGAAAACCGTCTTTTTCTTGCCTACTTCCTCGATTATCTGTCGGAATTCCACTACACCCCTGGGGTCAAGCCCTAGAGCCGGTTCATCTAAGATTAAAATTGGTGGATCATGTAGGAGGGCCTGCGCCACCGCAAGACGCTGCTTCATTCCCCTCGAGAACTTCTCTATCTTAACGGTGCTCCAGTCTTCGAGTTTGACGAGCTGGATTACTTCCTTTATCCGGTGCCTTAACCTGTCCCCTCGCATCCCCCGAAGCCTGCCGAAGTAGCTAAGGGTCTCTTCAGGCGTGAGGAAGGGATAGAATTCCGGCGTCTCTACGATAGCGCCGATTCTGGAAAGGGCCTGCTCCGGCTTCTCCGCTATATTGATACCGTCAATATAAGCCGCTCCGGAGGAGGGGCGGATGAGTCCACACAATATCTTGAGGGTCGTGCTCTTGCCAGCACCGTTGGGGCCGAGGAGTCCAACATTCTCATTCTCGGCTACCCTCAGGCACAGGTTATCAAGAGCGAGAAACTTGTTGTAGTACTTGCTCAGGTTCTCGATGACGATAGGCTCGCGCATTCTATAATTCCTTAATGTTCATCTCTGAACGCTTTCTCTAGCTTCCTTCTTCCCAGAAAGCTTTACTTTAATTAACCGTTTGTCAATTTTAACACCTATGGCAAATAAAACTAGCCTGATGTTAATCTAGATAGCTTATTCGGGATGAGGGTCTTTTCTTTATATCAAGTTCTATACCAGCTTCTTGGAACAGATTTATAAAGGCATCATCGTTATATTTGCCAAAGCTAACAAATCGCTTTATCTTGGCATTTACCAACATCTTGGCACACAGTACACACGGCGTATGTGTGGCATAAATAGTGCTCCCCTCAAGACTAACGCCGTGGAGACTAGCTTGTATAATTACGTTCTGCTCAGCGTGAATGCCCCGGCATATTTCCTGCCTTTCCCCCGAAGGTATATGAAGCTCATCCCTTAGACAACCAAGCTCAAGGCAATCCTTAAGGCCAGAAGGAGCGCCATTGTAACCCGTAGCCAGTATGTGCTTATTCTTCACCGCCACTGCTCCTACGTGATGTCGACGGCAGGTGGAGCGTTCAGCTACCACTGAGGCTATTTTTAAGAAATACTCATCACTGTCTGGTCTGGTCAATCTCCTCCCCTTAATCTAGAAATAACCCCTTTCACTTCTTTTTTCAGCTCTTTTAAAGAAGATTCGTTTATGATGGTAAAGTCAGCCATAGCAATAGGTCCACCCTTATCAACATTCTCCACTTCTGCCCTATCTCGATTAGCCGCTTCTTCCAATGTCAGGCGCCGGTTTGACCTACCGGTCAGCCGAGCATACCTTGTTTTGGGCGACGCCCAAACGGCTACTACATAAAAGTCCTCTCCATAATATGTTTTTAGAAAGGTGTATTCCTCCCAGGAGTAAAGTCCATCAATTACCACGTCCGACTGTTTCCGGGCTAAATCAATTCTAGATAGATTTAATATAGCATAAGCAGACATCCCGTATTCTTTCCTTAAGAGTTCCCTAATGTGGCGCTCATTTTCCTCATTCAGCTCCAAGCCTCTCTTGCTTATCTCCTCATCAGTTATATCACCGAATCTGATTCTAATAAAGCCATTCTCCTCAAATAATCTGGCTACTTCCGATTTGCCAGCACCGGTCATTCCTACAACGGAAACCACTTTCATAATCTATACCTTTATGGGCATCATTATAAGAGAGTATCTGGTAAATGGCAATGATAGGGAGACCTCGCTGGGGTGTTTAGCCCCCAGAATCAGCCTCCGGAACAGGTATATCAGCCTACGCACCTGCTCGCTGCTGTAGCCTATACTCCCGAAAAAGCCATAGTCCTGATATAAGAAAGCCGAGGATATCTGAAATCGGCCATGATAGCCAAACACCAGTTATTCCCCAAATTCGGGGTAGAAGCAAAAGTAACAGAACAAAGAAGATGAATTGGCGGACCAGTGAAAGGACTAAGGCTTCCTTGCCCTTGGACAGACCTTGAAATGCAGTGATAAACAAAATCAACGGGCCAACAATAACCAGCGTTGACAGGAAAATACGCATAGCGGGCACAGCAATAGCCATCAGTTCCGGGTCATCACTAAAGATGCCAATAAGCTCAGGAGCAAAGATTTCCAACACCACCAAGACCACACCCATCAGCAACGCAAGACCACCCGAAGCTAATTTAACCGCCCGCCACAACCGTTTCCAGAGTCTTGCCCCAAAACTAAAGCCCACAATAGGTAAGAGCCCCTGGGCAGCACCAAACATAGGCATCCAGGCCAGGTCAATGATACGTATTGCGATGCCGGCAGCAGCCAAGGCTAATGACCCAAACGCCGAAAGAACATAATTAAACACGGCAAAGCTCACACTTTCCATAATTTCTAGTATCATTGAGGGAAAACCAACACGGTAAATATCGCGTATTATCGGCAAACTGGGCCTAAGATACAGGAATTTTATTCGATAAACAGATTTACGGGCGACAATATAATAAAAGCTGAGTCCAGCGCCAAGCAGTTGCGCGATTACCGTAGCCAGAGCGGCTCCACGAACACCCATTTCCGGAAAAGGACCGAGACCAAAAATGAGAAACGGGTCAAGGATAATGTTAACCACGGTGGCAGTAATCATAAATACCATGGGTCTAACTGCGTCCCCCGAACCGCGCAACAGGTTATTAACTATTATCATAAAGAAGATGAAAGGCATGCCAAAGCCAAGAACTGTCAGGTACTGCGTGGCGAAGTCCATAATATCCGGGGTCGCCCCGCTCATAATCAGAATAGGTTCTGAAAAGAAAACAGCAGCCATTAGGAAGATAACACCAAGGAACCCGGCGAGCCAAAAAACCTGCCCGGCGACATGGTTGGTAGCCTCAATGTTTCTCTCGCCAAAACGCCGAGAGGCAAGGGCATTGATACCGATGCCAGTTCCAACGCTAATGGCAATAACCAATATGTAGTAAGGTATGACAACAGTCAGTGCGGCGATAGCCTGATACCCCAGCCGGGCTACCCAGAAGGTATCAATAATATTATAAAGAGCCATGGTTATCATTGATGCCATACCGGGTAGGCTTAAACTGAGGAGTAGTCTCCCCAATGGTGCAGAGCCCAAGCGTTCGGTAGTCTCTTTCAGTTCTGCTCTCCTCTTGCTTAATTAAATCTACCAGCTAATGAACCAGCAGTCAATACAAAATGAACTCAATAACAGCCTGTGCTATAATTCGGATTACGTTACATTAAATAAACGAGAAATGCCCAAGATTACTAATTTATCAAACAAAATTGAAAGGCAGCTACCAGGCGAGCTAGTTACCTTCATACAAAGGGCAGGCAAGACTGCTGCCAGTCAAGGGCAAGGACTATACTTTGTTGGCGGCGTCGTTCGTGACCTCCTCCTGGGGCAAGCTAACCTCGACCTTGACCTGGTAGTAGAAGGTAATGCCATAGAGCTGGCGCAACAGTTAGCCGAGATTAACCAGGGGAAAATCACCACCCATCCCCGCTTCAATACCGCTAAACTTCAATGGAATAAATGGAGTGCTGACCTGACTACAGCCCGCTCCGAGACCTATGCTAAGCCTGGGGCGCTACCCACGATAACGCCTGGCTCCATCAACGACGACCTCTTTCGCCGCGACTTCACCATTAACGCCATGGCTATTGAGCTTAATCCCAGCCGATACGGTGAATTGATTGACCGGTATGAGGGCAGGGATGACCTTAAGCATAAACTTATCCGTGTCCTGCATGAAAAAAGCTTTACCGATGATGCCACCCGTATCTGGCGTGGTCTGCGTTACGAGCAACGGCTAGACTTTCAACTGGAACCAACTACTCTAAAGCTACTCAAACGAGATATACCTATGTTAGATACCATCAGCGGCGACCGAATACGATATGAGCTGGAATGTATATTACAAGAAGAATTCCCGGAGAAAGTCCTGCGCCGCGCCGAAGAACTAGATGTTCTGAAATGGCTTCACCCTTCTCTAAAGGGCAACGGCTGGCTAACTGAAAAATTTGTGCAAGTCCGGCGAATAAGCTCCCCTAATCCACCACCGGTTGGGCTCTACCTGGCTATTCTGGTTTATCCCCTAACGAGCGAAGAAACCGAGCCACTGATTTCATACCTCAGATTACCTAAGTCATCAGCCCAGACTCTTCGTGACACTATTAATATCAAAGCCAAACTCCCAGCACTGGCTAACCCTGAACTTAGCCCGAGCAGTATCTACCGCCTCCTTCACGGCTATTCGCTACAAGCAGTTACTGCTAATTCATTAGCCTGCGATTCCCCTGCAGCTCGCCAGCATATTCGGTTATTTATCAACAAACTTCGTTATGCCAAGCCAGCCCTCACCGGCAACGACCTACAAAAAATGGGCATAGCCCCAGGTCCCCAAATTAAAGAAATACTAAAGCTATTACTTGAGGCTGGACTGGATGGGAAAGTAACCAGTAAGCAGGGTGAGGTGGAGTTGGTGGAGGGGTGGATAAGTAAGGGAAAAGAATAAACTAAAAGGAACCTTAAAATGCCATTAAACAAAAAATGGGCATCGCCAGAAGATTTTGCCACCCTTTTTCAGTATTTTTGGTATCGTGATTTTCCAATCGACCAAAAGGCAACAGGAGCACAGCGGGTGGATTGGACTATCCATATTGGAATAGTGGTTCGTAACATAGCTGACCTCATGGGTCTTGTTACAAGATTTGAGAGTGGAGGTAGAAAGGATGCAGTATTGAGAAGCACTGACGGTGATGAAATCGCTATTGAATGGGAATGGGAGGGTGTATGGGGTAATGAGTTAGAAAAACTAAAACTTCACAAAGTATGGAGTAAAGATAAAGATAGCAAAAGGTTACTTAAATACGCAGTGCTTATAACTTACACACATCCACCAAACATAGAAAAGGTTTACAGCCATGTAACAGAAAAATGGGGAGGAGCACAGTGGCCACTCCTGCTCATGTTGATCGACTTAGAGGAATCCAAAATATTCGCCTCGCATAAAGAGTTTAAGCATATACAGATGTCCGTGTTCGACAGGAATGGTCGTAGAGAGCTTCGTACCGCTCCGGCATTTCCTTGGGAAGTCAACGGCACACGCTGGTACAAGGAGCGAGAATAACCGCCTCGGCTAACTTATCCTTCTTCCCCTACTCCACCCGTTTGAACTTGCTGGCTGGTGCGCCGCAGATTGGGCATCTCTCGGGGGCTTCACCGGCTACGGTATTGCCGCAGACCTGGCAGACAAAGTAAGGCTCATCCTTTAGCTGTTGACCGGCATCAAAGGCTTTCATCGCCGCCTCAAAATGCCTGTGATGGATTTGCTCCACCTCATTGGCATACTCAAAACTACGCTGTGCCCTCTTATTATTTTCAGATTCGGCCTGTTCAATAAAAGGGGGATACATCCTGGTAAATTCATAGTGTTCCCCCACGGCACCAGCCATCAGATTATCCCTGGTCGAGCCAACTCCATCCATAGCGGCAAAGTGATTGCGGGCGTGAATCGTCTCCGCCTCAGCCGCCGCCCGAAACAGCCTGGCTACCTGGGGATAACCCTCCTTCTCCGCCTTATCGGCAAAGAACAGGTAACGACGATTAGCCTGACTTTCTCCAGCAAAAGCAGACTGCAGATTCTCCTCTGTGCTGCTCATTTTATACCTCCTTTATCAAGCTTCATCTAATAATTATAGCTCATTTATTTGACCTGTTCTATAGCCGGTAAGGTATCACTCAAATAAGATTCCAGTCCCCGTTTTTGGAGGTTCTCGTATATCTTCTCGGCCTGATTTTTATCCCTCACTAATGTAAATAGAGCTGGTCCTGAGCCAGCCAAGCAAACTTCCTGGGCTCCGGCTTTCAAAAATTGCTCCCGATACTTACCAAGTCCAGCAAAGTTATCAAGAGCAACCTCATCAAACACATTAAACAGGTAAGATGCCGTTACTTCTCCGCCTCTGGTTAGCGAGGTTACCAGTCTATCCGTAATCTGCCCGCCTGTATAGTGACTGGCTTTTAGGCTAGCGTAAAGCTGTTTTGTCTTCCCTGGCCTCCTGGATACCGGCGGCATCATCAGGGCAACCCACATATGGGGTAATGGAGGTAAAGGTGTCACCATCTCACCTCTACCGCTAACTAGAGCCGTGCCACCAAAAAGAAAGAAAGAAGTATCCGAACTCAACTGAGCGGCTAACTCAAGCAATTCCTTTAACGATAACCCCAGCCCCCAAAGCTTATTAAGACCACGCAAGATAGCAGCAGCGTCACTGCTATCTCCGCCTAATCCTGAAAGCCAAGGGATACGCTTGTTGACTTCTATAGTTGCCCCTTTAGTGCATCCTGTAGCCTTCCGAATTAAGCCAGCTGCTTTAGATACCAGGCTCTCTTCTGGAATCCAATCTGGCGTATCTGACTTAAACTCCATATTCTGACTTAACTGAAAATGGAGGCTATCACATAGATTTATAGTCTGGATAACACTACGGATTTCGTGAAAACCATCCTGACGTCTACCCAGAACCTCAAGAGTCAAATTTAACTTAGCCGGTGCCAGAATAGTTAGCATGCTGATTTCCCTACTCGGGTAAATACCTGCCACAGCCGTGCCCACTCGCCAAGGGTCAAGGTCTCAGCCCGCCGTTGGGGCACGATGCTTGCCTTTCCCAATAAAGACAAACATTCAGCCTTGGGCAATTCCAGTCCTTGAGCTAGAGAATTACCTATTTGTTTGCGGGAGGCAGTAAAGCCAGCCCGCACCAGTTTAAAAAAGCTCTCCTTGTCTGTTACCTCCACCGGTGGCTGAGAATATAGATTGATTTTCAATATAGCCGAGTCAACCTCTGGCGCCGGATAAAAACACCGAGCTGGCACATAGCTGATTATTGTTGGTTGCCCGTAAAACTGCACACTAATACTCAGCATACTCATCTGACCGGGTTTAGCCACAATTGCCTCAGCCACCTCCTTTTGCACCATTACCACCATAATCTGAGGCTTAAGCGAAGCCTCAAGAAAATGGCGTAAGACAGGAGAGGTAATATAATAGGGAAGGTTAGCTACTACCTTGTAGCTGAAGGGGCTAATTATTACTGGCGGAAATCCCACCTTTTGCTCCCGGAGTAAAGTTGCCGGGTCAACCTGAAGTATATCCTCATTGATAATAGTAACATTACTAAAAGAAGCCAATGTCTGTTTCAAAATGTCAGCTAGCTTGCTATCTAACTCAATAGTAACCACCCACCCGCCTTGCTTAGCTAGTTCCTTGGTCAATATCCCAAGACCAGGCCCTATTTCCATAATAACATCGGTAGAGGTAAGCTCAGCGGCTGAAGTAATAAGCTTAAGCACCTCCTCGTCAATAAGGAAATGCTGCCCCAAGCCCTTCCGTGCCTGAAGGTTAAAGCGGCGCAGTAACCCCCTGGTTTGAGCTAAAAGTGACTTTGCCTTTGGGTAATGCCCTTTATAGGCTGCTTTCTTGGGCTTTATCCCCATCCTAAATACCTGACTTTACCAGTAATATGAGGGTTGCTTACCTCGGTTAGACACCCTGGCTAAGACGCGCCACCAAGCGCACAGGTAGATTATGCTTCACCATCCTGGTTTGAGTGACACTAATGTTATACGGAACACGGCAGAGCCTAACCATCCCAGTCTCGCTATCGTAGATAGCATAGCTGGCTCGAGGGTCACCATCTCTGGGTTGCCCCACACCACCAGGATTGATAATCAATCGCTTCTTAGCCAACACAAGCCTAATATTAGGCGTGAATTGGCTAAATAAGCAAGCACCAGTTTCATTAAACCTGAATATTAGGGGGACATGAGAATGACCCACCAGGCAAAACTGCGACTGGAAGTAAGCAAAATTTTCCTTAGCACTGCTGACTGATATAAGGTATTCCCAGATAGGCTGCCTCGGGCTACCGTGTACCAGGGTAAAATCCCCTTTCTGAATAACCACTGGCAGCTTCTCAAGATAGTCTACATCCTCATGGCTTAATTGCTGTCCTGTCCAGCGACAGGCTATAGCCGCATCAGGGTTAAACTCAGAAGTAGCCAGCTTACCTATTGCTGCCCAATCGTGATTCCCGGCAACACAGACATGGTTATATTGGCGTAAAAGCTTAATACACTGAGAAGGGTCTGGACCATAGCCAACAATGTCCCCCAAACACCACACCTCCTCCACCCCACCCCGGCGTTTAATGTCATCCAGCACCGCTATAAAAGCAGCCAGGTTAGCATGAATATCAGCAATAATTGCGTAATGCATCCTCTATTGAAGACTATAGCAGGTTTTACACGGTATGGCTAGAGCTAGGTTGTGACCTAAATTGGAACTTCAACGGTTACAGTTGTCCCCTTGCCTGGCTCTGATTGTAACGTTAGCCTACCCCCTTTTATAGTACCTAAAACCCAGACTAGAACCAATCACATATCCTTTACACGCTATACAACCCAAATATAGGCGTGTTATAATTCCAGCTATGAAGGTCTCGGAGTTAGGGGAATTCGGACTGATCGACCTCCTGGCTAAAATGGCTTACAGTGCCCAGGATAAACAGAAAGCATCGTGGCAGCAGCTTATTATGGGCATTGGTGATGATGCCGCCGCCTGGTATGGTGATACCTCAATTCAATTAGCTACTGTTGATTCCTTCACCCAGGATACTCATTTTTCCTTAGGTATGGCTTCCTGGAACGAACTGGGTTGGAAAGCGCTGGCAGCTAACCTGAGTGATATTGCCGCTATGGGTGGCGTACCCAGATACGCATTGGTATCATTAGCCGTACCGGGTCATACCGAAGTAGACGATGTTACTGCCCTCTATAAGGGGATGATTGAACTGGCACAGCAGTTTGGAGTAGCTATAATCGGTGGAGACACAAGCAGCGCCCCCATGGTAGCTATTAACATTACTATTCTGGGTAGCACCAGAGGTCAGGCTCAACATATACTCACCCGCTCAGCAGCCAAGCCCGGTGACAAAGTAGCTGTTACCGGTGAGCTAGGTGCCGCTGCCGCCGGGGTGAGGATGCTTAATAGAAAGCTCCAATTTAGCCCTGAAGCTACCGCTTGTTTCAAAAAGGCTTTTCTTCACCCCTATCCCCGAATAGCTGAAGGGCAATTACTGGTAGAGCAAGGGGTAAAGACAGCTATAGATATTAGCGATGGGCTGATTTCAGACCTAAGCCATATATGTAAAGCCAGTCAGGTTAGTGCCCGGATAGAAATTGACCGCGTGCCTATCCAGCCCGAAGTCAAGGCTAACTTCGGTGATAGGGCACTTGAGCTGGCACTTTCAGGAGGAGAGGACTACGAACTATTGTTTACCGGAGGCACTGAGGTCATCGATAAGGTCAAAAAGGCAGCCTCTTGCCCGGTAACAGTAATCGGTGAAATCGTAGCTGATAAAATAGGCAAGATAACCCTGGTTGACAGAAAAGGAAAGCCCTTTAATCTTGGTAAGACAGGATGGGAGCACTTTGCCACAAGATAAAGCTGAATCAGCCACTAGATTCACTTCATAGGGTCGTTTATTTGGGGGAGTTTTAGAGGGGCTTTGCCCCATGATAAGAAGATGTTCATATCATAATCCTCTTACTCTCCTTTGAAGGAGTAAGATACTAAAGGAGAGTTAAAGAGAGGCTTCGCCTCTCTTACATAATCAATTTCCCCTTCCCCTTATCAAGGGGAAGGGGATAAAGGGGATGGGGTTGATAAACAATCTCAATATGAGCTATCTTGAACTAATTAGCCATAGCCCAGAGCAGACCCAGAGGTTCGGGGCTCGTATCGGCGAGTTAGCTCTGGCTGGTGATATTTTCCTCTTGGTCGGTGCCCTGGGGACGGGAAAGACCTGCCTCACTCAAGGTATTGCCTGGGGGTTAAACATCAAGGAATATGCGCTCAGCCCTTCCTTTGTCATAGTTAGAGAACTTTACGGCCGGCTACCTCTATATCACATAGACCTGTATCGGCTTGACCATATAGCAGAGATTGCGGAATTGGGCTTGGATGACTATCTATATAGTAATGGTGTTTGTGTAGTGGAATGGGCAGAAAAGGGGCTAAGCATATTACCAACCGAGCACCTGCTAATTCAAATAGGCTATCTTTCCGACACTGAGCGTGGCTTTCAGCTCAAACCCAGTGGCCAGCGCTACCTTGAGATAGCAACACAGCTAAAAGACTTTTCTCCTAACCCATAGAAAGGGCTAAAACAACTAATGCAATTGGCTATAGATACTTCAACAGATACGGCTAGCTTGGCTATAGTTCCAGACAGCGAAGTGCTGGCCGAATTAACCTGGCGTTGTGGACAAAATCACACTACCCAGCTGCTACCCCATCTGGCTCACCTGCTAAATCAGACCAAGTTAAGTCTTCAATCTACTACTGGCATTATTGTAGCCAGGGGACCAGGCAGCTTCAATGGATTACGGGTTGGAATTAGCACTGCCAAGGGGCTAGCCTTCAGTCTCGGAATACCGATAGTTGGTATCAGCACCCTAGAAGCAGAAGCCTACCAGCACGCTGAAACTGGCTTGCCTATTTGCCCGATATTTAATGCCGGGAGAGGGGAGATTGCCACGGCTATATACCAGGCGAAACACAATGAGTGGCGTCAGCTTATTGCTGAGCACATAACTATTATTGAAACTCTATACTCACAGATAACTACCAAAACCATATTTTGCGGTGAATTCATACCGTTTATCACCACACAGCTGACAAAGCAGCTTAAGCAAAAAGCGATAATACCACCCCCAGCCGCCGGATTGCGGCGAGCCAGCTTCTTAGCTGAGCTGGGACTCAAGCGATTAAAAGCAGGCGATTATGACAATCTGACTACTTTACAGCCACTATACCTACGACGACCAGCGATTACTCAACCGAAGCACCGATAAAATGGAGGCAAAATGGCAAGTAAAATTAAGATGCACTACTCTAATAGGCGAGCTACTTGTCATCATTTCCTCTATAATCAAAAAGCGAAGAGGCTAGTTAAGACTAAAGCCAATATATCATCGATAGACGTAATCCTGATAGCTGAAGGTAAAGCCACACAATTCATCATCAAACCAAAAGTTAAATAACAGCAATAAGGAGGATAAGCCGAAAAGTAATGGCTAAAAAATGAAGTGAAAGCAGTTATCTGGGATATGGATGGAGTGATTGCTGATACAGCTCAGTATCACCTAAAGGGATGGCAAATAGTTTTCGGGAAAAGAGGAGTAAATTATACTGAGGAAGACTATTGGCGTAATACCGGCAAGAGGAGCGATGGTATCATCAAAAGCATTTTGGGGAGGGAAGTAGTGCAAGGTGAAATTATGGCTATTATCCGAGAAAAGGATGAAAACTTCCGGCAACTAATGGGACAAAACATAAGACCATTCCCCGGAGTGCTCAAATTAATAGCCTTACTCAAGGAGCGTGGATTCAAGACAGCCATAGCCTCCTCAGCACCAATGGAAAATATCCGGCTGATTACCCAGAGTCTTAAGATACATAACCGCTTCGATGCCATCGTCTCCGGCTGGGAAGTCACTAAGGGTAAACCCGACCCACAAATCTTCCTGCTGACAGCGGAAAAATTGGGAGTAGAAGCTGAAAACTGTATTGTCATCGAGGATGCTATCGCCGGCGTTACTGCCAGCAAAAGGGCCGGAATACGCTGCATCGCCGTGACCAACACCACCCCCAGGGAAGACTTACGAGAGGCGGACCTTATCATTGATACCCTGGAAGAGATAACTATAGATGACCTGGAAAGGCTTTTAAATCAGCAAAAATAAAGGAGTTTTTACATGGAAAGGTCGTTAGTCCTTATCAAGCCTGATGCTATGCAAAGGGGCTTAGCTGGCACTATTATTACTCGCTTGGAGAAGCGCGGGCTTAAGCTGGTAGCAATTAAGATGCTTCACTTGGATAAAGCCTTAGCCCAACGACACTACGCTATCCATAAGGATAAACCTTTCTTTAACAATCTAGTAGATTATATTAGCTCTACCCCAATAGTTGCTGCTGTCTTTGAGGGAGAAGGAGCCATAGCGGTAATTAGAAAAATAATGGGAGAAACCGACCCGGCTAAGGCTGAAGCCGGAACTATCAGAGGTGATTTCGGGGTAGATATTGAACATAACTCAGTTCATGGCTCCGATTCAGCAGAAACTGCTGAGAAGGAAATTAAGCTGTTCTTTTCTGAGGCTGAAATTTTCAATTATCGT
Source organism: Dehalococcoidia bacterium (assembly GCA_030602805.1). Taxonomy (GTDB): domain Bacteria; phylum Chloroflexota; class Dehalococcoidia; order Dehalococcoidales; family JAUVZA01; genus JAUVZA01. The sequence goes on along the minus strand of JAUVZA010000016.1, from coordinate 2,273 downwards.
CAAGAAATTGGTAGCTGAGTTACTGAATCCTGACCAAGGTACTGGCTTGGCTCCATAGTTTATCCAGTTGGTAATGTTCCCGCTCAAAGGAAGCAAAAATGTGGACAATGACATCACCGAAGTCAATAAGGAGCCATCCTGAGTCTATAGTCCCCTCATGGTGGTGAGGTAAAATACCTGCCTTCTTTAATATATGCCCAATCTCATCATAAATAGCCTTAATCTGTCTCTCGCTATCGCCGCTACAAATCACAAAATAATCAGCAAAGCTACAAACCTCTTGGGTATCCAGCAACGTAATATCAATAGCTTGCTTATCACTGGCAGCCTCTACTGCCTTGCGTGCCACTTCTAATGCTTCCAGAACCTGAGCCTCCGGTATGCCCGTAATCTTACATATTATACCATGTTTTTATGAGGACCCTTATCTCGTGTAGAACCCTGGTCCCCCATTTTGGAAATGCTGTAATGTGATGATGGAGGACAAATTCGAGGGCTAGTTTGGTCTTCCTCTATTTTCTGTTTCATTTCTAGTAAACTCGTAGCAAAGGTAAATTTCGCTATCGCCAGGTTCTTGGCAACAACAAGACTTTGAACTTGTCTGAGAATTAGAACCTTGTGCCAATCACTATAGCTATAAATACCATGGAAAACTATCGCACCGAAAAATCCGTAGAATAAATCTGAGGGTAAAAGATAGGCGCCCTTGAACACGGCAAAGACTATTATTGCACAGGAAGACAAAAGCCAGTGGTGTAAGTGAATTTTATACTGCCCTAAAGGAATAAAATATGACCTTACCTTACTTGGCTCGCCAACTGTTTTGCTGCCTAAGTATTTGGCTAGCACAAAACCTGCAGACCAAGCTATAACAGATAGGTATCCCAGAATGATGCCCGTGGATAACAATACGACGAGAGTAACTTTCCTTTTCACTATTAGGTACATTATAAACAAAAACCATCCCAAAATCAACAAATGGTTTTTAAGGCTCAACCTATTGAATTGATAAACAATCTCTTTGGAATAAGATTAGAAAGCGTCCTGCTTGAGAAGCAAAAAGGTAACTGCCCACCCATTGAAAGAGAGGGTTTTTTCAGCTATAATATCTATACCACAAGTTGAAGCCAATAATACTTATTGAGGTCGTTTATCACAGGCAGCTTGAAGGGGCGAAGCCCCTTTTAAAGTTTTTGCTTCTCTTATGGTGAGTGTCGCCTAGCGGTCTAAGGCGCCAGGTTGTGGCCCTGGAGAGCGAGGGTTCAAATCCCTCCACTCACCCCATATATCAAGCGCCTATAGCTCAGCGGACAGAGCATCGGTCTTCGGATTTGGCGTTGTGTGTCCCAAAAGGTCGCAATTAGGCACAAATGAGAACCAATGAGCTAATTGGAGGGGATGTAAAATAGCTATGAGTCCCAATGAGTTGTAAACAGTTTATTGACAACTTATTGACAAAACCTGGCTTTGGTCTGAGCGTGAAGTAAAATAGCAAAGGAGTAAACATGCATATTGATGCCATCTCTGGCATTGTCCTTCCGGTCCTCTACCTTGGCCTTTGTGCCTATATCATCTTCTTCTACAAAGGAGAGGGATAACAAAGAAAATGAGCGGGCCATTACATGAGAGAAACCCACAAAAAGCGAGCGAGCCATGAGAGCTGAGAAACCCAGAGGAATGGAGCGAGCCACTAAAGCATAGGGAAGGGCGAAACTTTATGGAAAGGAGAGAAATCCCTACTTTGAATGAAGGAGAGGTAGATAAAGATGAAAAGGCTGGTTTTTCTAGGTGTTATGATTGTGGCGATTGTCCTGCTGGCGGTCATTGGCTGTTCAGCACCTGTGGTTGTACCCGGAAAGTCAGGGCTTGAAAGAATGGGTTGGGGGTTTGAGCCTTCTAATATTAAAATTAAAGCTGGTGAGACGGCTTCAGTAAATATCACTCTGGATACCCTAAAAGACAGCGGCGAGTTTAGTTTTACAATCTCTAGAGTGAAGCATAACTACGGGTCACCGTTACAACAAGAGAGATTACCCATGCCCAAGGGATTAAAAGTAAGCATAGAACCCTCCCGGTTTACGGCATCTCCATATAATACCTGTCATTCGACAGTTACCATAAAAACAACTCCTGAGCTTCCTGCCGGTGAGTATGTGCTTTGTCTGGAACTACAATGGGGTCTGGGAGGAAGGTCAGGCGGCTGGATTACGGTCAATGTAGAATAAATTAGCACTAGACATAAAGAATCGCCCCTTCCTACTAAAGCAGAGTAA
>JAUVZA010000081.1 GCA_030602805.1 Dehalococcoidia bacterium | reverse complement strand
CGATTTTATTATCCTTAATTTGAGAAGATTATTCACTCCTTTCGTAGTCCAGCTCATCCCATGTTTTTTAAACCTCCTGCCGATGACAGTCTTAATGTTTTTCTCCATCGCTCCAGACCAGCACCCTTTTGGCTTCCACCTCACCCCTCAATGACCTTGAGCCATATAGCCCATCCCGGTTATTCTCAATATAGGTGACCAGGTCAGCAATCTTTTGCCTCTTATCCTTATCCTCACATAGCAGGCGAGCCAGCTTCACTGTGGTCAGCATCTTTTCATCTTGGCCGCTGTAGAGGTAATCTATCAACTCCGATACCAGCTTAGGTTGGTCGCTGAAGGTCTGGTAAATTTTGACCATCAGGTGCCGCCCGCCTTAGGCGGGTAGGTGCAAGGTAGAAGATGAAATGCAGATGGTTCATAGGGAACTAGAGGACGCTGACCGAATAGTTTTAGCCTCTCCTATCCAGTTTATGGGGGTAACGGCTCAGATAAAGGCGATGATTGACCACTGCCAGGCACTATGGGTAAGGAAATGTGTGCTTAAATTACCACCATCAGGCAATAGACAAGAGAGGAAGGGATTATTCATTTCCGCTGGTGGCAGAAGGATAGCCAATCTGTTTGAGCCGGCACTGGCTACACTAAAGACCCTCTTTAGAATTCTGGATATTACTTATGCCGGTGCACTACTATTCCGCAATATGGATGAGAAGGGGGCTATAGCTAAACATCCTGATGCTTTACGCCAGGCTTTCCTTGCCGGGCAAAAACTGGTGGAAGAATAAACGGCTGGATAAGCAGGAGAGAACAGGCACAGGTTACGCAGTTCGTCATTTTGTGCAGTCAAGTAATAATACCATTGCTCTACTGACGATATTACTATACAATGACGGAACTACTTGCTTTACAGATAACTTCAGTTGAAGGTATGAGGCTATGAGGAGATGGGAGAAAGAAATATGACCTCGGGTATTTCACAAATTACGAAACAAGTCTACTCAGGGCTTAAACAAAAAGGATACACCGGAAGAATTGTCTCTATCAGACATCTTGATGATTTGAAAGAGGAGATTGAGCGTCGCCGCAACCAAGGAGTTTTTGACGAAGCTCTGTACCAAGAGTATCTCGCTGGATTTGAGTTCGGGATCCCTGAGCACCTTCCTGATGCGAAGTCTCTTGTGATAACCTCCGTGCCACAACCCCAGCAAAGGGTGAATTTTAACTTCAAGGGAAGGTCCTATCATCTGACAGTACCTCCAACCTATTCTCACAAGACGGATGAAATAGTCGAAAATATACTCTCAGACATACTTAAGCCAAAAGGATTCAACCTTTATCCAGCCGCGGTGCCTGAGAAACTGCTGGCGGTTCGCAGTGGACTGGCCAAATACGGGAAAAACAACATTACCTATATTGAAGGCATGGGAAGCTTCTACAGGCTCAAGGCTTTCCTTTCAGACCTTCCTGCTATTGAAGATAACTGGTTTGAGCTGCGGTTACTAGAACAGTGTAATACTTGCAACGCTTGTGTCAAGAAATGTCCGACCGGCGCAATTGTTCCTCGTCGTTTCTTGGTTCAAGCAGAGAAATGCCTTACCTTTCACACTGAAAGACCGAATGAATTTCCTGACTGGATTGAGCCTTCCTGGCATAATTGTCTAATCGGGTGTATGTACTGTCAGCTGGCCTGTCCAGCGAATAAGAGATTCTTTCGCTGGTTTGAAGGGGAGGAAAGCTTCACAGAAAAAGAGACTAAACTTATATTGAAAGGAACCTCCCCCAATCAACTCCCGCAAGCGACCGTAGAAAAACTGAAGAGACTCTACCTATTGTACCAGTTGGATGTGATTCCAAGGAATTTGGATGTTTTGATCGAGCAGGGCTCATCATGATGCCCGATCATCTTTTCTTGTCGTTGATGTAACAAAAAGCCATATTGTGCAATCACAGTTCCTATTCGTGCCAAACTCATCCTTTAATTAACGCCGAGCTATACCAATAAGCTCGGCTATATCCTTTATCCCCTCTTTTTTCATAAATTGCTCTATTCCCTCCAGGATATCAAGGGGAGCCCGAGGGTTGATAAAGCTAGCCGTGCCTACCTGAATAGCACTGGCTCCAGCCATGATGAACTCTAAGGCATCGCTGGCAGTAGCGATGCCGCCGCAGCCAATGACTGGCACTTCCACGGCACCAGCTACCTCATATACCATATACAACGCCACCGGTTTTATGGCTGGTCCCGATAGCCCTCCAGTTATGTTGCCTAATAGGGGTCGACGCTTAGCTATATCTATAGCCATACCTCTAAGCGTATTGATTAAGGATATAGCATCGGCTCCAGCTTCAGCCACAGCCATAGCTATCTTAGCTATATCACTGGTATTTGGGGTTAACTTAACCAGTATTGGCAAGGAAGTGGCTGCTTTGACGGCGGCAGTAACCTCGGCGGCTGATTTGGGATTGGCTCCGAACTCAGCACCACCAGCTTTGATATTAGGGCAACTAATATTTACTTCAATGGCACTAATTCCAGCTACCCCATCCAGCTTGCCCGCCAGTTGGACGTAATCATCAATGGTCTCCCCGGCTATATTAACGATGACTGGCACCCGCCAGCTTGCCCAGATTGGTGCCTTTTCTTTAATTAAGGCATTAACGCCAATATTCTGTAGCCCAATTGAATTGAGCACGCCACAAGCTGTTTCGGCTAGCCGTGGTTGGGGATTTCCGTCTCTAGGTTCCAGGGTGGTTCCTTTACATACGATAGCCCCTAGCTGTTGAACATCAAACAGATGGCTATACTCTGTGCCGTAGCCAAAGGTACCCGAGGCAGTCATCACCGGATTAGCTAGCAATAAACCCTGCTGGTGTCTGGGTGCTAATTGAACTGCAAGATTCATAATGATTTTGATTATAGGTTATATATTCCGGGGTGGCAACTTCTTTCTTACAAATAAAAGGGGGAACACTATATCGCTTAGACAGCAGGGAATCCAAACGCCAAGAAATAAAAATATAAATATAAAGGGGAGCAAAGGAACCCAGTTGGCTACTCCAAATGCTGTGAAGTAAAACAGCGATGCCCAAGTGCTTAGCAATACATGTCCAAAGTGTGGGAATTTGGTGGTAGGTCTCCAATAACCAATGATAATGCCAACAAGTGCCGCTGGATTTACCAGTAGCCATTTTGGAATTCCAATAACGGGTATTGGCGAGGTTTCAATAAAGGGTACTTCAAATTCCATTTTGGCACCTAGTAAAGCTCCTCCCAGATAGGGAGTTATGACATCGCTGAGCGTAGCTATGCCAATAGAGCCCACATAGCCAATCAAAATTGCTGCCCAGATTTTGCCGTTACCATATTTTTTATACATGGCTGTGGTCGCTAAGGCACTCAATACAATGTGGAGTGGATGTAAGGTATAAAAAGCAGTCTGGGAAACTTGGGAAGGAACATTACCAAAAATTATTATGACCATGATAATAATCCCGGTAACGGCTCCGAAAGTAGTGAACGGCACATGTTCCCTGAGTTCGTTAGCTATTCGTCTGAGCATTTGTCCTCTTTCATAAGAAAACCTTCGCTTGATGGCTAGTTGAAAATCCTATGTGATTTCCTTTTGGCAGGCTTGGCAAAGACCAATAAATTCAAGCAGGTGCCCATCTATTCTAAATCCTGTCCGCTTGGAGAGGCTTTGCTGTGCTTCCTCTAATTCGCAAGTGGGGAAATCAGCGACTTTGCCGCAGTTGGAGCAAATCAAGTGGTGGTGATGCCCTGGAGCACTAATTGTGTAGCTACGGCAGCTACCTCCGGCGTGTAGCTCGCAGATAAGCTCTAGCTTAGCCAGTATCTCAAGGGTGCGGTAAATAGTTACCAGCCCAATATTAGGGTGGTCTTGACGCACCTTCTCATATATGGCAGTAGGTGTAAGATGGTCCTGACTAGAGGTAATTGTCCGTATCACCACTCGTCGCTGTGGGGTGAGCTTATAGCTATGTTGCCTCAATGTAGCTACTACTTTTCTCTTGGTAAGTCTCATTTCAAGTTCTAAATGAAAAATATTACCATTTGATGATACTAAAATCACCATTTGTTGTCAACAGTTTTTTGAGTGAGGTGTTGTTGTCCAGAGAAAATGTCACCCTAATTGTTCAGTGAGTTTGTCACCCCCTAATGATATGGACTTTAAAAGGTCCGCGCCAAGGGTGATCCGGGCCAGGCTTGGTGTAGCAAGAAGGCTTTAGCGGTAAGGTTTTCTTTACGACGATAGCGGGCACAGCAAGTTTACCCGGCTCAGTCATATTGGGTATAACCCGAGATGCATTCCTCACCCTGAGCACCGGCGCCTCCGGCGGTGCCGGTTTGGTAGTCAGGCAATGTCCCTGGTAGTACACTGCCAAACTGCCATCCAGCCTCTCATGCCCTTCCACTCTGGCCCGAGCATAACTCAATCTGCCATTAGTTGGCAGTACTTGTAGTCTATCCCTGCCAAAACGCACCACATTGTCTGCACCTGCCATACAGTGGTACTTAAAGCAAAATACCTCATCACGAATAAATCTCGCCAAAGGCGGATAAACCCCTCCTCAGGCTGCCGATAGGCCATGCCTGCCTCAACAGCAGGAATAGCAAACCTCTGGTTATACCAAGGCAGAAAATCCCCTGTCAACCAAGCTATTACGAGGCGAATTTAGGGAAGGCGACACGATTATAGTTGACCTTAGAGACAAAGGTTTAACCTTTACGGCAAGGGCAACAGCTAAGGCAGCCACATAAGGTAACAGTATGTCTGTGCAGCTGGGTTAGCTTTCCTCTATAACTATCCGTGTTAGGGTATCCCCTTGCCTAATCTCTTGGAGTACATCCATTCCCTCAATTAGCTGACCAAAGACTGAGTGTTTGCCATCAAGCTGGTGCTGTGGCGTATAGGTAATGAAAAATTGTGAGCCATTCGTATTAGGGCCAGCATTAGCCATTGATAGAGCCCCGATGACATGGGTATGTTCGGTAAATTCATCAGCAAATTTATAACCGGGGCCACCTGTTCCGGTCCCAGTGGGGTCTCCTCCCTGAGCCACGAAGCCGGCTATTACCCGATGGAATGTGGTGCCGTCGTAGAATCCTTCACCGGCAAGGAACACGAAATTATTGACCGTTATTGGGACATCACTGGCGAATAGCTCCAGCACTAAATTCCCCTTCTCTGTCTCAATGATGGCTATGTATTGCTTGCTGGTGTCGATGAGCATCGGCGGTGGTGCTGAGTAGGTCTTAGGCTTTATTGCCGGAGCCCCACATGACAATAAAAAAAGTGTGGCCAGAACGAAGACAATGCCAGCTATTTGGGCTAGACCGCTAAGTTTCATAGATATGCCTCCAGTTAATTTTGGTTGATATTGTAACCCATCTATTGGTAATGAGCAATTACCTGCGGTCTAAACTTGCGTTCCCTCTCATTTTCTGCTACATTAAATGGTGGTAGTGAGGGAAAATCGTGGGGCTGTAGTTCAGTCGGGAGAACGTTTGACTGGCAGTCAAAAGGTAGGGGGTTCGAATCCCCCAGCTCCACCATTAATCATGTAAGTGTTGCTCTTCACCCTTGACATTTTGGGTCGCAGGGCTTTTAACATGGACACACGCGTATGTTACCTACAAAAACGGGATATTTTGGCTCTTGAAAGGAGGAACCATGGATCGGATTAACGAGAGAATAAAGTCAGAGGTGGAGAAGGTTTCCATTGTGGATACCCACGAGCATATCATGTCTGAGGCGGAGCGTAATGAGTATGCCGTAGACTTCAGCTATCTGTTCGGTCACTACAATTCTAGCGACTTGGTGTCGGCGGGGATGCCTCCACGCCTGATGGAGGCGGTTCGCCTCCCGATGCATCGCTATAGGGTAGCCTTCACCAAGCGCATGAGGGCGCGTCGGTTCATCCCCACTCCGGAGCGCGAAGATATGTCTCTGGAGGAACGGTGGCAGGCAATGGAGCCCTTCTGGGAAGCGATACGGAACACTGCTTACGCCAAATCGACGCTGATAGCTGCCAGAGAGCTCTTCGGCGTTGATGATCTGAACAAGGATACCTATATCCAC
>JAUVZA010000003.1 GCA_030602805.1 Dehalococcoidia bacterium | reverse complement strand
TGATTGTCAAGGTTATCTCACTCATTATCTACCCTTCAACCTCAAGGTCGCATCTCAGGCATCTAGAGGCCTCTTCTCTGGCTTGCTCCGGGCTGTAAGGCAAAACTATTTCCGTAAAGGAGGTTTTTCTATCGTTCATAGGGATTTCATCAGCCTTAATCCTAGCCTTCTCCCGTGTCTCCTCCTCACTTGGCGGCAGCGAGGGGATAGCAATTGGTCTATAGCCATCACGCTCCACTAAAGGCGAAAGCTCCTTCCCCTGAAGATATCTCTTTATAGAAGAGGCTGCCCTCTGCCCGGCAGCAATAGCTTCGATTGCCGTCCGGGGGCCGGTTACCGCATCTCCTCCGGCAAAAACCCCCTTCCTCCCAGTGGCCAATGTTCGGCGGTCTACAGTCACTATCCCACCTCTTTCCATTTTGATTCCGTTACCCTTTATAAAAGAGGTATCAGGTCTTTGACCTATAGCTTCGATAACCATGTCAATATCTGTCTTGTATTCGGAACCCTCAATCGGATAGGGGGTTTTTCTACCGCTTCGGTCAAACTCCTTCAGCTCCATGCGGATACACTCAAGCCCGGTAACCCTTCCATCGTCACCCAGAATCTTGGTAGGGGCTGTCAGCAGGTTAAGATGGATTCCCTCTTCTTCGGCAGCCTCCACCTCTTCAGCTATAGCTGGCATATCCCTCCTTTCACGCCTATAGAATATATGTACTTCCTCAGCCCCTTTTCTTAAAGCTACCCTAGCTGAGTCGATGGCTGAGTTGCCGCCGCCGATAACTGCTACCCTCTTACCTACCTGTATTTCTTTCCCTAAATTAGCTTCCTTCAGGAACTCAACGGAGTCATAGACTCCTGCCAGGTCTTCACCTGGAATCCCCGTCTTAGCTCCTTTATGAGCACCTACAGCGATGAACACTGCTTGATAGCCATCTTTCAACAAGGAATCAACATCGTTAATAGGTGTGTTTAACCTTATATCTACCCCAAGCCTTTCGATATCGTGGATTTCTTTTCTGAGAATGTCCTTGGGGAGACGATACTCAGGAATGCCTACGGCAAGCATCCCACCAGCCACAGGGAGGGCATCAAACACAGTAACTTGGTATCCCTCCAGTGTGAGGTCCCAGGCTGCTGACAACCCGGCTGGGCCAGCACCAATGATAGCTACCCTTTCCTCTTTTCTTCCCTTCACCTCGGGAACATATTCAACCCCATGCTCAGAGGCGTAGTCAGCAACGAACCTCTTTAGGTCTCTGATTGCTATTGGCTCATCGATTTGAGCTCGACGACACTTAAACTCGCAAGGGTGGTGGCACACTCGACCACAGATGGAGGGAAAAGGATTACGCTGTTTGATTAAGCAGTAAGCCTCAACAAACCTGCCCTCCTTAATCAAACTGATATAGCCGGGGATGTCCAGTTCCACGGAACAGGTATGGTGACAGGGAGCTTTAAATAGAGCCTGGCAAACGGCAGCCGGGCACTTCTTATCTATGATATGAGCCTCGTACTCCTCACGGAAGTGTCGCAGTGTGGTTAAGACCGGATTTGGGCTTGTTTGCCCTAACCCGCATAGGGATGCCGAGGCAACCATCTCAGCCAATTCCGACAAGACATCTAGGTCTTCTATTGTTCCTTCGCCCTGGCTAATCTTGTTTAGAATCTCCAGCATCTTGGGTATCCCGGCCCGACAGGGGGTGCATTTACCACAGGACTCATCTCTGGTAAACTGAAGGAAGAATTTTGCCACATCCACCATACAGCTATCCTCATCCATCACCACGAGCCCACCAGAGCCCATAATTGCCCCTAGAGCGGTAACAGCTTCATAATCGAGGGGGGTATTGAGATGCTCAATGGGAATAACCCCCCCGGAAGGTCCACCTATCTGAACTGCCTTAAATTTCTTCCCCTCTGGTATCCCTTCACCAATGTCAAAGACAATTTTGCCCAGTGGTGTCCCCAGGGGAACTTCCACCAGCCCGGTATTGTTTATTTTCCCTACTAGGCTGAAGGTCTTTGTACCCTTACTTTTCTCGGTGCCAACGCCGGCGAACCAATCAGCCCCCCTTAAAATAATCTGGGGGATATCTGACCATGTCTCCACATTATTAATGGTGGTAGGCTTGCCAAAAAGCCCTCTCCCTACATTTGCCGGGAAGGGAGGTCTCTGGCGAGGACTCCCCCTCTTTCCTTCAATTGAAATTAAAAGACCTGTCTCCTCGCCACAGACGAAAGCACCGGCACCGGGGAAGATGTCAATAGAAAATTCAAAGTCGGTTCCCAAGATATTCTTGCCCAGAAGCCCATATTCTCGGGCTTGGGCAATAGCGTGGCTTAGGGTTTCAATAGCAAGAGGGTATTCAGCTCGGACATAGGAATAGCCCTGGCGAACATTCCCTATAGCATAGGCTCCGATAGCCATCCCCTCAATAACCGAATGGGGATTGCCTTCCAGGACTGCCCGGTTCATATAAGCACCAGGGTCGCCTTCATCCCCATTACAAACTACATATTTCTCCTCACTGGGCGCACTGCGAACGAACCCCCACTTTGTAGCTGTGGGGAAGCCGGCTCCTCCCCGCCCCCGCAACCCTGATTTCCTAACCTCATCAATAACTTTGTCCGGCTTCATCTGGGTCAAGACTTTAGCCAGGGCTTGATAACCATCTCGAGCAATGTATTCATCAATACTCCAAGGGTCAATGAAGCCATTATTATGTAGCACTCTCCTTTCCTGTTCTAGATAGAAGCTGATCTCACTATAGGCTGATATTGGCTTTCCACTTACGGGGTCATGATAAACAAGCCTTTCCACTATTTCCCCGTTTAGTAAATGTCGTTCTACAATTTCTTCTACATCCTCCGGTTTCACTCTGGTATAAAGGGTATCCCCGGGATTGATTATAACTATAGGCCCCATCTCGCAAAGACCATGACACCCTGTTATTATTATCTTGACCCTTTTCTCAAGCCTGCTTGCTTTGATAGACTCCTCAAGGGTCTTGGTTATTTTCTCTGACCCAGATGCAGTGCAGCCGCTCCCTTGGCAAACCCGGATATTAATTTCTGGTGCAGTCTTAATCTTAGTAAAATCCCTATCTTCACGCACCTTGAAACGGGGCTCTACAATCGCTTTTAATCTTTTCAAATCCTCTAGAGAGGAAATTCGTGTCACTTCTATTGCCTTCTACTGATACGAATCCAGAATATCCTTTAGCTTACTTGCCTTCACCTTACTATGGACATCACTCCCGATAGCCATTACTGGTGATAGCCCATAGCAACCGAGGCAGCGAACGGTTTCCAGGGAGAATTTGCCATCAGGGGTAATCTCCTCAGGCTCAAGTCCCAAGTCTTTCTTTAAGGCATCAAGAATCCTCTGCCCTCTCTTAACATAGCAACTGGTGCCCATGCAGACCTGGATAACATGCTTACCCTTGGGCACCATAGTAAAGAAGTGATAGAAGCTGACTATCCCGTATACTTCGCTAATGGGGACCTTTAGGTCCCTAGAGATAGTCTTTAGCACCGGCACAGGGAGATAGCCAATTAGCCCCTGTGCTTGTTGCAAAACCCGAATGAGAGCACCAGCTTGTCCACCGGTATCGTCAATTATCTCCTGAATTCGTCTGAAGACCCTCTCGGCATACCCGACTCCAACCTCTTCTCGTGGGCGTGCTTCACTCTTCGTTACTTCCATCCCTTACCTCTTTAAGTTAAATGTTTCTTGGATAACTCCTCTGCCACGGGTTGGTGAGTTCATAGTATAGAGATGTATTCCTGGAGCTCCGCCACTTATCAAGCTTTTGCACATTGAGGCTATGTATTCTATTCCAAACTTTTGTGCAGAGGTCTTATCTCTCACGCTGTGGTACTTCTCAAGCTTTTCTATAAAAGGTTGGGGGATATTTATTCCTAACTGTTGGTTTAAAATAAATCTAATTTGGGGCCAACTCCCTACTGGCATTATTCCGGGGATTATGGGAATTTGTATCCCCATTTTCCTGATATTCTCCACAAATCTTAAGTAGTGGTCTGCGTTGAAGAAAAGCTGGGTGGTAATGTAATCTGCGCCCTCATCCACTTTCATTTTTAAGTGCTGTAAGTCCTCTTTCTTATCCGAGCATTCCGGATGCCCCTCTGGATAACCGGCTACACTTATGCAAAAGTCTGTAGGCAATCCTTCACGGTATTCACCTTCTTTTTCTGCCAAGTATCTACCTTGGTTCAAGAGCTTAATTTGCCTCACAAGCTGATAGGCAAACCGATGTCCCTTTGGGTGAGAGCGAAAGCTTGTCTTGCCTTTAGGTGAATCGCCCCTTAATGCAAGCACGTTTTCAACTCCTTCATATTTCATATCTGTTAATAGATTTTCTATGTCTTGCCTTGATCTACCCATACAGATAAAATGAACCACGCTTTCTATTCCGTACTCCCTTTTTATCCTTCCACTGATTGGTATCGTTCCGCCACGTGGCCTACCAAGAGCACCGCAGGTCACACTACACCAAGCCGGGTTAAACTCCTTAAAGGAGTTTATTGTGTTGAATATTGGGTCAAGCGACTCTCCATTTAGTGGTGGGGATACCTCGATCGAGAAAACCGGCGCCTTACTTTTCTTGTAAAATTCAGAAACTTTCAACTCAGTGCTTCTCCTCCTTATTTAGAAGATAGAATTTCATTTTCCTTGGCAAGCTTCCCCTGAAGTAGGGATAATCTTTGTTCTCTTTCTTGGGTATTCTCAGGATACTTCTCTGGGAGCTCTTCGCCATCCAATACACAGCCCTCTCGATATAATTTGCCAAACTTCACACAAACAGGGTAGTAGTCGCAATACTCTTTACAATCGTCGTCTCTTAGATATTTCATTTCTAGTATTACCTTTTACGTCAGCGCTGACCCTCTCAATCTCAATCTCACCTTCTTCTCCAACACTGGAGTAGCATTGAATCCCTTGCCGAGAAGCTTTATCTGTATCGACTCGCCGTGGCCATACCTCTTGTAAACTCGGCACCCTCGGCAGATATCAATGCTGTCGCCTTTTGCCCCGTAATTGTAAAGCTTGCTGTATGTCCCCTCTATCTCCCAGCAGGGTAGAGACCGGTATTTAAACGCAGGGCACTCAGTTTTCAACTCCTCCGGACAACGGAACATCTCCCAGCAGGGTGTCTTCTCCTCCCAGAAGCCCAAGGTTCGCCCCGGTAGAATCTTTCCTTTTGCTTCAGCGATGACCCTCTCAATCTCAGCAATTTGCTCGACAGTGGTAACGTCTTTGACAAGCTCTTCTACCTGTTCAATTACTTTGGTTTTCATTTTCTCCCCCCTCCTTCCTTGGTTCTCCACCTCTATTTAACAATATTAGGAATCTGATGCCATCCGCCTTAGCACCTATTTTTGTCTTTGCCAAAACGCAGGTAGTCCCGCATTGGCTAAGCCTTTATAACTAGGCATTTCCGCCTATATGTTTGCTTTCCTAGTATGGGGCAATCACTGTAGTTGAAGGTATCGATAAGACGGATTATAATGATAGGGAGTAGGTATGCTATGAATACCATCAGGATTTTGCTCGCTGAAGACCATGTGGTGGTAAGACAAGGCACCCGCCAGCTTCTAGAACGTGAACAAGACCTTGAGGTTGTCGGCGAGGCTGGTGATGGCGAGGAAGCAGTCCAATTGGCTAGTCAACTTAAACCCGATGTGATTATCATGGATGTCGCTATGCCTAAACTCAGTGGCATCGAAGCTACCAGGCAGATCAAGGAACTATTGCCCTCAACTATAGTGCTCATCCTCACTGGCTATGATTATGACGAATACATTTTCAGCCTGCTGGAAGCAGGCGCCGCTGGCTATCTATTGAAAGATGTCAGCGGCGATGAGCTGATTAGTGCTGTCCGAGCGGTCTACGCCGGAGAGCAGATACTTCACCCTATAGTCCTTCGCAAGTTAATTAGCCACTTTAGCTCTCCAGCTACTGGGCCAGCATCGGCCACATCCGTAGAAGTCTTGAGTGAACGTGAGATGGAAGTGCTCAAGAGCGCAGCCAAAGGCATGAGCAATAAGAATGTCGGTAAGACTCTCTTCATCAGCGAGCGCACTGTTCAAGCCAATATGAGGAGCATCTTTAACAAACTGGGAGTGGGCTCCCGCTCTGAGGCGGTAGTATATAGCCTGAAAAGGGGGTGGTTTACCCTGGAAGACCTCTGAGAAACTCAGCATTTTGAGGCTTCACCTATGAGAATTATACGCAACCGTCATTTCTGGCTGATCCTAGCCTTGTTCACATTCTGTAGCGTGCTTCACTATGCCTGTTTGATAGGTAACGCAGGCACAGTCGACCCTGGTTTCCACTTTGGTCTAACTCGACATACCTTGGAACGCATTCTTTTTCTAGTACCCATAATCTATTCTGCCTATATCTTCAAGCTAACTGGGGGCCTAGCCACCTCCTTTGCTGCACTGCTTGTTATGCTTCCCCGGGCTACCTTAATCTCACCTGCTCCTGCAGATGCCATTCTGGAAACGGTGGGGGTCGTCCTGGTAGGCGTGCTAGTCTCATTGTGGAGTTGGACACTGGTGAAGGAAAAGGGGAGGACCGAAGCAGCATTAGCACAACTGAATTCAGCACAGGACAACCTGCGCTATTATCTCCAGGAGATTACTAGGGCTCAGGAAGAAGAACGCAAGCGTATTGCCCGAGAGCTTCATGATGTTACTGCTCAGACTCTTTATGCCCTTAACCGCCAAGTGGACAATTTTGTTCGAAGTAATACGAACCTGCCGACAGCCAATGCTGCCTTCTTAGAAGACTTGGGCAAACAGATTAAAGAGGTTTTGCAGGACGTGCAGCGCTTCGGTCAAGACCTAAGGCCACCTATGTTGGATGATTTGGGATTGTTGGCAGCACTGCGCTGGCTGGTCAGCGAGCTAAAGGAACAACATGGAATAAAGGCAGATTTGGAAGTGCTCGGCACCGAGCGACGCTTTACTCCTGAGACAGAGCTAATACTTTTCCGCATCGTTCAGGAGGCGATGAGAAACATCGGGAGACATTCCAGAGCCACAAAGGCTGAGGCCACCATAGAATTTGGTGATGGTAGAACTAGAGTGAGCATTACGGATAATGGCGTGGGATTTCGCCTACCAGGAAATTTAGAAGACCTGTCTCGTGCCGGCAAACTGGGACTTATTGGGATGCAGGAGCGTATGCGGCTATTAGACGGCAGTGTTAGAATTGAATCTAAGCCAGGCAAAGGCACTACAGTGATGGCGGAAATACCGATATAACTGCTGAATAGAAGTATTCAACGAAGAAACCACCGCAAAAAGTGAGCCCAGTACTCCAGAAGGGTAGTCTTAGGAGCTGAAGCTGGAGACAAAAAAGGGGTCGGAGGATTCGAACCCCCGACCCCTTAGTCATATACTCCTAGTAATATACTAGAAGTCAAATAGTACTGGCTGCTCCTCTTTTCTCCTGGTTGCCTCCTCTTCCTTTTTCTACCGCCTCTCAGTTTGCTCTCTCTCTAACCTCACTGTAGTTCGCTTTTTGTAGAGCCATGCCTTGAGCCTATTGAGGTCTCTCATCTGCTCATCATTAAGCGATTCCACCCGGATATCCCCTGGCATTGTGACCCCTGACTCCTTGGTGCGCCACTTCTCATAAACCTTGGTGGCGATATAGAGGTAGATTTGAGTCCAGTCATGGCCCATCGGCTGAGTAAATGAGGCTGTGTTGAGATAAGCACAGGCCTCGGCATCCGTTCCTGTAGGCAATTCTCCTTTGAGTGTCCTCATATTCATCACAAGCCTCTCCAGAGTAATAACAGACTTTAGCCACTCGGGGAGGGTGTCTCCCCAGCCCCCAGGAAAGACAAGGATAGGATCCGTAAGGGCACCTACTATCTCGGAGATGCCTTTCTCAACTGTCTTTGGCGTATTCAATTATTACCTCCTTTCTGGGCATAGTTACCCCTTTCGGACCGGGCATTATTTTGCTTAGTCCTTAAACTTGGTTATCGTTAGACAGGCATAATGGGAGTAGTAGCTATCTATCGGGTGCTCCCAGAAGCCGTTACGGAAGTCCAGAAGCCAGTGGGTGTAGCCCATATACTCTTGCTCTCGGACAGCTACCAGGTAGTTTGTGAATATCCTGACCTGAGCTGACCTGCTCCCCCAGAGGACAATAGCAGAGGGGATATAGGCCTTGCTGTATTTAGCCGGGGGATACCAGTCTAGCTTGAGCCTAGGGAGTTTCAGGTTACCAACCCAGTAGTGGCGGCCGCCAGCGTTATACGAGCCGATGTGGATATCCTTTCCCTCAAGCTCTTGGAGTATCTCCATTAGCTTGTTACAGGCCTCCCGCCGTCTCTTGCGGAGCGGGATTTGGGCTACCCTGCTACCTACCTGGACGGTGGTCATCGGGTCTGGCTCTCGCACCTCAATGTCTGCCTCTTCAAATAAGCTCATTGTTTTCATCTCTATCACCTCCTTTCTCCTGATTTTTGGGCATAGCTACCCTTTCAAAGTGAGCCACTTTGCGACACTTTACATTAGCGACTGTGTGCTACCGTGCTTGGTGCTCTCGCGCTCGTCCTCTATTGCCCCATCAGGAATATCCTTGTGGACCGACTCGATAGCTCCCTTGATGTAGTCCATACGGTTGAGCTGGTCAATGAGACGGTTGAAGCGTTGCTCTATGTACTGCGGGAGGTTTGGTATCTTCTTGGCCGCCTCTGCTTTAACTTTGGCTTCGGCGATAAACTGGTCTGCCAAGATAACCTGGTTCTCCACTTCATCCATAGCCTCACTCACCTTGACCGCGCTCCACTTGATAGGCATAGTTTCACCTCCTTTCTGGGCATAGTTAGCCCTTTCAATTTTCCCCAAGCTGGCTATTTGCTCTGTCTTTTAACTTTGGCTATGGAGAGGTAATCAGGACACTTCGGAGAGCACCGGTGGTTGTGTCCTTTCAGACAATCCATACAGAGCCAGTGGCACTTTCTGGTGTTTTTACCCTTATAGACTATTTCCATTTCTCCCTTCCTAGCTGATTTTGACAAAAAGAGGGGGTCGGTAATCTAGGTTTTCCCGACCCCCTTCCCACTTGGCCTAGTAGGCTATTCGTTTTTTGCTGTTAGAAGATAGCCTTTATGCTAGAGCGAAGTCCTTCGGGAAGCTCCGTCCCCAGAAAGTCAAGCCATACCTTCATCCCATTGGGGACGGTCTGCTCTACCTCTTGGCTCTCTAGCTCTCTAAGTATAGCTTCCGCTATCGCTCTAGGGTCTATCCACTCGGCTAGCTCGTCTAGCACTTTATCGGACATACTACCCCCCTTTCCAGCCACAAAAAGAGGGGTATCCTTCCCACGCTACTGGGGAGAATACCCCTCAAAAAAGCAAAAAAGCGGGGCTGACCCCCGCTCTCTTGCGTGGCTGTTTGTTTTTGTGTGTCAAGCGTTCTTTTTAGGTAGTAACCGCTTTACGGCTACGCTTTGTCGTTTTCTCGGCTACTGGCTCGGCTACTGGCTCGGCTTTAGCCTTTGCCTCGCTATCGGCTCTTTCTTGCTCTTTAGAGTAGTCAATTAGCATTGGCATTACTACCAGTTGATAACCATTGACACTAAAGAGTGTCGGGCTATAGGAATTGGCGAGCTTAAACTCGACCATACCACCGCAAGCCTTGAGAGCTTGAGCAAGGTATTGACCTTCCAGCCTTATCTTGCCCTCGCCATCGGTATCGGCTACTAGCTCGGCTTGCCCCTTATCGTCGGGATTAGCCATCACCATTTTACCGTCGCCTATGGTCAAGTCTATCGGATAGGCTTTTGCGTCGGCTATAGCCTTGAGTGAATTGACCGCCTTGATTGCCTCTACAGTATCAAAAGAGGCAAGGCAATTAAACTCGGTAGGGATTAGCTTGCCATAGTCGGGATAATCACCCTGAACGCTAACCCACTTATAGCGGATTAGCTCGGTGTCTATAACCAGCTTCATCCCGTCAAGGCTTTCTCCGCTAGGCTCAAAACTAACCCTAGCCCTCTTTGCTCTCCGTAGGGCATTGGCTACGCCCCGAAGCTCACCTGCGTTTATCAGGGCTTGCCCCTCTCCGTCGTCAAAGTCAAGGCTAATCGTTGCTAGCCTAAAACCATCAGCACTAACTAGAGTGAGCTTCCCCTCTTTCGCTATAAAATTGACGCATTGGAGTATAGGTCTTGCGTCGTCTTTAGCGGTAAAGGGTAACACTCTGTTTAGTGCGTCAGCCAACTCACTAGCTCCGATATTGGGCTTGACGGAGTTATTAGGGCTTACCCTAACATCGCAAAGGGTAAGAGGCGTTTTTTCGCCAATCCAATCAAGGTCGCCTAGATAACTGGTATTGCTACCACAGATAACCTTTAGCCTCTTATGTCCGTTAGTCTGCGACCCGCTAGCACTAGCGTCGGGGATAACCTTGACTATATTGCTACCCCCTAAAGCCCGTAGGTATCCGAGTAGTTCACTACGCCCTAGAGTGATGTCCATTATAATCACCCTATCGGCTATTGCCCTTAATAGAGCAACAACCAGCATAGCTTTATGGGCGACAAAGCCCTCGCCTGAACGCTTGCCCACGATATTCAGTTGTTCCAAAAACAACCCCCTTTTTAGGCTTGCTCGGTAGTGGGCAAGACTACCAAGTGCCTAGTAGTAAGCTACCGACTAACTGCTACCCGCTAGCTTAATCGGTGCTTCCACTACTTACTGGGCATTGAGAGGGGTGTTTTGTTAGGATAACTCTAGCCTTTTTTGCTCTTTTTTACGCCAATACCACAAGTATTGACGCTCTTTGTTAGTTAGTGGCTTGCCTAGCCTTGCCTTATTGGCTATCTGGATTAGCCTCATTGGGCAACCGAGTAAAAAGGTTTTGTTGTCTAGCCAAGCGTCAAGGTCAATTGCCTTGTCGTCGGCTATGGTGTCTATTAGCTCGGTAGTGTTACCGTCTCCGTCGTCTATGTCGGTATTGAGGCTCAAGATAGTTAGTAACCTCTTTTGCTGTCGCCAATACTTCTGGCACTCATAAGAGCCTATCCGTAGCATAGCTATGTCGGATAATTGCCCGCCACCATCATTGTCTAGCCTTATTTGAGCGTCGGCAAGGCTTGCTATAATGGTATGATTGAGGTCTTGTCTATCTTGCCATATTGCCTTGTGTTGTAGTTTATCGGCTATGGTGATATACTTGCTCCAGTCTAGCATTGTCGGGATACCTCGCTTTGTTAGATTTGCCCTAGTTAGCTAACACTGGCTAGGGCATTTTATTTGCCCCTAGACTAGGCAAGCGTTCCAGCTTTGGCTTTGAGTTATATTCAGTTGTTAAGGTGCTAGTAGAATTATGATTTACTCAAAAACTCATATCTGCTACAATAAGTATGCTTTACAAAAGACCCTTTAGAAAAGAATAAGAAGTAGTTACTTTTTTAATAAAAGTGTTATAATGGAATTTAGCTATAAATTAAAAATCTAAAGCGTATAAACTAGGCGGTTCTCCCGCTCCTCTCTAGCAGGGCAAGGCGTCTGCCCATTGAGGGACAGAGAAAGCAAGGCAAGCGATTGGGCTTTAGTGACAGGGCAAGCTGTCTGTTTCCTCCTCACAGGCACGGGCAAGACGCTTGTCCAGACTGGAAGAGGACATAAGGGAGAATTAGATATGCGACACCCTGGGGGCACAAGACTGTAGGTGGCGACTATGAGCTATGAAGGCGTAATGAGACTAGCGCGAGAACACCCCAGATCAAGGGGTATCATTAAGGTAGACTGGCTCAAGGTAGTAAGAGGCTGCTATGAGGAAGCTAAGAGTCATGGGGGCAATAGATTTGCTGGTTCCTAGGTGTACAAGAGGCAAGAGGTTGGTTGGTTCCCTAACTTGAGGATGCTTGATGAGGAATACGGCATCTTGAGAAAGGTAGCACAGACGAGCAAACAAACATTCTATGTGATGCCGGATATTAAAGGAGTGGCTCGAGCTCTACATGAGCTCGGGTATCTTTAGAGATTAAGCACCAAAAAAAGGGGGGAGGAGGGCAAAATGGAGGATACTGAAAAGCTAATCGGTATTCCTGTCGGGCAGCCCGTCTCACAGCTACGTGCTGTTGCATGCTCGGCACTAATCGGTGTAACAATGCTACTCGGCTTCCTTGGCTGTGTGGCCACGTTCAGCTCTAGCCCCAAGGATCAGGAGGCTGGATACCGCCTGATTAGAGTAGCTAAAGTGTCGGGTGACATTACCAAGACTGTCTGCAATTGTTAACGGTTGCTTATGAGGATTAAACATGAAGCGGACACCCTGAGGGCACCACATGAAAGCCCCTAGATATTCATTCTGGTCAAAGATACTGGAGCTTTACGCTTAGCCTAGTGGAAGGTTAAGCCGAGAGGCCCTAAGGGTAAAAGCAAAGGAAAGGTGGGTAATCTTGAGCCGTAGAGGAAAGAGATGGGAAATTCTAAGAGGAGCTGAAGCAGCAGGGACGCTGCGATATGGCGATTCCCCTTTATGCCCACAATGCCAAAGGCGCTATGCTTGCTACGACCACTTGTGGGTATACCGCAAATGGTGGGCTAATGTCCGTGAGCCAATAGAGGAGATAATTCGCCGTGCTAGGCTAAGGTAGACAGTAGGAAGTAACAAGAAAGGAGCATGGTTGCTTCCCGTTTTGCCTCGGTTTTAGCCTTAATTACTGGCAGTCTAAAGGTAGGGGGTACGAATCCCCCCAAGGTGGCTTTTAGCTATTGATTGAGGATTTGATCTGCGACACCCTGAGGGTCAGGGAGAAAGAGATTACCTATGACCTTTAGAGATAGAGAAAAGGAGAGATACAAGAAGCTTAAGCCGAAGCTGTTTAGCCCTGCAGCCCAAGGCGAAGGTAACTATCGTGGGCGGCCCCACTCCTTTTGTCTTGCTGATGACTGTTCTAGCGAAAATCTTTACGAAGCCATCAGGGCATCTGCAATTGAGTACTTTAGGGCTCGAAATATCACTTGGCACGATGGTCTCAAAGAACGGCACGTACCCAGTAATCACCTATGCTGTTCTCAGTCATGCTGTATAAATTTCCTATACCCAATGACAACCAGCTCAAAGATACTTGCTAATGTCTTCCAACATTTCTATCGGAGTCTGGCAGAGCCGCTTCTAATCGATGAAGATAAACCTCCTCCGAATGGTTCATTTCAGTATTTGGCTTTCGAGTGGATTGGTGTTCGCGACTATCTGGGCGAAACCAGGCGCAAAGGATCAAAACGAACTCGGGGAGCAAATTTTACCAGTGCTGACTTTATCTTCCGGTTTAGAAGAAAGGATGGGAAAATACAAATAGTCCTTGGAGAATGGAAATATACGGAAGAATATCGCAGATTAGATAAGGGCATTGAGGTCAGGAAACATAACTATCAGCAGGCTTTCAACAGGGAGGGCGGGGTCTTCAAGCGACGGGACGTAGATTTTTATGATGCCCTATTCTTTGATCCGTTCTATCAACTCATGCGCCTTCAATTGCTTGCCCAAGAAATGGAATATGGTCAGGAGATGGGAGCTGATGTGGTGAGTGTGCTTTATATCTGTCCCGAGGCTAATAAGGAATTCAGAGAGCGGGTAACTTCACCTAAGTTGGACCAGATGTTCCCCAACAAAGGTGTGCTCGAAATCTGGAAAGAGCTGGTGCCCAAAGACAAGTTTATGAGCATCTCAGTCGAGGACCTACTTGATATCATCGCACAGCGGGTAGAGGCCAACAACTGGGAGTGGATAGACTACCTCAGGACACGGTACGGCTGGAAGGAGGTAAGCAGAGGTAAACCTGTTAGGGAACTCTTTCAACAAGGAAGGAGAGAGAGTCAATGACACCACCCGGGCTACGAAACATCAAGGCGGCAAAACAACTCTATGAAAGGCTTGGTGGCTGGAAGCTGGCAAATGAGGTCATAGCCTCCTATCTCCAAGACCACCCAGACAACATGAAAGAGTACAGTGTGGTTACTAAGGTGGTTCTGGTAAACAGCCTTTATTTTGCCGGTATCAGAGAGCCGTTACGAATGGCGAGGCATATACTGGCGTTACACAGGCTTGATGCACAACTAATGGCAGGGGAAGTAGAAGCAGTTGAACTCATAGCTAAGGATGACCATTATTATATTTCCTTCGCCAGTAAATATGCTCACTTTCATAATAAGACTGCTTTCCCCATATTCGACTCATTTGCTGTGGCTGCTATGGCACAGCTACAAAAGCGCGGATTCAGTTTTCCTAGCTACACGAAGTTTTTTGAGGCTATCAAGGCATTCCGCGATCAGGTAGGACTTGCTTCCGTACCCTGGGAGGACCTCGACAAATATCTGTGGCTCTACGGACAAAAGAAAGCACTGGATAAGGAGAATAGAACCATCAACAAGGAAGTCAGCGCACTTTATAATAGCCTAAGGGGACATACTCTCTTCGAAGCATTGGAGCCCTAACAGCTTCCAACAGTATTCACAGGAGAAGTCCAACGCTGCCCCACCCCAGGCAAGGGTTCTCAGGTTCACTGCTGCACAAATCGCTAGAATGTGCAGTAGCTGTATATCTAAAGTTTCTTACTCCACTGTGGCAACAACATATGACATTCCCCGTTTTTTACACCACATCTCAGCAGCTTTCCTCTTCCGCTTCACTTCATCAGAATCTACTCTACTAGGGTCTTTTACTTCGAGAATTGATTTGTTACCGTCAATATATTCAACAATGAAATCAGGCACATAGCGGCGTTGATGTTTCTGCACATCAATCCAGGGGATGCTAATCCCATGTCTCTTCATCCATTTTACCACTGTAGGGTCATCATCGAGTTTCTCCATCATCCAAGATTCAAGTCTACTATCATATTTTTCAAAATTATACGGGCTCTTTTTAGGTTCCCAGTAGATGTCGTGTTTACTTATTGGCATATTCTATTATCCCTCCGACAAGTCCCGGTACTGCAGTAACCTTAACTTTCACTTGGTACAACATCTTCCAGGCATAATCGAGACCACGCCGGTCAGCTAGACCTAGAGTCATGTTGTCAAGGAATTTTCCCCTGACGTGCTGCATCAGAGCACTGTACACTTCACCACGAAAACCCGCAGCATAACCGGAATTAACACACAGTTCCTCAGCAAGCTCCAGTACCCGGTTCTTTATGGCTTCCCGCATGTTATCATCAGTATCTTCTACTTGTGTACCATTGTCTTTCGGCGGCAAGTCCGGGGCACTGTGAATTGTCTTCCACCCCTTGGGGATTAACTCCTTGCCGGTAACTCCTGTAATTTTTTGGTCGGTTATCTCGACTGTCTCTCCACTATACTCAAGAGATGCAAGTACTTCTTCCCAATTCTCAATGGGCTCGGTTAGCTCAATCTCGCCCACTTCAAATTCACCTTCATCGACAAGCCCTTCAATTTCTTTCGGAACATCAATCACAAACTCGGGACGAGAAATATCCTGTCGTGGTGGCGGTGGTGGTAAATCTTCAGCCTCGTCAAACATCTGCTCCGTAGTAACATTTGGACGGATCTTACAATTAAAAATATCCCATAACCAGTAATGCTCCAGCTTGGGGTGATCAACGACGGCACAAATCTGTGGCTCTTCAGGTAATATGCCTTTGGTACGAACTCGGCGCAGCCCACGCCCAACAACTTGTTGGCCGTATACCTTACTGCTAAATTTACGAAGGAGCAGGATAACGCCCACCTCTGGAACGTCCCAGCCTTCCCGTAACATAAGGACGCTAACTACTGCCTTAAATGGGTCTTTTGTCTTCTGCTGACGCCCCAACTCACGTGCACTCTTTCTATCCACTTCGGGGCTGTCCTCAGTCACTAGCAATGTTTTGACCTTAAAGATTTTGGAGAGTGTATTTTCCGCTTTTATCGCATCCTTCTTGCATACGGCAACGACGAACAGGATGGGTTGGTAACGCCCCTTTGCCCTCATCTCCTGCTCTTGAAGACGCTTAAGGGCGATTGCCATCTGCTGACGCATTGGTTTGTCATCGGTTACCCACTGTGTAGCACTGAGACCCTTGCGATCGACCTCCTCCCAATCAATCTCTTCGACTCTTTTAGTGACTCCAGTCAGGGCATCGGTATAGGTGAGCTCTACAGTCTTGATGTCTGGCTGATAAACTACCGGCGTCGCGATAAGACCATCTGCCAAGGCATCATTGACGTCATATTCGTAGATCATGTCGCTGTCAGGGGCTCTACCATCAGCACGGTCGGGTGTAGCCGTAGTGTCTATACGTAGCAACACCTTCTTTTCGATACGCTGCAGTGTGGTTGTGTACTCTTCCGCTGGGGAATTGTGGGCTTCATCGTTGAACAGGACAAAATCTGGCCCATTCATAAGCGCTGACAAATTACTCCTACCTGCTATATTGCTTTGGTAGAACTGATGGATATTGCCAAGAACTATACTGGCACCCAAGAAACTTGCCCAACCACTGCTTTTGCCGCCACCAAGAGTAGTCAGATCAAAATCCTGGGGTCGAGCATTTGACCAATCTGGCAACAGGTCTCGGTCTTTGAATACCTTACCTTTTTCAAAATCTTCTTCTAAGCGGTCGCGCACGATGAGATTGGGGCAAAGCATTAGAAATTTTTGCCCCCCATGAGAGATGCGTAACCAGGCTATAATGGCAGCAATGTCTGCTGTTTTACCACCACCGGTCACAATGTTCAGCAGCAGACCATGCTCTCCAATAGTCTTCTTCCCCAACACCTCATAGGAATAAACAACTCTGAGGAAGGCCTCCCACTGATGGAGCCATAAGGTGCCCTCTCGCGGTGCTTGGTCATTAGTTGGGTCACTGAGGAAATCAATGTAGCGATATGTGGTGGCAAAGTCGGTAGGGTAACCGTCCTGGCACCACGCCTTGAAATCTTCTTCATATCTGGCAAATTCGTTGAACATTGGCTACTTGACCTCTATATACCCTGTCCATAACCCCTCACCCCCAACATCATCCTGCACTTTACAGGCGATGTGATAGCGTCCTGACGTTGGGAAAGTATAATCAACCTGTAGGGTAGGCTCTTTCGAAGTAGTGCGAATGAAAGAAAAGCCCTGGGTACTGGTGAATACACCCTGGTAGTTGAAGTCCCACTGGACATTGATTATTTTGCTACCAGCATTCAGCACAATAGTTTCGCTTACATCAAAGCGGTACGTTAGCCCGGTCAGCTTTTTCCAGCCAACCTCAACTCTCGGTGGCAGTACGAATGTCAGAAAGGTGCTATAGTCCGCCTTGTCAGTGGAGAGAACGTTGACATGTTCACGGAACGTGGGGGAGTCAATACGAACCATATCAAGGCGGATAAAGTTCAGGTCGGTGGCTTCCTGTTCACGGAGTTGCTGTGCTGCCTGCATTGCATCGGGGCGGAAGGCCCAAGCAAGCATAGTGCCGTCACGGAGATTATCCTGTTGGTAGCGAACCGTCTTACGCACGGCGTTAGCAAAGTTCACTACATCTTGCGCGGAAACCTGCGATTTCTGAGAAGGCTCGCCAACCCATACTGGGATAGCACCCTTATGCCCGTGGATGCCTAGCTCGGAGTTATCAGGCACTGCTCCATAGGCGCGAAGGACGAATTGACGAAACTGGTCTGGCGGGGTCTCCGAGAGCCGCTTTGCTTCGTATATGCCCCAGTGCTCAACGGTGAAGTCTGGGACGGTAAATGTCTTACCGGCCTGCTCTAGAGGCATCTGTTCAACTATACCGGATATCCTGTCAGCAGTAATGGCGACTGCAACACGGGACTGGTCACAAGCTATCCAGTGGCGGCCCAATCTTTGAGCTACCGCAGGAGTCGTGCCTCCACCACAGAAAAAGTCAGCAATGACGTGCCCTTCTTCTGATGATGCGTGAATGATTCTTTCAAGTAGAGCCTCTGGTTTCTGAGTAGGGTAACCAAGCCGCTCCCTTGCATTGCCTTGTATCATCGGAATATGCCACCAATCTTCCGGAACTTTGCCCTTCTCATTCAGTACCCTCTTTTCGATGCCCTTAGTGACTTTACTCGTAGCAATAGAGTATTGTCCCCTGGATACGGTCGAATCCGCATACGGAATGCGTATATGCTGGGTGTTAAACTTCCATACGTTGCTTTTCGAATACCAAAGAATAACATCATGTGTTCTGGGCAACTGCTTCTGTGCTGCTGTTCCGGGTCTAGTGTATGTCCACACAACCTCATTTCTAAAATTGCCATATCCGAATATTTTATCCATCTCTTGCTTAACGTAATGGGAGGCGTGCCAATCTAGATGGATATAGATGGAACCGGTTTTCTTCAACAGACGTTTCATTTCATATAGTCTGGCATTCAGCCAGATTAGATAACCTGGCATCCCCCCTTCCCAAATATCACTAAAAGAACGTAACTCATTCTGGTCGCCGAAAATAACATTATATTGCATACCGGAGAAGAATGGAGGGTCTATATAGATGAGGTCAATACTTTGGGAGGGAAGTTGGCGCATTACATGAAGGTTGTCTCCCCAGAAGAGGCGGTTAGGCTCTAGCGCAGGATGTCCAAAGCTAACACGCTCCACAACCTGAGTAGGCAGCATTACTTGTGGGTATAGCTTATAATATCCACGGCGTGAATCCCAGCCCAACGGGTTTGCTTCTACGGGTACTGTTCCAAAACGAGCTGGGGGGCGCCAGAACTCTTCTTGCTCAGGAAGAGCTTCTTCTATTTCCTCTGTGCTGGATACATCAGGTGGTGGGACAAATTCACCTTTAGTTGGACCGGAGGCATCACGCAACTCACCGAATCTTGTGCCTAACAGCTCGTCACCCAAGCCTCCCTGCTTTCCTTTTGCCATGTGTGCTTCCCAGCCTTCGCTACTTTATCGAGTCAGTCATATTATACATCAGCCGGATTAGAATGAGAACAAGGAGGGTAACATTCCGTCATTTTGTGCGATTTAAGTTTAAAAAAGAAAGGCACCCTATAAAGTAGGTCGCTTTCTTATAACTGACCAAAACCCCATCGCTAATTGAGTAAATTATATCACAAGTTGATTGACATATATCAATGATTCTGGTTATAATTGTGTCAAAAGTATGAGGGCAAAAAAGGATGCCATACGAACGCACTCATCGCATCGAACAACGTATTAGCAAAGCAGGTGAGCTGATTGCTAGCAGTCCTATGAATACACGAAAGCTTGCGATTGCTTTAGATGTGTCACGTCCAACGGCGCAACGTATTGTTGCGGAACTAAAACGACGCGGTTATAAGATTCGCTCAGTGCATGACGATCATGGATGGCACTACGAGCTTACGGGGGATACAGCCAGAAGCAGCCAAGAAGCTAATCCACATGGCCATTAAATTTAGAAGTAGCAGTGATAGAGAAATGAACAGAGGCCCATTTGCTGATCTAAGAAAGTTAAATAACGATGAATTGGTGATCTTAAGAGCTAACATAGAAACAGAATTGAATAGGCGTGGTATCTTGTTTAAGGTGGGAGAAGTTGGTGAAAAGCTCGTGATATCGTTCTTCAATTCAAAACCTGGACTGCCGAATCTGCTTCAAGCACCAGTTGGTGCAAAGAATGTTGATGCACTGTCGAGGGATGGGGAGAGATATTCGATAAAAACCGTTATGAAAGCGAAAAAGACCGGGACAGTCTATCCGGACGAAAAGGATAGGGATAAACAATTATTCGAATACCTCGTCGTGGCCAAGCTAGATGCAAATTACCGGTTATTCGCCATTTATAGATATCCTTGGGGTGACTTTGTCAGGATAAGGGCATGGGATAGAAGGATGAATGCTTGGTATTTGCCGCTAAGCAAAAAGAATTTAGAAATGGCAGAATTGATCTTCAATAAGGAACCGTCTTATGAGGATTAGGGCTCTGGATTTATTTCATGGTGCCGGCGGGAGTAGTATCGGGGCAAAAATGGCTGGCGCTAAAATAGTCGCCGCAATTGATAATTGGAATATCGCGTCTTTATCCTATTCTAGAAATTTCCCTGGAACGGAAATGATTAATGAGAATATCAGAAAGATATCTCCAAAGAGGCTTCATGAAGTTATTGGAGATATTGATCTAATACTTGCTTCGCCGGAATGCACAAATCATAGTTGTGCAAGAGGTGCACGTGCCAGATGTGAAAATAGTAAAATGACGGCATTTCAAGTAATAAGATTCACCAAGGAATTTATGCCCAGATGGGTTGTTATTGAAAACGTAATACAAATGAGGTCATGGGATAGACACTGGGAACTGGTAGAAGAGCTACAGAATTTAGGCTACTATGTGCGGGAAGAGATATTAAATGCTCAAGACTTTGGTGTGCCACAATCAAGAAGAAGGCTTTTTTTACTCTGTTCACGGATAGGGGAGATCGGTTGCGTGAAGAAACAAAGAAAAGAGTTACAACCGGCCTGTTCAATTATCGACCTAAATGGTAATTATGGCTATACGCCTCTGTATTCTCCGAAAAGAGCTGTAGCCACAATTCAACGTGCAGAAAGGGCTATCAGTTCTCTAGGAGCAGAAGAATCATTCTTGATTGTTTACTATGGTACGGATGGGAGTGGAGGATGGCAACCCATTGATAGGCCTCTTAGAACTGTTACCACTATTGATAGATTTGCGTTTGTAAAACCCACTGATATGGGTTATATGATGAGGATGCTTCAACCGGAAGAATTAAAAGTAGCTATGGGTTTCCCTACAACGTACCGATTGGAGGTAGGTACACGACGGGAAAAAGTGAAGCTAATGGGAAATGCGGTTTGTCCGCCAGTAATGAAATCTATAGTTAGAGCAATTAGTAAAGTGGATCGATAACATGGATGCGACAAAGATAGGGGAATATCGGACGAAGGTCAAGAAATGGGGGAGAGGAAATTACCGCGACTTCCCATGGAGGAGGACTCAGGAACCCTATAAAGTTCTATTGGCAGAGATAATGCTACACCGTACACAGGCTGTACAGGTAGCTAGAATATACGAAAGTTTTATTAGAAAATATCCTGACATAAAGACCCTAGCAAGAGCCAGCAAATCTGAATTGCATAAGGGATTATTTACACTGGGTCTTAAATGGCGTGTTAACCTTATCAAGGATATGGCAGAGATGCTCGTAAATAAGTATGGATCTAAAATTCCTAAGGATAAGAGTGAGCTGTTGTCTCTACCAGGTATTAGCGATTATATCGCGTGTAGTGTTAGATGCTTTGCATGGAATATGGCAGAACCTTTGAGAGACACAAATACGGTAAGGGTAATTGGTCGCATATATAACATGGAAATAAAAGATTCTTTAAGGCGTAATTCTAAATTCAAAGAACTGGCAGCTGAACTCGTTGATCCTGAGGAACCAGGGGTTTATAATTCTGCACTTCTAGATTTGGCCGATCAGGTATGTACAAAAAAAGAAGAGCCAAAATGTAATGAATGTCCTTTAAGTAATATTTGTTCATACAATACTGAAAGATAAATAAAACGAGGGAAAACAATCGTCGGGGTAGCGTAATGGCAGATATAGAAAAGGGTTCAGGGGTAAGTAAATTAAGGCCGAGGGCGAGGCTCTTACGTACTTTTGGCGATGAACTTATCAGTAGTGAGACAGTCGCCGTAATTGAGCTAGTTAAAAACGCGTATGACGCAGATGCCACACGAGTCTGGGTCTACTTTCATGAGCCTCTTGAAATCGGTAAGGGTATGATAGAGGTAATAGACAACGGCCATGGTATGGATTTAGAAACTATCAGAACAACCTGGATGGAACCAGCAACATTAATGAGGAAAAGGAGCAGGTTTAGTGAGAAGTTCAGTCGCCGTGTACTTGGTGAAAAAGGAATCGGCAGATTTGCTTCATCAAGATTAGCTGAAAAACTGGAAGTAATAACCAGACGATCTGGCACGGATAGTGAAACAAGGGTCACATTCGATTGGAATCAGTTTGATGATGAAGAAAAATTCCTTGACCAGATAGAGGTTATGTGGGAACAGAGTAAACCAAAGGAAATATATCCCGGTGGTGTTATTGAGGGATTATGGGATAAATCAAAGAAGTTGGATAAGAATGAATTAGATTACGGTACTATATTAAGAATGCGAGGGCTAAAGACGGCCTGGGGTAAACCACAATTTGAAAGTTTACAGAATGGATTGTCAAGACTAATCTCACCATCATTCGGTGAATTGGATTATACGTTAAAGGAAGATTTTCAAATATTTCTAAAACTGCCTGAAGCTTTTCAAGAATATTCTGAAACAATTAAACCACCAGAAATAGTCAAGAGACCCCATTACATATTAAGGGGAGAGGTAGACGCGAAAGGTAATTATAATCTATCACTGCAATTCAGGGAAAAGGGGATAGAAGAGAAAAAAGAGGGGCATTTCTCCATGGGTGATGGGAGGTTGCCAAAATGTGGTCCTTTTGAAATAGAGCTTCGTGTCTGGAACCGCGATATAGCATCTTTGAACGCAGTGTCAGGAAATGAATTCACCGTTGCTGAGATACGTCGCTATCTAGATTTTGCATCAGGAATAAGTATATACCGGGATGGTTTTAGAGTATTGCCATACGGGCAACCACGTGAAGACTGGCTACGACTTGATTACAGGCGTTTTCTACGTCCTACAAGAAATCTCTCTAATAACCAAATAATTGGTTCTATATTTGTTACATCTAAAGATAATCCATTATTACGTGACCAGAGCAACAGAGAAGGCCTTATGGAAGGGGAAGCATTCGAGGATTTCAAATATCTGGTCACGTTAATGATCGCGTTATTGGAAAACAGAAGATGGCAGGAAAGACCTAAGAAAAAGAAAATGGCAGAGAGGGGTCTCTTCGTAGACTTTAATCTGGCAAGCATTAGGGAATACGTAACGACAAAGCATCCCAGAGATACAGAACTCTTAGACGCGGTAAAGAAAAAGGAAAAAGATTTAGAAAAAAGGGTTGGGGAAGCAGAAGAGATTATCTCTAGATATCGGAGGTTGGCAACTCTTGGTATGTTGATTGATACTGTGCTTCACGA
Source organism: Dehalococcoidia bacterium (assembly GCA_030602805.1). Classification (GTDB taxonomy): domain Bacteria; phylum Chloroflexota; class Dehalococcoidia; order Dehalococcoidales; family JAUVZA01; genus JAUVZA01. The sequence goes on along the minus strand of JAUVZA010000003.1, from coordinate 20,716 downwards.
GGGTCGATTACCTCTTTCTAAGATTATTAATGTTACACATGTAGCAAGGCAAGATATTAATCAAATATATGAGAACGGTAAGAAAATAGTAAGGCAATTGAGGGGTCACTTCAAAGCAATATCAACTCAGTCAGACGTACTGGCGACGCTATTCCGTAAAATAGAACCCTTTGGGGGTCGCCGGCGCGGGAGACCTGAGAGGATATCATTAGAGAATGTAATTTATAACGCTTTCTCCGTATTAGAAAAAGAAATTGAACAGGTGGGAGCAGAAGTCGATCTGCCATCGACATATACAGAGGTGACTGTAGATCAGGCTGAAATACAAGAAGTTATTGTTAACTTATTGAACAACAGTCTTTACTGGCTTAAGCAGGTTCCGAAGGATTCAAGATTCATCACCGTTAAGATAAACAGGAAAGAAGAATATGAACTGGAGATAATTTTTTCAGACAGTGGGCCTGGCATTGAAGAAGAATATCAAGATATGATTTTTGATCCATATTTCTCAACCAAGCCCAATGGAATCGGGTTGGGATTGACAATTGCCGGAGAAATAGTTAGCGATTATTATGACGGAACTATGGCATTGATAAAAGAAGGCCCATTACCTGGAACAACATTTAGGATTATTCTTCGCAGGAGAATATGAAGTGGCGGAAGAAAATTACTGGTATCTGTTATTTGTTGACGATAATGCTGAGAACTGTGAGCTGGCGGACAAATACCTGAATGAACAAGTTGTTTCAGAGCCGGGTGAGAAATTGAGAGTCACTACAGAAGTTGACTTTGATAAGGCATTGGATAGATTGGAATCCGGTCACTTTGACTTTGTCGTTTTAGATGTAAGACTTGGACCACATGAAGAAGAACGAGAAGAAGAGGAAGGCATAAAAGTACTTGAATCGATCAAAGCCAGATGTTTTATACCTGTTATATTCTACACTGGTCTACCGCAAAAGGTCAGACATTTGGAAACACCGTTAATACAAGTTCTTGAAAATACGGAAGGATTACCAAAAGTTGTATCGATAGTAAAGGAAATTCTCTCAACTAGAATACCGCTAGTGAATCGAGCACTTTTAAGACACGTGAAGGAAGTACAGCGTGACTACATGTGGGACTTTGTAGCTCGCAATTGGGAGAAATTCGGTGACACCCCTGACCGCACCTCACTTGCCTATTTGCTGGCGAGGCGACTAGCAAAATCTTTAGATGGTCCGGGAATACAACAATTAGCAGAAGAATTAGGCGACACAACGGGAGTTTGGTGCGGCGAAGATAATGTGCATCCAATGATGTATTACATAATTCCATCGATAAGCGCAGAGCCTACGACAGGTGATATATTTTCCAAGACAATTGATGACCAAATTGAATATACCGTCTTGCTGACGCCGTCATGTGACATCGACAAGGGGAAAGCGGAGTGGATGTTATTTGCTCGTTGTTCGCTCCTAAGTGAACAACCAGAATATGTTGAATTGGCACAAAATCCAGGGGATCAAAAAGCGAAAGGAAAAATCAAGAGCCTACTAAATGACAACAGAGAAGGCAAGCAACCAGAAAGATTTAAGTTTCTCCCAGGCGTAATAGACCTGCCGGATATGGTCGTTGACTTTCAACAACTAATGGCTATTACTTTAGACGAATTCAATTCGCTAAAAGAGCAGGGAAAATTAGAACGCATTGCATCTTTAGATAGCCCTTATGCTGAAGCGCTGATCGCTCGTTTTACTCGGTATTTTGGTCGGTTAGGGGTGCCTGATCTAAATATAGGTCTAATGGCGGATAGGCTGAAAAAACAAATTGGCAATGTGTGATTCCGGCGGGGATTAAAAGGTGCCTTGCAGACATAAATGAGACAACAGGTTTCTTTGGCTCTTCACCTCCAACTGAAATTTCCATCATAGAAAAACACGTTAATACCTTGTACAATTCATCTTATTGTTGGGTACCAAATAACCGCTTTGCGTGAGCTGGCTGGGATGTTAGCAGTGTAAGCCTCGCTATACTTTTCAAAATACTGTTCTGTAAAGAGATCCCATTGTTGCTATCAGGTTGTTTAGCGAAACTCTGGATGTCTTACTGAAATCGGGTCCTCCCAGGCAGTCACTTCAGCCTTGCCTTTGGCAGTCAACTTGTAGAATACTCGCTTCTGCAAGAAATTGTAAATTGCACGCTCTCGCTTGTCAGTGCGCTCTATGAGTTTCAATATGAGGAACCAATGAAAATACCTTGAGAAACTGGAGTAGTTCGGTCTTTCAAAGGGCTTTTCGCCTATCTCAATTCGTTCTTTGTTTAAGCGCTCTATTTCCTGGCTTAGCGCATAGTAGATGTCGGCAGCGCAGGTCTCACCGTGCTTTACAAAATACTTTTTTGTAAACAAGCCAGGCCTGTACAGACTGGCTCCCCGCCCCCAGAAGCCGGTTATTTGCGGGGGATTCGTCGGCTTCCGTTTCTTACCAGACTCTTTTCTTGCTTTTTTAATCCTTGGTCTCTTCTCTTTCATCTTCTTCCCAAACTTCGTCATAGGACTCATGGAGGTCCTTCAAGGAGTATTGCAAGTAGACTGAAGTGGTCGTGGGGCTTGAGTGCCCCAAGATTTTCTGTAATCGCTCAATTGACATACCATGTTTCACACAGTGGATGGCGAAGCTGTGGCGAAGCACATGCGGATGCAATTTCCTATGCTTGGAGACTGCTGGGTCACCTATCTCCTTTATCCCTGCTCTTCTTCCCAATTTCCAATAAACTTGGGCAACCCTTTGGCGTGAAATGGGGAATAAAAGGTCACCCTTGTAGGGAAACTGCGCTCGCCACTTCAGGTACTCCCTCACCATGCCCAAGGTGTCCCGGTCAATAGGGACGAGCCTTCTTCTTTCGACCGTTTTGCCATCTCTCTTTCTCTGCTTTTGGATTTTAATCAAGACAGCTCTGCCCTCGAAGTCTATGTCCTGAACCCTTATCCCGATGAGTTCTGACACCCTGATGCCGGTTCGCCACGGGATGCGGACAAGCAGCGCGTCCCTGGGACTGGTGGCAGTGGCAAGCACCCTCTCCACCTGCTCGGGTTCAAGGTATCCTTTAAGGTCGCGTATCGGGCTAACTTGTGTCATTTTGAAACCTTATCCTCGCTCTTTCCTCTTTGGTCTTAATTCTCCCTTATATGTCCAGCCGTACTTGCTCCGAGTTCCCTCTTCACAAAAGACCTGGTTTGCAAACGTCTTTCCTCAGCCCTCCTTTGCTAGCTGTTTTTGCCCCGATTTTGGGGCGAGGCTTTGCAAAGGCTGGCCCAAAATATCCTCCAGCGTTTCATCCTCCCGCTGCACCCTTGTCTGCACAAACCCCGGGCTAACTTTTATCCTGGTCTCTTCAAATATCCGCCTTGCCGCTGCCGAATAATTGCCACAGCAAGCCTGGAGGGCTTTACAAACGATTGTAAAGGGCACATCGTATCTTTTCCGACCAATCTTATTGCCCGACTTGGTTCCGTGCCGCTTTGCATAGTCCATCCCAGCCCGGACTCGCTGACTTATCGTCTGCCTCCCCAGTGCGGCCACTGCCGCCATAATATTAAAGATAAATTCGCCATGGGGAGTGGTGGTATCAATAGATGGCTCCATGTAACTCCGAAAGCCCACCCGGTAACCCCTTAACATGCTTAGGGTATTGGCGGCATGAATAACGGAGCGGAAGGCACGGTCTATTTTCCAGACGAGCAACACATCAAACCTGTGTAGAGCGGCGTCCTTCATCAGGTGTTTCCAGCCTACTCTTCCCAAGAAGTCAGCAGCCGAGGCTTCATCAACATACTCCCGGTAAACAATCCAATCCATCTCATGGCAGTAGTCCCGGAGTTTCGATAGCTGGACCTCTGTGTTTTGGTCTTTGTCTGTTGTTGAGACTCTAGCGTATAGGGCTGCTTTCATCTTACCTACTTCCCCTCTTCAACGAGCAAACTCACTCCTTTTCTCACCAACCCCCCCCTTTCTTTGCGCTGGCATAAGGTCGTCCTCCTTATTTCAATTTTGGCATCCCTATCAGCGCCGGACCATATGCCCATACTTGCCCTTGATGTATTTATTCGGATCATCCTTGTTTATTCTATTCACCCCGGCGTTCTTACTTGGTGAGCCCTCAGGGTATCCTTCTTTACCCCAATTCTTTAATATACCCTTGACATAGCTCCACTGGTGCTTATTCTGCCTAACTGCCCCCTTAATAGCTTCCTTTATCATCTTCGGCGGATAATTCTGCATAGCATCATTAAGCTCTTGGGCAACGAAGGATGTTATCTTCCCTATTTCAGCCTCATACAAAGTGGTTATTTCAGCCATATCCTCGGAAAGGTCACTAACCTGGTTAATTTTTTCTGTATGAGAAGGACCACTAGTTTCCTTTAGTTTAGTTTCCTTTAGTTTAGTTTGTGGTATTTCTGTAGCATTTTTAGAGTTTCTGTTGGCAGAAACATTATTATCTGGTACAGAAATACTCTTATCTCCTACATTAACCAAAAACCCAGGTCTTTTGGGGGCACCATTTACAGTCCGGTCATAGGCATCTGCCACCCTATCCACGAACTTCTGGCACCAGATAACGCCATGAGCGTAGAGCTCGGCATCAATAGCACCAAGCACAACAAGCGTCTCCAGAATATCCTTGGCCTTTTCTGTATCATTATGGTGGGTTTTTGCTAACAGAAACTCCCAGTCAGCGGGTTTATTGAAGTCATAAAAATGTCCCGGTGTTTTGCCGAGTAACTGGAGCAACTTAAACCAGAAGGCGTAGCCATCATTGCCATACTTGGATTGGATAATAGTTAGCGTCTTACCGTCGCTGGCATCAGTATCGTGGGGGAAGTAATCTACTGTCTGTTTGTGAGGTCTAGCCACTATTCTTCTCCAGCCTGTCCTAGATCTTCTTAACGAATGCTTCCCCTTGCTCCCTGGTCAGCTGGGCCGCGACTTCAATCAGGGTTCTCTCAGTGTTCATTGGAAAGAAACCTCGTTATGGGTAAAATACCTGTGGATAAAGAAAAAATTCCAACACCTGTTGAAATTTGCTTGACTACAGGGCTATAATTAGCATAGGTTGTAATGGGGTAACTGATCACCATCGACCTGCTCTTAGCCGCTGAGTTACGAGCTCAGCGGCTCCTCATTTTACTTTTCAGCTTGCCTCTCCTCACCAAACCCTCCCTTTTCACGTGTTATTAATTCTCTGCCAGTAGTCTCGTGAGTGCCCGTTGGTTTCCCTCTTTTCCTGAAAAGCAAGAGGCATAATCGGCGCCAGGCAGCCGACGGTTCGCCAACAACTGGCCGCCAGCTAACCACAACTTTCGGCTCGGAGTTATCTTTCACGATCTTCGCATTCCTGGAGGGTTAGGATTACTTTGGGCGGATACTAACTTCCCAGAGCTTGACTTTCTATTGACCTCGGTGATGGCTTCTTTGATCCACTTTTCTATCTCCGGGGTTATTGATCGTCGGCCTCTCTCAAGATCACAAATAACCGTGGGAGATACCCCGAGCAATTGGGCTAGCTCATACTGCTTTAGCCCGGCTTTTAGCCTCATAAGGATTAGACTGTACCGGCTGCTCATTTACCCTTGCGTCCTCCTCTGTGCTATGTTAGGGTTTGCTTTAGATGTATAACTAATTTATAAATGTAATTCTAGGCCTTTTTAGAGTCGAGTCAAGCACAAAAAAGAATAAAAAATGCCAATAAAAACTGGAATATTGTCAATGACAAATGTTGTAATGTCAATGAGGGTTGATACAGACAGCCAATTTTCATGAATTTAGAGAATTTTAAAAGTTGATACTTTTGATACAGGCGGTTCCGAACTACAGCCACTTTGATGGTGGGAGCGACACCCTGAGGGCACAAGTGCTTCATGGAGAACGAAAGGGCAGAAGAGAAGTACCTCTACATAACTACCTCCCATAACTACCTCTAAAGACTACCCTGAAAGGTAGTAAAAGACACTATAGTTTACTACCCTTTTTTATTGCTACCACAAACAGTACTACCACGGAGCACAGGGAGGCACATATGTGCAAGGCACAGCGTAGGGAGGCAGACAGAGAGGCGGCACCCACTAGATACTGGTCACGTTGTATCTACCCCTCTGCCTTACCTTACCTGACTAAAACCGGTATGCTGAATGGGAAGCTATTGTTTACTTCCAATTAGGCTCCTACGCTAACAGGTATACAGAAGGGGATTTGTTCTCTCTGTTCACCCAACATCAGTTAGCCAAATGGCAAATATAGTAGTTCATTGCCCATTACCATTTAAAGTAGTGTTATACAAGGTAGAGCCAAGGCTAGGAGGTCTTCCATGACAACAAGCAAGTTTAACAAGTATTGGACACTAATCACTATTCTCCTGGTAGCTATTATTGCTATTAGCAGTATAGTCGCCTGGGCACGATATAGCCCAAGTCAACCAATAGAGATTTCTATACCTTCAGCTCAAGAGCCACAAGGCAGGATTTACATTGGTGGTGCGGTCAGTAATCCCGGCTTCTATTCGTTAAAAGCCGGGGACACCATAGACGCTCTTATTCAAGCTGCTGGTGGAACTACGAGTAGCGCCGACCGCAGCTGGCTTAAACTTTACATCCTCCAGACAGGAGAGGAGGAGCAGCCGCAAAAAATCAACCTTAATCGGGCTGAAGCCTGGCTGCTTGAGGCTCTACCTGGAATTGGAGAAACCAGGGCTCAAGCCATCATAGATTATCGCCAGCAAAACGGACCATTCCGCAATATTAGTGAGATAATCAAGGTAAAAGGCATAGGAACTGCTACCTACGAGAAGATTAAACACCTGATTACTGTAGCCGACTAATAAAGACCGTTGAAAAACTGCGTTTTTCAACGGAGATTAAAGGTGGGGGGTGGAGTGTGAACTTGCTGAAAAAGTCCTTGGGGCTTTTTCAGCATAATAAGGATGGAGGTTGTTTAGTAAAGGGATTAAAAGGGGCGAAGCCCCTTTAAGAAATTCTCCTCCCTCTCCCCTTATGAAGGGGAGAGGGATAAAGGGTGAGGGGTTGGTAAGCAATCTCTAAGGATGGAGGCTAGTGCCACTTATCTATCTTAGTTGTGCTTGGGTAGTTGGTATCTTTTTGGGGTCAAAATTTAATCTACCCTTAGTCCTCATCCTCATCGGGCTCATTCCTCTGCCCCTACTTTTCTTCCGCCAACACCGGAAACTAATAATCTTAACCAGCCTGTGTCTCATTGCCCTCTTCAGCGGCGCCTTCCGCTTTCAATCAAGCCTGCCCACTATCAATGAGCATTGCCTCCAGTTCTACAATGACCAGGGAACAGTAGAAATCGAAGGGATAATCAACACCGACCCAGAGGTTAGAGATAAATCTACTCATATCCGCCTATCAGCTACAGAAATAAGACTGGACGAAGAACGCCGTGAGGTATCAGGAACAGTTCTGCTATTTGTCCCCAGATACCCTACCTATAGCTATGGCGATGTGCTACGTGTAACCGGGAAGTTGGAGACGCCACCCCAACTTAATGACTTTGATTATAAAGGTTATCTAGCCCATCAGGGAATCTACTCTACTATGCTCTACCCTAAGATAGAAATTGTGGGGACAGGCAAAGGCTTTAAGCCGCTAGAGTGGGTTTACTCATTGAGAAACCACCTATCCCAAACCCTAGCTGAAGTTTTACCTGAACCACAGGCATCACTAGCCCAGGGTATTATTTTAGGCATTCGGGGCAATATTCCCTCATCAGTCAAAGCCGATTTCTCCCACAGCGGCACCGCTCACCTATTAGCTATTTCAGGTCTCCACCTCACTATCGTGCTCGGCATGATACTGAGCATTGGTATCTGGCTCTTGGGCAAGAAGCATTACCTCTACATCTGGCTGGCACTGGGTATAATCTGGCTTTATGCCCTGCTCACCGGCATGCATCCGCCAATAATTCGAGCAGCAATTATGGCTAGCCTATTCCTCACTGCCGAGCTTCTGGGCAGACAGCGCACCGCCATCATCGCCCTAGCCTTCGCCGCTGCCATAATGATAGGCATCAGCCCTCACATCCTGTGGGCTGCCGCCTTCCAGATGAGCTTTACGGCTATGGCTGGTCTAATCTTCCTTTTCCCACCCCTCCAGGCTTTGGGAAGAAGAGCGGTCAAGGCTACCCTGGGTGAAGACCGACCAGCAGCATCTGTGGCTAACCTCATTACTGACAGCTTCAGTGTACCCTTGGGAGCAATCCTAGCTGTCTGGCCGCTTGTTGCCTATTACTTCGGCATTATTTCGTTTGTTGGTCTCCCAGCCACATTCCTTGTCTTGCTGGCTCTACCCGGCATTATTATCACCGGAGCTTTAGCTGGTAGCTTGGGACTCATCGCCCTGCCCGCTGCTCAAGCTCTAGCTTGGCTAGCCTGGCTTTTCCTGTCATATATGCTACTGGTGGTCAATGGTTTTGCCGCTATTCCCTTATCCTTCCTCAAGGTAGATACCATAAACACCCGCCTAATCTGGACTTATTACCTGGTGCTAGCCCTAGCCCTCTGGCTCAATAGTCATCGTCGGCAGGCAAGCACCTTGACCGCCAAATCCCTAACCTCGGGAAAGGCAAGTATAAATAAAATCACTAATTCTGTCTCCAAACTGCCTAAGAAATGGGTTATCCCGCCACTAGCGGTGGTAGCTATTCTAGTATCAGTGGCTGCGGCCACTATGCCTGATGATAATCTCCACGTGAGCTTTCTCGATGTCGGTCAGGGCGATGCCATACTTGTTCAGCAAGGAACTCTGCAGGTTCTGATTGACGGCGGACTCAGCCCACAAGAGATAAGCCTGGGTCTGGGCAATAAAATGCCCTTCTGGGATAGAACTATTGAGTTGGTCGTACTGATCCACCCCAGCGCTGACCATGTCACCGGCCTGGTAGAGGTTCTACAGAGATATAAGGTCAAGCAGGTGCTCCATCCTAATCTGGATTCTGAGTCAGATATATATGATGAATGGCTCAGGTTACTTAAGGAAAAGAACATTAAGTGCATCATAGCCCAAGAAGGACAGCAAATTAATTTAGGCAAAGGGGTAGTAATAAAGGTGCTTAACCCCCAAATACCTCATTTAACTGACACTGAGTCCGATATAGACAATAATGGCATAGTATTACATATAAGTATGGGTGAAGTAAGCTTCCTGCTTACTGCCGATATAATGTGGGAGGCAGAATTTGAGCTTATTGCTTGCCGAGCTACTCTGACCAGCACCGTGCTCAAGGTTGCCCATCATGGCTCTGATACCTCCACTACTCCTGAGTTCCTGGCAGTGGTCAACCCGCAGCTAGCCGTCATCTCAGTGGGGGCTGATAAGGTTGATAATAGATTCGGTCACCCCACCCCTGAGGTGATGGAGAGGCTTGAGGAAAAGCTAGGCTCAGAAAAAATATACCGAACTGATGAGCAGGGAACTATAGAACTCATCACCGATGGAAAAAGGTTATGGGTTAGGGTGGATAATTGAATTGGTTAAAATGACGCCTCGTGCTGTTTAGGATTTTTCAGGTTTATCGCTCGTAGTTGACATCTCTAACTCGGCACTACTATTATTACTCATATGAAGTGGATAATAATCATAGTCATAATCGCAGCCTATCTCTTTTTTACTCTGCCTGATGACAATTCCACTCTATCACCATCAGAAAAACCTACAGACACAGATTTGTCAAATCCTCCCTCCAGCACTTCTACTGAAACGGTTGAACCTCAGACATCACAACAATCAACAGTCGGATTATCGGAATTTATTCAAGAAGTCCCTCAATCAAACGAGCTCATTACACGCAACTATGTTTGGGAATTCGATGGTATGGAGTGGAGTTGGGAGTTTCCAATACCAGAGTCATTATATGAATACTTTAAAGAGCTACCTCGCCCGCCTACCAAAAACTATTCAGTTTATATAACTCACCCATTGGATGATACATATATAGATCTCCTTGTGGGGAAAATACGAGAAGCATCTTCACAGCAGGGATATAACGAGTATGAAACTGTAGAGTTTGCAGTTACTTTCGTACAGAGTCTTCCATATACAATTGACTCCGTTACTACCCCCTATGACGAGTATCCCAGATATCCGATTGAGACGCTTGTAGATAATGGTGGTGATTGCGAAGATACCTCAATCCTATTGGCGTCATTACTTGATAAAATGGGTTATGGAGTAGTCCTAATAGTGTTTCCTGACCATATAGCAGTAGGTGTGAAGGGTGGTGAAAATATATACGGAACATTTTGGGAGTACAATGGTGATAAGTATTATTATTTGGAGACAACAGGCACAGGGTGGAGAATAGGTCAACTTCCAGACGTGTATGAGGGCACTTCAGCTTATGTATATCCAATGGTCTCGACCCCAATTCTTACTCATGAATGGAGTATAGAAGCTAGAGGAAACGTTGGCGAGTTAAAGGTTACAATTTATAACTTGGGGTCTGCTACAGCTAACAATGTATCTGTATTGGCGGGATTTGATGCAGGAGAAGATAAACTTTGGAATGGAGTACAAAGTGAAACATTCAATTTAGGAGTTAGTCAACAGATTACAGTTGCGTTGACTCTTGAAGCACCACCATTAAATAAACATACCCGTTTAATAGTGCAGATAGGAATTGACGATTACCTTGTAGACGAAAGTTTCTCCGAATGGTTTGACACCTAGAATAGCTATATTATTATATCCCGCACGGACAGGTTAATTGCCTTCGGCTTATTGAAATCTGTGTATTGACCATCCATCTAGCCACCACACTTTGCACCTATTGCATATCAGTCTCCAAATTTAGCGACCACAACAATAAATCATACTAACCTTTTCATTCCATCTGCGTTATAGTATAGTATAGATAATAAGCAGGAGGTTACTTTATGAAAAGGCTGATAATAGGACTAATGCTAGTTACTTTGCTGCTGGTGCCGGTTGCCTGTGCCAAGGCACCATCAGTGGAAACAATAGTGGAAACAATGCCAGTAGTAATGCCAGAAGGACCAGTAGCGCCACCTGAGGTCTATAAGGAGGCTGGGACTGAGGCTTTGCCATCAATAGAAGAAGAGCGGATGATTGTCCGCAACGGAGATATGTCACTGGTGGTGGAAGATATAGTCGATGCCCGGGATGAGATAGCCCAGCTAGCAGTAAGGTTTGACGGCTATGTAGTATCGTCCCGAATTTCAGGCGAAGAGCAAGATATGAGGGGATGGATTTCCATTCGGGTGCCTGATGACAAATTTGAACAGGCACTAGCCGAACTTAGAAACCTAGCAGTAAGGGTAACCTCAGAGAGCACTGATAGCCGAGATGTAACTGAGGAGTATATTGACCTCCAATCCAGGCTCAAGAATGCCGAAGCCACAGAGAGCCAATACCTGGCACTCCTGGAGGAAGCTAAGGTAGAAGACGCCATTAGAATTTATGAACTTCTACATCAGGTACGGCGTGAGATTGAGCAAATCAAAGGTCGGATGCAGTATCTAGAACGAACCTCATCAATGTCCTTAATTTCAGTGCGTCTCGAGCCTGAAGTTACTGCCAAGCCATTAGTTCGTGCCGGTTGGAGCGCTCTTGAAGCACTCAAATCCGCTGTCCGAGGCATTGTTATCTTCGGGCAATGGCTAGGCACTATAGCCCTCTGGGTTTTAATTTTCATACCCATCTGGGGAACTATACTTGGGATTATCTACTGGCGTCGCCGTAGAAGGAGAAAAGCTTAGCTATTCATAGCCGCCACCGCCGCGACCAACGGTAAAAGCGATAGATGCTAAAAGTAAAATTCCGCTTAGCACCATCCAGAACACCCAGGAGAGTTCAGCAAATTCTGGGATTACCGCTGTCGCAGTAATAATACCCATCACAGCGCACAGCCCACCGAGAATACCAAGAATCAAAGCTGACATTCCCATAATATAACCCCCTTCTTATTTATCATCCGAGCCGTGTTGGACACTTCCTCGTTTCATTTTATCCCATAGTTCCTATATAATTCAACAAGCTGGCAAATAATCCTATAATTTTACCCTGGAAAATGACACACAACTGGATGACCTCTATAATTTACGCAAGCATCAGGCAGTTGAGCAGATAATGCACAGACTTAGTCAAGGTAGTAACGAGATAGATGAAAAAACGATATACCGGCTAATGGGAAGGTTTATATAAGCCATGGCAAACCTAGAGCAAGAGGTAGGTAACCTACTTCGTCAAAAAGGGCTAACCCTGGGGATAGTTGAATCAGCCACTGGAGGGCTAATATCCCACCTGATAACCAATGTCCCTGGTAGCTCTGACTACTATAAAGGGTCGGTTACTGCTTATACCAATGAAGTCAAGATTAAAGTAGTCGGGGTGAAAGAGGATAGCATCAACAAATATGGTGCCGTTAGCTACCAAGTGGCTGAGGAGATGGCACAGGGCGGCAGAAAAATACTAGCCGCAGATATATGTCTAGCTGATACTGGTATTGCTGGACCTAGCGGGGCTACCCCGGGGAAACCAGTGGGGCTATTCTATATTGGATTATCACATCAGGCTATAACCTACAGCCGGAAACACAACTTCCAGGGAAACCGAGAGCAAAACAAGCTAGACGCTGCCGAGGCAGCCCTAAGCTGGTTAAAAGAATACCTGATAAGTTTAAAATAGGCTGAATGATAAATCATGCTACAGGAAAAACGGGTTGTTACCTGCTTCCTTGAATCTGATGGGGAGATACTTATTTTGCGCCGCAGCCAGCAGGTTGGTAGCTATCAAGGAAGATGGGCAGGGGTTAGTGGCTATGTAGAGACGACTGCCGACGAGCAAGCTCTAGTAGAAATGGAAGAGGAAACCAGCCTGTGTGGGGAAGACCTTAAATTAGTAAAAAGGGGGAAACCTTTACTGATTGAAGATGAAAAGCTCGGCGTTAAATGGATGGTTCACCCTTATCTTTTTCACATAAAAGACCGAGGTAAAATCAAAATCGACTGGGAACACAAAGAGATGAAGTGGATAGCACCCAAAGATATAGATAACTATCAGACCGTGCCTATGCTCAAGGAGACCCTAGCCAGGGTATATAAGTAGCTAGTTATCTTTAATTAGATACTTTTGCATATAACCGGTAACTTCTTCTGACATAAGCAAACCATTCTCGGTAACTATTCCGGTAATCAGCTCCAGCGGGGTAATGTCAAAGTAAGGGTTTTTAACCTTAACCCCCGGCGGCAACCTCCCCGCTCCAACAACCTCCGATGGCTCTTTCTCCTCCAAATCAACCGCATCACTCCTTAGCCTAGGGTCAAATTTAAGCGTCTCACATAATACATAAAAAGGAATGCTGGCTCTCTCAGCAACTAGGGCTAGTTGATAAGTGCCTATTCCATTAACAATTTTGCCATCAGCGCATACTCTGTCGGCACCGACCATAACCTTATTTACCGTTGACACATAAAACCCCATAGCCGCATCATCAATAAAGGTACTTGGTATTCCATAAAGCTCAAGCTCTCGGGCAATCCTCTCACCAGTGCCGCCTGGACCCGACCTGGTAATAATCACCTCAATATCCCTATGTTTAGTAAAGGCTGCCTTTAGCACTGCCACCACTGTTGAACTATAGCTATGAGTCATTATTCTGTCGCCGCCAGCAATCAGCTCAGAGCCATATTTCGCAATCTGAGCTATAGCCTCTAATGAACCTCTGGTTACTTCATCAGCCCTAGACATGGTAAAGCGCCTAATTGAATCTAATTCCATCTCCGTAGCTTTACCAGCTATAGTGTTAAGCAAACCGTTGACGATATTAAATACCGGTGCCATAGCTGGATGAGCCGACATTAACCTCTCTCCTATTTCTCTCTGCTCCAGCAAAAACTGCTCAGCGCTATCTACCTGGCTATGCTCAGCCGCAATCTTTAATACCTTCGCTGCCCGCCTTGCCAACTGGCTGGCACCGTGAGTTCTGTCATTCCTGAGTTCTTCTATCAGGCTAATGATTTCCGGGCTGATATTCACAGCCCCCATTCTACCAGCCCCCACCACAGAGGGTCAAAGCTCACGACTTAGATGTTATCTACTAAGAAAGAGGTAGTTTTATCAACCCCTCACCCTTTAGGTTTCTATTAAGTAACCCACCCCCTTTATCCCCCTCCCTTATGAAGGGAGGGGGAAGAGAATTATAATATGAACATCTTCTTATGATGACTTTCGTCCCTTTTAACCCCTTTACTAAATAACCGCAAGAGGGGGCGTTTAAGAGGGGCTTCCGCTCATAATAGCTATTTTACCCCTAGTCAGCTAGAGCAACATAGTCTTCCAGTTTCTTATAAGTCAAATTCAATTTCGCCCTGATATCTTCATCAGTAACATGAAGTTTCCTTTTAAGTTCTTCAGAAAGAACTGGAGAAATGACAGCAGATTCAAGAAATACCCCTCGTAAAAATCCCCTTGTATCCTCATTAGTAATGGTAGCGATTAAAGGTATTGTTTCTGTAAGTGTTTCAATCATGCTACTTCGTCTCGTGGACTTTATAGACTCTTCTAACTCTCGCACTTCTTCCGTGTCTATCGAACTGTCTTCCTCCTTAGCCTTGTGCACAGTATCCATAAACTTGCTCCACTCTAAATTAGTCCCAAGTTTTGTTAAAGTTTCTTTTATTGGGATGATAACACGCTCTCTGTACTTTCTTCTAGCACTACTTATTTCACGTTTACCCGTCCAATAATGCTGTGCCCAATAACCTAAGACCATTACCACGCCGGTAGCTAGTATCACGCCAATGGTATTCCATACACTGTCCATCTTTAACCTCCACTGTAGTGCCTTACTAAGAGTATGCAACCTAGTCGCTAACTAAGAAAGGGTGTTTAAGAGGGGCGAAGCCCCTCTTTATAAAATCTTCCCCTTCCCCTTATCAAGGGGAAGGGGATAAAGGGGAGGGTTACCAAATAAAAGCTTAATTGCCATTACCACCTATCAATGCTATACTCAAAGACACATCTCTAGGAGGAGACCTAGTGAAACGAGCCGACGGTCGTGCCTGGGATGAGCTGCGACCGATACAAATAACTCCTGGGGTCCAGAGTTTCGCTGAAGGCTCAGCCCTAATAGAACTAGGAAAAACCCGGGTGCTGTGCTCGGTTAGTGTGGAGGAGAGGGTACCAGGCTTCCTCAGAGGAGAAGGCAGTGGCTGGATTACCGCTGAATATGCCATGCTGCCCCGCTCCACGGTTACCCGCACTCCTCGTGATTCGTCGCTGGGCAGGGTTGCTGGTAGAAGCCAGGAAATCCAGCGCCTCATCGGGCGCTCGCTGCGGGCAGTAACCGACCTTAATGCACTAGGGGAGAGAACTCTAATTGTAGATTGTGATGTATTACAGGCAGATGGTGGCACCAGAACTGCCGCCATTACTGGCTCTTATCTAGCCCTACATCAAGCAATGCAAACCCTAGCCAATATGGGTGTAATATCATCTATACCCCTAAAGAGTGCGGTAGCTGCCACCAGCGTCGGCATCGTGCATAGCTATCGGCTATTAGACCTATGCTACGATGAAGACTGCAAAGCTGAGGTTGACTTCAATGTGGTGATGACCAGCAAAGGGGAATTTGTTGAGGTTCAGGGCACGGCTGAGGCCAAACCCTTCACTAAGGAGACTATTGATTCCCTACTCTCTCTAGCCGAAAAGGGCATCAAGCAACTGTTTCAAATCCAACAAGCTGCCCTGGAGGCGCCAAGGGCAAGATAAGTATCTCGGGATGCGCCTGCCCGCTACTGAAGATAATCAACTTATAAGGCTTTTATGAATAAAAAGGCATTTATAACTTTATTTGCCGTTGTCTTTACCGCCGTGCTGGGCATGGGCATCATATCTCCCCTTATGCCCCTCTATGCAGAGAGCATGGGTGCCTCTGGCCTGTGGCTAGGTCTCATGTATTCAGGATTTGCTCTATCGCGGACGATATTCATGCCTATCATGGGCAGGCTTTCCGACCGCAGGGGTCGGAAGATATTTATCGGCCTGGGTCTGCTTGCTTACACCATCATATCCCTCTCTTACGCCTGGGCCTCTAATATGTATATGCTGACCTCCGTCCGACTTCTCCACGGAGTAGCCTCAGCTATGGTTATACCTATAGCTCACGCCTACATCGGCGACCTCATCCCCAAGGGGCGAGAGGGTACCTACATGAACCTTTTCTCTATGTCAATGTTCCTCGGGATGGGGTCCGGACCATTTCTGGGCGGGTTTCTAGCCGATACCTTTTACATGAATGCCGGCTTCTACGCTATGGCTGGGTTCACCGCCTTGGCTCTCATCCTGCTTATTCTCCTCGTTCCTACCGTTGAATCGTCTTCTGAACGGAGTAAAAAAGCTCCTAGCGCCCCATTAAAGACAATAATACGAGATAATAAGGTCAAAGCAATAAGCCTTTCCCTAGCTAGCCGAGCTTTCTACAGGCAGGGCATCTCTGCTTTTCTACCCCTACTGGCGGTTTCTACTATGGGGATGAGTGTGACAGGCATAGGGGCAGTGCTTTCTATTTTTATGTTGAGCGGTGCGTTCGCCCAGGGGCTACTTGGGCCTCTGGCTGACCGGCTTAACAAGAAGAGACTAATAGTAATTGGCAGTATTACTGCTCCTATCTTTGTCTTTTTTATCCCCCATATGCCTGCTGGTGGAATGTTGCTTGCCATGTTGCTGCCAACGGCAATATTAGGTGCCGTTGCTAGAGCAGCGGTGATGGCTCTCAATGTAGAATTGGGCAATAAGTATAGCGGGATGGGCTCAGTAATGGGCATTTCCAGGAGTGTTATGAGTCTGGGAATGGTAATCGGTCCTCTGGTGTTTGGCTACACTATGGACCACTTTGGTATTGGCTCAGTGTTTCAAATTGGAGCTATTGTGGGAATCCTGGCCAACTTTCCTGCAATTTACTTTCTCTACAAATAGATAGCTATTGACTTCAGCCTAGACACTCAAGGTCTTACCTGCCCACTACCGAAAATAATCCACTTATAGGTAGTCAATTCCTTTACCCCTAACGGACCGCGAGCATGCATTTTCTGAGTGCTAATGCCTACCTCAGCCCCCAGTCCGAACTGACCGCCATCAGTAAACCGGGTGCTGGCATTAACATAGACACAGGCAGCATCCACCTCATTAAGAAAGCGCATTGCTGGCTGATACCCTTCAGTGACAATAGCCTCAGAATGCCCTGAGCCATAGCGCTCAATATGCTCCAGCGCCTCATCCAGAGAATCCACCACCTTGACCGCTGCCACCAGTGACAGAAACTCTTTGCCCCAATCCTCGTCCGTAGCTGGCACCAGCTTCAATGAAGGACTTGATTTAAGGATGGACAAAGCCCGCTCATCACAGTGCATCTCTACCCCAGCCTCTGCCCACTCAGCAGCTATTATGGGTAGGTAGCGCTGAGCAAGAGCAGCATGAACCAGCAAAGTATCCAAAGCATTGCATACTGTGGGTCGCTGCACCTTGGCATTAAAAGCGATAGCCACCGCCTTAGCCACATCAGCACTCTTATCAACATAGGTATGACAAACACCCACCCCGCCGCTAACCACGGGCATAGCCGCATTCTCGGTGACAAATTTTATCAGCCCGGCTCCACCTCGAGGAATAAGCAGGTCAATAATGTCCCCCATCTTAAGCAGGTGATTAACCAGGGCTCGGTCAGTATTCTCAATAAAGTTTACTGCCCCATCAGGCACTCCAGCCCGTTTACAGGCTTCCTGAACCACCTCAGCTAAGGCGCTATTGGAGCGAATTGCCTCCCTGCCACCCCTGAGGATAATGGCATTACCTGACTTCAGGCAAAGGACAGAGATATCTATAGTAACGTTGGGTCGGCTCTCATAGATAGCCCCGATTACACCCAATGGAACCCGCTTCCTACCTATCAGCAAGCCATTAGGCAGGGTTCGCATATCAAATACCTCTCCCACCGGGTCAGGAAGAGCTGCCACCGCCAGCACATCCTGAGCTATAGACTCAAGGCGGCTGGATGATAGGAACAAGCGGTCAAGCATAGCCGCATTCATCCCTGATGCCTCAGCTTCCTTATAGTCAATTTGATTGGCTGCCAGGACTTCATCCTTTTTAGCTAGCAGGTCATCGGCAACATTATGTAAAGCTTGATTCTTGACTTCAGTTGGCAGGTAAGCCATCCGCCGAGACGCTGCCTTAGCTGCCCTACCCTTTTCTTTGAGTTCTTCAACTGCTGATTCCATATCTCAAACTCCTATTAGCATTTTATATGGTAACCCCATCCCCTTTATCCCCTTCCCCAGGGGAAGGGGAAGTATTTTTTGAGAGGGGCTTCGCCCCTCTAACACCCTGATTTTATTAGCTGGCCGACATCAGTTAGCCAAAACAAATCTTATCAAGCAAACTGGAAACTTCCCGACTAAGCGAAACAGCAGGATTGCTTGTGCAGTAAAAGAATACATTTCGCCATTGTTGAGAGATATTATTCCAATCCGACGTCAATAAAATGCCATTTAGTTTGGCGAATCCCTGACATTTGCCGGAACGAACGTCTTCGTTAATCTTACCTATTGCCGTATCTATCTCTGTATATTCAATACTAGTGCTGCTACTCTCAATGACCAAGATATTAGGGGCGTGTTCCGTATATTGCGTTATCTTCTTTTTAGCCACATTATAAACCTGCTCCCAAGCAGGCTTACCTTCTAGTGGAACTGTATCGCCATAGAGTTCTAGTTCATCACCTGGCTCACTCATTTTAGCAGCGTCAATTCTATCTTGACCCTTCATTCTAAAGTGCTTCACTTCTGCATAGGATTGTTCACTGTTGAATCTGAGAGTTAAGTCAGGAGGTTCTGCTCGCTTTCTAATAGTCACACTACAACCCGCTCTGGCAAACATGAGTGCTGCTTTATCCTCAAGGCGAAAGCCTTCCAAACTATCGGAAATAGCCTGTAGATTCTTTATATACTCTGGAATACCTAGCACATGTGCTTTTTCCAAATTAGTTCGCATATTTGTGATAATGTCATTCATTTTCTTTAAATCTATAATACCACCAGGTTATTGCGGTGCACTACTTCGGAGC
This sequence comes from Dehalococcoidia bacterium, assembly GCA_030602805.1. Lineage (GTDB taxonomy): Bacteria > Chloroflexota > Dehalococcoidia > Dehalococcoidales > JAUVZA01 > JAUVZA01. Next base: position 1,583 of record JAUVZA010000003.1, on the reverse strand, counting down.
CGTAGTCATAGCCAAGGAGGGTGGCAATTTTCTTGGAATGAGCGCCTTTAATAATGCCAATATCAGATGAGCTATAGTTGGTTATGCCACAGCCAAGTATAGCCCCCTTGTGGTCATAGACAGTTACCACATCACCCCGCTGAAAATCGCCCTCAACTTTCTTAATCCCAGTTGCCAGCAGGCTTCGGTTCTGCTTTCTCAACGCCCGGGCTGCCCCGGAATCTACCACCAGCCCACCTCGGGTAGAAAGACCACTAACCATCCAGCGCTTGCGGCTCTCAAGCTTATCGGTAAGTGGCCAAAAACAGGTGCCTATAGCCTCACCAGCGGCTAGCTTTACAATAACATCCGGCTCTCCACCATCGGCAATAACTACGGTTATCCCGGAGGCAGTAGCCAGCTTGGCTGCCTCTATTTTGGTCATCATACCACCGATACCAAGGCTGCCAGCCGTATCGGCCGCCAACTGCTCAATCTTTGAATCTATCCTCTCCACATGTGGAATAAGACGGGCATCATGGTCACGGCGGGGGTCAGCAGTATATAGTCCGGCAATATCAGTAAGAAGTAACAACAGGTCAGCATCAACCAGATTAGCTACCATAGCTGACAGGTTATCGTTATCGCCAAATTTAGCCTCCTGAATCTCATCCACCGCCACCACATCATTCTCATTGACAATACACAATACCCGAAGCTCCAGCAAAGCCAAAAGGGTATTGCGGGCATTCAGATAGCCAGCCCGGTCGGAAAGGTCAGCCTTGGTCAGCAAAGCCTGAGCTACAGTAATATTATGCCGGCTGAACAGTTGCTCATAAGTCAGCATCAGGCGACCTTGCCCCACTGAAGAGAATACCTGCCTGAAAGGAATACCTCTGAGCTTCTTGGTCAGTCCCAGTTTATACCTGCCGGCGGTTATAGCTCCGGAAGAGACTACGAGCAGTTCCAGACCCTGCCGATGAAGCTGCGCCACCTGAGCTACTAGGCTTGACATTATATTCTCATTCAGATGGTCACTACCGCCAGTGAGCAGGCTGGTGCCAAGCTTAACCACTATCCGGTGATAGGGTGAGGTGTTTAGATTAGATTTTCTCACTTATAGTAAACCTAAATGGATTGGCTCCATTATATCAAGCCGGAGCAGGTTGAACAAGGAGAGGATTATTTACCAACCCCTCACCCTTAGTCCCTCTCCCCTTCATAAGGGGAGAGGGACTGGAATTTCTTAAAGGGGCTTCGCCCCTTTTAATCCCTTAATAAACAACTTCACAATGAGTCTCTTATATATGTTATTATACCAGCAACACAGAATGAACGAATTAAAGCAACTGCAAACTAAAAGGGTCTTACCCATTACCTCTGTTGTAACCTTCCTTGGCTTTCTTGATACTACCTTGCTTATACCGGTTATGGCTCTTTATGCCTCTGGGCTTGGTGCCAGTGTTGGCATTATCGGGCTTATTATCGGTCTATATTCCATAACCAATACCCCGGCCAATATCCTGTTTGGTCGGTTAATTGATAGGGTAGGTTATAAGGTGCCTTTAGTCGCTGGTCTAATCGGCGATGCCCTGAGTATGTTT
>JAUVZA010000022.1 GCA_030602805.1 Dehalococcoidia bacterium | reverse complement strand
GGTGGATACGAGCCACTGCTGAGGATGTGGAAAGGACTTATAGTCTAGTACCGAGTATTAAGGCCCTCAATCTTTCCATCTCTACCTCCAACCAAATGATTAAGGGTAAGTTCCAAGGTAAAAAGAGTGAGGAAGATATATTGACGATGACCGTAGAGGCTATAGACGCGGCCAAGTCACATGGTACTGAAACTATCGGTGTTAATGCTGAGGATGCTTCAAGAACAGATACAGATTTCCTACTCCGATTTGCTTCTGTAGCTAAGAAACATGGAGCCGATAGGTTAAGGTATTGTGATACGCTCGGCTATGATAACCCTTTTACCATATACGAAATTGGTAAGATGCTGGCAAAGGAAGTAGGAATACCTATCGAAGTCCATTGTCACGGGGACTTAGGAATGGCTGTTGCCAACTCCGTCTCAGGGGCAATGGGTATCATTGATGGGGGGCAGGATGCCTATATAAACACAACCATCAATGGGATAGGAGAAAGGGCAGGCAATGCTGACCTCGCCGCCGTAGTCTTGGCACTCAAAAAGTCCAAGGGTCTCGCTGGAAAATATAAGTTTGGTATGCCGATTCGTCTATCAAAGTTGTGGAAGATTTGTAAATATGCCAGCTATGCTTTTAATGTTCCCATCCCTATAAATCAGCCTGGGGTTGGAGCTAATGCTTTCGCTCATGCTTCTGGTATCCATGCCGATGGAGTTTTGAAGGACCCGCGAAACTACGAACTATATGATTTCAAAGAGCTGGGTCGAGGGGAACCAGAGATGGTTGAGACTGGTAGAGAGATATGCTCCGGCGAATATAGCGGGATATCCGGCTTTCGGCATATCATGGGGAAAATGGAAATAAGCTTCGAAAGCAGAGATGATGCTGAGAGGGTCCTGGAATTGGTAAGATACGCAAATGTGCTCGCCCAGAAGCCCCTGGTGGCTGATGAACTGCAATTTATCGCCAAATATCCAGATATTGCCAAAGAGTTACTGGCGATAACGCCCCTGACCTAATTTACCCGCTTTTGGGCGAAAGGCTAAAACAGGGCAAACCCTGACACTTATTACCGGAACTCTGTAAATCCTAATTCTGGCGAGATGCTCCTTCACTCAACTTTGTAATTATGGCATCTGCCATTTCGGAGGTTCCCACGGCTGTGGCCGAACTCCGTCCCGGTTTCAGGTCATAGGTAACTGATTTGCCTTCAGCTACAATCTCAGCTACAGCTGCCTCTAGCCTGTCGGCAGCTGCCCTCTCGTTAATATACCGAAGCATCATTACACCGGATAGAATCGTGGCCATCGGGTTCACCTTGTTCAAGCCGGTATATTTCGGGGCGCTGCCATGAGTAGGCTCGAAAACGGCTATCTCATCTCCGATATTCGCTCCCGGAGCTACTCCCAGGCCGCCGACGAGTCCAGCACACAGGTCGGAGACAATATCTCCATAAAGGTTGGGAAGCAGAAGTATGTCGAACTGATGCGACTGCTGAACGAGTTGAGCACACAGATTATCCACAAGTCTGTCCTCGAACTCGATGTCGGGATAAGCACTGGCAACATCCCGAGCCACATCGAGAAACAGACCATCTGAGAACTTCATGATGTTCGCCTTATGAATGGCACTTACCTTCCTCCTTCCATTAGCGCGGGCATACTCAAAGGCAAATCTGGCAATTCTCCTGGTTCCTGTCTCGGAGATTAACTTGAGGCTAATGCCAGAGTCCTTTCGCACTTCTATTCCTTGGCTTTGCGAAATGAAGGAAAGCAGTTTCTCTGCCTCCGGCGTGCCCTTTTCAAATTCAATTCCAGCATATAGGTCCTCAGTGTTTTCCCTCACCACTACTATATCCACATTTTCATATCGCGAAAGGACACCGGGGTAACTTCGGCAGGGACGAAGGCAGGCATAGAGATCCAGCGCCTTTCTAAGAGCTACATTCACACTCCGAAAACCTCCACCCACCGGAGTAGTGGTCGGTCCCTTGAGCGCGACCTTGTTTTTCCTTATCGACTCAAAGAGGCGCTCTGGCAGGAGACTGCCCTCTTTCTCTAATGCGCTGGCACCGGCATTAACCACATCCCACTGAAATCCTACGCCGGTGGCCTCAAGAACCCGTCTGGTGGCTTCCACAACCTCCGGCCCTATGCCATCGCCAAGTATTAGCGTGACAGTATGCTTCACTACGGTTGCCTCATTAATTTATGGGTTGATAATAATAAATAAGTTATTTATTCTTGGTAATATATTCCTTTAATGCATCCAAAGTTTCTTTTCTTTGTTTAATTAATGTTGACTTCATGAATGGCTCAAGAAGACGCATAAATCCCTTGAACTCTACTTCCATTCTCCAATTGATCTTAGTTCCCTTTTCAATTGGGATAAACTCAGAAGTTTGTCTAGCTTTCACTGGTCCAGATGTTGTTCCCCCTGAAACATATTTCGGTCGGTCGTAAGCATCATAATATATTTCAGTTTCTATTCTTCTGCCTCTATATTCAGCAATAGTTATTCCCTTAGATCCTTTCACAATAGGACCTTCAGTAAAAAGTCTACTTTCAATCATGTGCGGATCCCAAAGGGGAATTTTCGTATGATCTGCTAATAAATCAAATACTGTCTCCGGAGGTGCTTCAATTTCCGTTTGAAGTTCAACTGTAAGCATCAAGCAGCTCCTTGAATTCGTATTAGAAGTATATCACAAAACTAATATTTTTAAGACTAAAATGCGGTCGTGGTAACAAAACGAGCTTTTGTTGCCCACTCTAGTCTAGTAGCTGTATTTCGGCAACTCAGCTAGCAGTTATTTACTCTAATTTTCCAGAAACGGTTATTCTCATTCACTGATTGGGTAATTTTATTACCTTGATTCAACTCCAAGATAGGTATTACCCTACCACAGTTATGACTACATTTCCCTTTTTGTGCCCTTTTTCGACATACCTGTGAGCCTCGGCCATTTGTTCCAACGGATAGCGTCTATCAATGACCGGTTTTATCTTTCCCGCCTCAATAAGCTCTTTGGTGAAGATTAGATCTTTAGTTATTTCGCTTGATGGCCTCAAACCTGCGAACGCAATCCTTACCTTTTTGCTGCCTACCATTGACGTCCATAACATTTGAAGAACAATTGCCAGCGTAGGGACAGTTGTAAGATAGATTCCTCTTTGCTTTAACGAGCTCTTACAACGTGAAAATGAAGTCTTGCCTACCGTGCCGAAAATAATGTCATAGGTCTGACCGCTTTTAGTAAAATCCTCTTTAGTGTAATCAATTACCTTATCGGCTCCCAGAGATTTGACTAATTCTAAATTCGTGGTACTGCATACCCCGGTAACTTCCGCCCCATAGTACCTGGCAACCTGTACCGCATTAGTACCTACACTTCCAGAAGCACCATAGATAAGGACTTTTTGTCCGCTCTGAATATTTCCCTTATCTCTAAGGAAAGGCAATGCGGTTATTGGGTCATCACAGACGGCGGCAGCTTCCTCATAGGTCGTATTGGCCGGTTTTATTGCCACCGCCCCTGTCCCTTCTTCAGGCAGACATCTGTACTCGGCATGAGCACCTAAACCGGTACCAGTTAATGCAAAAACCTGGTCACCTTCTTTAAATAGTTTTACATCTTTGCCTACTGATTCAATTTCCCCGGCTAAATACATCCCTAGTATAGGATTTTTGGGTCTTATGAGACCAGTAATTATTCGCCCGAGGAGCCAGAGCAAGGGAGGGAATGTACCACTTCGAGCTCTCGGGTCCTCTGCTGATACTATTGTCGCATATATTCTTATCAGTATTTCATTGTTCTTGGGAGTAGGTTTGGCTACCTCTTTGAGTTGAAGAACATCCGGTGGTCCGTATTTCTCATATACAATCGCTTTCATAAGAATTCCCCCTAATTTACTTTGATTTGCTCATTTTATCATCTAATGATGTGTTTTGCTAACATTTTTGCTAACGAACTGTACAGCACGAAACGATACCAGATGACACCACTAGTCACGAAACAAGGACGAAGCTGCTAACTGGGCGATACCAGATGTCACTCTGAAGGACTGGGCGGTACAATAGGCCTGTATCTTTTAAACTGAATTACATTCTAACTCTTGACATCCAGTGCTATCGTTATATAATAAGTAGTAATGAAAATAAGGAGGTACTATTGTGCCAGAAACTTCAACAACGTATCCGGTCAGCGTGTCAATCGACTACCCAGATAGAAATCTCAACAGATTAACGACATTTTTCAGGATTTTCCTAGCTATTCCAATCTTCATCATCATAAGTTTACTAACGAGTGCTAACTATGGAGGGACTGCAGAAGGTAGTGAGTCCTACCAATATGCCGCGGCTGGAATGGTATTTCTACCGGTAGTCTTAATGATCCTATTTAGGCATAAATACCCAAAGTGGTGGTTTGATTGGAATGTGGCGCTGACCAAGTTCAGCGCTCGCGTCTCAGCATATCTCTGTCTGCTTACTGATGAATATCCATCGACTGACGAAGAACAGTCAGTGCACATTGAGATTCCATATCCTGATGCTAAAAATGAGCTATCTGCTGGGCTACCATTAGTGAAATGGCTATTGGCTATACCACACTACATTATTCTGGTTTTCCTCTCGATTGCCGCAATAGTGTGTGTCGTGATTGCCTGGTTTGCCATATTGTTTACCGGTCGTTACCCAAGAGGCTTATTTGATTTTGTGGTTGGCGTGTACCGATGGTGTTTGAGAGTATCTGCATATGCTTTCTTATTGACTACTGACCGTTATCCACCTTTTGCACTTAGCGGCTAGAGTATCATTTATGCGGAAATATCTGAACTCTCAAGTCTAATCTTGAGTTGCTGATATTCTTGCTAACGAACTGTATAGCACGAAACGATACCAGATGACACCACTAGTCACGAAACAAGGACGAAGCTGCTAACTGGGCGATACCACATGTCACTCTGAAGGACTGGGCGGTACAATAGGCCTGTATCTTTTAATCAGAGCCTGGGTTAACAGTGAAGTCCTTGTATTTCTTAATATAAGGAATAAGCCCACCTTCATCCAGAATACGGAGCATAATTTCAGGCATCTTGCTGAAACTAAGTTGAGCCTTGTTTGTCAGGTCGCTAATCTTCCCTGCCTCCAGGTTCACTTCCAGCTTGTCTCCGTTATCAATCATGTCAGTATCACAGATGAGCACTGGAAGCCCAACATTAATGGCGTTTCGGAAGAAGATGCGAGCTACCGACTTAACCAGGACAGCGCTTACCCCTGACATCTTGATGACAAGCGGGGCGTGTTCTCGACTGGAACCAAGCCCAAAGTTCTTCCCGGCGACTACAAAGTCACCGCTTGCCACTCGCTCGGTAAACTTGGGGTCAATATCCTCAAACACATGCTTTGCCAGCTCAGCCAAATTGCTCCGTAAATGTAGCAGTCTCCCCGGCACGATATGGTCAGTGGAGATATTGTCTCCGAATTTGAACGCTTTGCCTTTTAGCATCTACAAACCCTCTCACATAATTTAACTCTTTTTAAACCCTATCCCCTTTATCCCCTTCCCCTTGACAAAGGGAAGGGGAATTATGATTTCTGAAGGGGCTAATACCCCTTCAGACTTCCCCATCATTTATAAAAACTCTCGGGGGGCACTGATTTCACCACATATAGCCGTGGCCGCGGCTGTTGCCGGGCTGGCTAAATAGATGAAGGCAGCCGGATTCCCCATACGACCTTTGAAATTGCGATTGGCTGTGGATACACACGCCTCACCATCCCCCAATACACCCTGGTGTACCCCTAGACACGCAGCACAGCCAGGTGGAACGATAGATGCCCCCGATTCAACCAATGTTTTAATATAGCCTTCAGCCAAGGCTGCCAAAAGAACTTTCTTGGAAGCTGGAGCAACAATAAGCCGGGTACGTGGGTGTCGTCTTCTGCCTTTTAAAATGTCAGCAGCAATACGAAGGTCATCCAGACGCCCATTGGTACAGGTGCCAATAAAAACCTGAGCAACGTGAGTCCCTTTAAGTTCCTTCACTAGAGCAATGTTGTCAACTGTATGGGGTTTAGATACGGTAGGCTCAAGCTGAGCAGCATTTATCTCAATCGTGCTCTCGTAGGTTGCGTCGGCATCAGGCTGGAGAGCGATATATTGCTTCCCCCTTCCCTGGCTTTCCAAATAGCTCTGTGTAACGCTGTCAGCAGGGAAAAGACCAACCTTGGCTCCGGCCTCTACTACCATATTGGCAATCGTGAGGCGCTCTGACATTGCCATCATACCTACGGTCTCGCCACTAAACTCCAGTGCTTTGTAGGTCGCACCATCAGCTCCAATCTGTCCGATGAGATGAAGAATAAGGTCCTTCGCATAGACGCCTTTAGCCAAACGACCATTCACCACCACCTTAATTGTCTCTGGCACCCGAAGCCAGGTCTTACCCAGAGCGAGGGCAATAGCCACATCTGTAGAGCCCATTCCCGTAGCAAATGCCCCTAAGGCTCCGCCGGTAACCGTATGAGAATCGGCGCCGACGATTACATTCCCCGGAGAGGCAAAGGACTCCGCCACTATTTGGTGGCAAATGCCTTCCCCGATGTCACTCAAGACAACGCCTTTTTCCTTCGCAAAACCTCTGAGAAACATATGGTCGTTGGAAAGCTCCCTGGCCGGGCTGGGCACGGAATGGTCGATGAACAAAATGCTTCGTTCCGGGTTATGAATTGTGTTCAGATTGCTCTCATTAAACTGCCTCAGCGTCAAGGGACCGGTGCTATCCTGCACAAAGACCAGGTCGAGCGGCACAATAATTATATCGCCAGCATAGACCTCTGTATCAGACTTGTCACTAAGAATCTTTTCGGCTAGAGTCTTTTCCATTACTTGCAACCCTCTACATATACCCGGTTAGAATTGTAAGAGCTTTGGGAATAGTGGTGGCTGACATGCCCCACCTCAATTAAAGGATATGGCTATACTGAGCATTAGCTTTTATAGCCCCTCCACAATCTTATACATATTTTCATAAGCCTTCCCAAAATCGGGGTTACCTTCCTCAAGCCTACTCCTCAAGGCATTCATTCTGTCTACAAATTCCTGTTTGTCTCTATTTTTTACTAAATCGACCCACACTTTCCCTCTTCTTTGGAATAGTTTTTCAACCTCCGTCATATTGGGTAAACTCATCTGTAAGGAGGCATAAAGCTCTGGGTCTTCTGAAATAACACTTTCTACCAGGGTTAGCAACACTTTGTAGGTAATCCCACCAATTGCTTCCATCTGCTTTAACTTATCAAAGCTTAATAAGGTATCAGCTGAAACTAGAGCAATGAAATGAGACAGCCCAAGCACGACCGCCATCACTTCATCATGTTCCTGAGGAGTCATCAGAGCGACTTTAGCGCCTCTAATTTCTAGATACTCCCTGATTTTTTGAGCCAGAGTCCTCTCCCTTTCGTTAGTAGGTGTCAGAACAAAGTTCTGACTGGCGATACTCCTGGCACCGGGACCGAATATCGGGTGGATACCTAGGGTCAATCCTGTTTTTATATGCTTATGCATTGTTTCTACCGGAAACACCTTGATAGATGTAATGTCTATGATGACCTGCTCAGGACGCATATAGGGAGAGACCTGTTCTACGACCTCCTCAAAATTGTCTATTGGCACTGATATCAAAATCGCATCGGCACTCTTAACTGCTTCCACATTAGTGGCGACCTTGACACCCAGTTGCCGTTTGGCGTCTAGCAGCTTCCTTTGGTTTCTACCGGTTATTATTACCTCTTTGCCCTCTTTTAATAGAAAGTTGGCAAACCATCGCCCCATCTTTCCCGAGCCACCAATTATTGCTACTCTCATTTGCTTATCCTAATTAGTCTGGGACTATTTTAACCCCATTCTTCAGTTTTTACCAGTGAACCCCATCCCCCTGTATCCCCCTTCCCCTTAACAAGGGGAAGGGGGAGGAATTAAAAAGAGGGGCTTACGCCCCTCTTAACACCCATATTTAGTTTGAGATATTTTAACAGTTTTTCCCAATTTCCCTCGGTAGAGCAAGTTGTACAATAGGAAGAACTTTTAGGCTGACTTTCAGCTTTTGCTCAACAACGCGAGGTTCCACACTAAGAAATCTAAAAAACGTCTCAAAAGAACTTGACAAATAGTACTTTTAGTGCTAATATTACTAATAGTACTAAATAATGGAGGGTAGTAATGAATCCAATAAGAATGTATCAAATTGAGGTAGACGAAGAAGTGCACAATTTCTTAAAACAACATGCTGAACCATTCATAGATACAACACCAAATAGTGTTCTTCGCCGGTACTTACCGTTGAAAAGCGATAAAGTTGAAGTTAAAGATAGTGATGTTAAGAAAGTCTTCCCTGAATTTCCCGAGAGCGTTCCTAATGCATTGGCCGAAATACTCGAGATGATAATTTTGGTGAAAAAGGAAGGGCTAAGCAGGGTTGAAGCGACACATACAGTAGCTGAACTTAGAAGGATTACCCCCCAAGCTGTAATTGATAAGTACACCAGACAACTAGGCAAGAAGGCATACGAGATAGATGAACTTCTAATGACTTCAAATATGAATGAATTTAAAGCACTCCTTATAGAACGATTCCCTTATCATCATAAGGTGGTAGAAAGCACATTTTAAGAAATAAAATGGTAAATATACTTCGTCGCGGTTGGACTTTCACGGAAGGTGTAAGGAGTTAAGCACTGAATGACAAAATATGAGAACGCAAAGTATCTTACAAAGCTAAAAGCTAAAATTCGGCATGAATGCCATCAGTGTTGTAAGTATATTGAAGTCGGAGAATTCTACTACAAAGAGAGAATTGATATGAGACCGCCACTATCTCTCATTCTGAGAGAATTTTGTGAAAGGTGCGGGATCGAACAACAAAAGTAAGGCTAAATAGTTGGTAGCCCGCACTGGAAGCATTCTGAACTGGTGTTTGAGAAGGAGGGGCTGATTCCAGCTTTGCAAGAATTGCTCCTGCCTTTTGGGAGACCAACATAGGTCACAAATTCACACCGAAGTCGCTCAATACACTTTCCCATGTTTTGATCGCTTCCAACGTAATCTCATGGAGGTCGCTAATTTTATTGTCGTCTCTATCCAGAATATCACCCGAAATAATCACCTTAGCTGTACCATCTCCCGATACTTTGGGAAGCCCATCTGAAGTAAATATCAAACGAACAGAAGACCCCTTTTCCGCTCTTGTAGTCATTTGCATAAATCGCTCAACTTTACCGACCTTTGGCGATTTGCCAGAGTATCCACCGTTCCGTGGAGGATAGCCATGCTTGTCGTTGTTCGATAAATCCATAATAACCTGTAATGCCCTTGAGTTATTGAACGTAGTATCGACCTGAGTCTTATCTTTACCGTTGCGAGCAGCCCATCTCCTAAGATTGTCACGCAAATTTGCTATATTATGAATCAAAGAATGCGCAACGTTCGAAAGGTCTGCTTCACTAAGTCCCCCACTCCAATCTTGATAAAAGCCTTTTCGGTGACCATTGTTAATTATTTTAGGCGCAAACTTACTAATTTCGGTTTCTTCAGTTGCTCCAATTGATGCGTAAAGGCGCTGAACCCTAAGAATTAAATCGTCGGTTGTCATAAATTAGGAACTTCCTTCTCCACAGTAGCAATTATCACTCACACGTGTGTATCCTATATTACCACTTTGGTAATATAACTACCAGTTAGTCAATAGGAAACGTGGGAGGTCTGGTGTTATGGAAGATAAGAATGAGATTAGCTATGAAGAATTTATGGTAATATGATTACCAATTGGTAGCGCGGGTTGAATTCGAACTGGAATAGGAGTTTAAGAGGGCGGTAGCCCTCTTTCATCTATCTTCCCCCTCTCCCTCTGGGAGAGGGGGATACAGGGGGTGAGGGTTAAAAAGACCATACCTTTAAGCTGAAATGAGGCTATCAAAAAGGCTACTTTGCTTTAGGGTATGAACCCAGGACCTTTACAAAGAGTGAAGTTTCCTCTAGATACTCCAGAGCCTCCCGGGATGCCTTATCCTCGCGATGACCCTCAAAGTCTAAATAAAAATTATAGTCCCAGGGTTTTTGTCTGGTTGGTCTAGACTCAAGCTTCGTCAAATTGATATTTCTAGTAGCCAGTTCTTTAAGGAATTCATACAGTGCCCCTGGCCTATGCTTCACCGAAAAAACTATGGAGGTCTTGTCGTTCCCTGACGGTGGAGAATCCTGCTGGGACAAAATAAAAAATCTAGTGAAATTATTTGGGTTATCTTCTATTTCACTGGCAATGATTTCCATGCCATAGATTTCGGCTGCCCTGGCACTGGCAATTGCTGCCCCATCCACTATCCCCATTTCTTTTACCATCTTAACGCTACCTGCAGTATCATAAATGGGGATTAGCTCACAATTTAGATGCTTTAGAAAAGCCTGGCATTGTCCCAGAGCCTGGGGATGAGAATAGACCCTTCTTATCAAATCTACTCGCGCCCCTGGATTGGCTATCAAGCAATGAACCACCCGAAGCTCCATTTCACCACACACTCTAAGACTTGAATCCAAAAGCAGGTCATATACTCGGCTTATACTCCCCTCCAGCGAATTCTCAATAGGAACAATCCCAAACGGCACCTCCGCCCCTTCCACAACCTTAAAGACATCGTCCAGGCTTTCACAAGGTTTGACCTTGACTGAAGGTCCGAAGAAATGAAAAGCAGCTTCTTCACTATAAGCACCGATCTCCCCTTGAAAAGCAACCACTATTCCTTGCACGCTCCTGGCTACGGTTATTATTTGCCGATAAATGCTCTCTATACTTTCTGGGCTTATGTTCTCTCCCTGAGCAATGCTTCTGACCTTTCCCAGGACCATCTCTTCTCGTTCTTTGTCCTCAACTTGTTTGCTCTGCCCCTCCTTCTCCTTGCCTATTTCCTCGGCGATTCTCATCCTCTCAGCTAAAAGCTTAACTATCTTGGCATCGGCTTCGTCTATTTTCCCTCTTAATTCTTCTATATTCATTTTATTACCCTCGGTATTAGTTCAGCCCTCATAGCGAAGTCACAAAGGGTTACTGCCACCATTGATTCTACGACAGGCACCGCCCTCGGCACGATACAGGCATCATGCCGGCCCTTGACCACTAGACGGGCGTTTTCCATTTTCTTGAGATCTACTGTCTCTTGATTCTGGGCGATAGAAGGTGCTGGCTTAACCGCCACCCGGACCACTATTGGCATTCCATTACTTATCCCACCCAGTATCCCGCCGGCGTTATTGGTCATGGTAACTATCTTACCATTTTTGATGGTGAACGGGTCATTATTCTCTGACCCTCTCCTCCCCGCTGCCGTGAAACCGGAGCCAAATTCAACCCCCTTCACTGCCGGGATGGCAAAAAGAGCCTTGGCCAAGTCTCCCTCTAGTGTGTCAAAGACCGGCTCGCCCAAACCGACCGGTACATTGAGTGCTATACCTTCTATTATCCCGCCAACACTATCACCTTTTTCTTTAGCTTGCTCAATTACTCTAGCCATTTCCTCAGCGGCTCTCGGGTCAGCACATTTAACCGGATTCTGGTTAATATTTTCTTTTATCTCATCAAGTGCTTTCAGTCTTGCTTTTATGCCACCTATAGCGACAGTATGAGCCAGAACCTCAATACCTATCAGGCTAAGTAATTTCTTAGCCACAGCTCCAGCCATAACGAAACTCGCAGTAATTCTTCCCGAGAATCTACCTCCGCCCCTGAAATCGTTAAATCCCCCATACTTTATAAAAGCGGTATAATCGGCATGGCCTGGCCTGGGGAGAAACCTCATCCTTTCATACTCACTTGAATCCGCATCCCTATTCCATATCAATAAACAGATGGGAGCACCGGTAGTGCTCCCATTGAAGATACCGGAAAGAACCTCGACCTTATCCTCCTCCACCCTCGCCGTGGCTGCCACCCATACCCCTGGTTTTCTTTTATCTACCTCTCTTTGAATATCCTCCTCAGTAACAGGTAAACCGGCGGGGCATCCATCTATGATGATACCCACGCACTTCCCGTGGCTTTCACCGAAGCTGGTTATCGTGAAAAGCTTGCCTAAACTATTTTCCATTTATCTCTACCTTGCCCCCTATACTCTTTAATACATTCCAGAATTGTGGAAATGTCTTTGACACACATTCAGCCCCATCTATTATTGTTTCTCCAGCTACTGAGCCGAGTATGCTAAAAGCCATCGCAATGCGGTGGTCGCTTTTGGTATCTATAACCGAGCCCTTCGGCTCTGAACCAGTGACAGTCAACTTATTTCCCTCCTCTCTAACTTTTATGCCCATCCTCTCAAGTCCTTCTCTTAAAGCGGAAACCCTATTTGATTCCTTTATCCTGGCTCGTTCTATCGTAATGAACTCGCTTTCTCCATCCGCTACTGCGGCTAGAACTGCCATAGTGGGCAGAAGGTCTATACAGTCGGATAAATCGGCTCGTATAGCATTTAATTTCGATTTCCTCACCACCACCGAATTTTTATTCACCTCGACCCAAGCGCCCATATCTCTCAAGAAGTCTAATATTATCTTATCACCCTGCAAACTTTTAGGATTTAGGTTTTCAGCTTCTACTTCTCCACAAATAGCGCCTAAGGCTAGGAGGTATGAAGCCGAAGACCAATCCCCCTCTACCCTGTATTTAGCTGGTTTATATGTTTGCTTCAAGACTTCAAATTCTCTGAAGTCTTCGGAGGCTTTTATTTTCATACCGAACCTCTGGAGGCAGTCTAGGGTCATCAGCACAAAGGGTTTTGACGCTAAGAGTGTAGTTAGCCTGATTCTGACACCCTCCTCAGCCAAGGGGGCTATTAATAGTAAAGCCGATACAAACTGAGAGCTTACATTACCCGGCAATTCGGCGACTCCGCCTCTCAGCCCACCTCCCTCAACAACTATGGATGCTTCCTCATCCCGGTAAAGACAATCTACACCCAATTGTCTTAGCGCTTGGACTAATGGTTCGACTGGTCTCTTGGCAAGAGAGGAGCCTGGGCAAAGTTTGCATTTCCCAGGAATTAGTGAGCAGATGGCAGTCATAAATCTTAAGGTAGCCGCTGATTCACCACAGAAAAGGTCTGTATCTGGCTGGTGGAAATTTCCTCCACTGATTCGCCACAAATCCTCCTCCTGACAAACACCAACCCCAACTTGGCGCAACACGTTTATAGCGGCTTCGGTATCATCTGAACTCAAGGGATGCATTATCTCGCTTTCGCCCTTAGCCAGGGCAGCACACATCAATCCCCGAATAGTATAACTCTTCGAGGAAGGGGCTATGACTTTTCCTGCTATCTCACTTTTATAAATCGAAGCTTTCATTTTCTTTCAGCTTCTCTATTATTTGCTCAGCCACGGCATCTATATCTAGTTTTGAGGTATTTATCTTGATATCTGCTGCCCTCTCATAGAAGGGCCTCCTGAACCTTAACATCTCACGGATGGCAAGGGTAGGGTTATCTACCTCAAGTAGAGGTCTTTGCCCTTCCTCACTCGATACCCGCCTTAGCATTACTCTTGGAGATGCGGTCAGGTAAACCATTCTGGCATTTTCTCTCAAACGGTCAATGTTTATTTTGTTGAGAACTATCCCTCCCCCGCAGGCGATAACCAAATTTTTATCCCTTGAAACCTCCTTGGTGACCTTAATCTCAAGCTCCCTAAAAGCAGTCTCACCATCCTGTTGGAATATGTCAGGTATAGATTTCCCCACCCTCTGCTCAATCAGTAAATCCAGCTCAACAAAACTCCTCCCTAGCTTTTCAGCCAGGAGCTGCCCAACCGCAGTTTTACCTGTCCCCATAAAACCTACTAAAGCGATATTAGTTTTCATGCTTTTCGAGTAGTTTAATTGCTTCTTGCTTCATCAACTCGACCGGTGCTTTCAGACCAGTCCATTTCTCAAAAGCTAACGCCCCCTGCCAGACCAGCATATTAAGCCCGCTTATGGTTGTTGCTCCAGCCACCTCAGCCTCCCTCTGAAGCCTCGTTTTGATTGGATTATAGACGATATCATAGACAACCAGATTCGGTCTGAGCAGGTCAGAGATAACCGGGGTTTCATTAACATTAGGGCTCATACCCACACTGGTAGCATTAACCAAGATGTCAGCTTTTTCTAGCGCTTTTGCCAAGTTTTTTCTGTTTAGTTCTAGGGCCTCAACTTCCCTGGTGAAAATCTGTGAAATCCTATTAGCCAATTCCTTTGCCCAGTCCAGTTCCAATAGCCGGTTGAGAACAACCAGATGGGCACCCCTATCAGCCAGAATAAAAGAAATTGCCCTCGAGGCACCGCCAGCTCCCAGGATGACCACACTTTTCCCTTTTGGCTCAATTCCCCTTTCAAGAAGAGCTTGCAGAAAGCCGGTAGCATCCGTATTGTAACCTTTCAAGACTCCATTATCATTCACTACTGTGTTAACTGCACCTATTTTATCAGCTAGATGGTCTAGCTCATCTAGAAATTGGATGACAGCAACCTTGTGTGGTATAGTAACATTCAACCCTCTCATATTCAGGGCTCTCATACCCTCAATAGCCTTGCCCAGTCCTTCCTTCTTCACCCGGAAGGGAAGATACACATAATCCAACCCCTTATTCTTGAAGGCAGCATTATGCATTACTGGCGACATAGAGTGCTCTATCGGGTCGCCTATTATCCCACAGATTCTGGTTCTGCCTGATATAACCCTGTCTCTCATACCTTACCCCATTAGCGCTCCTAAATTTTGTGTTGTCAGCCCTTATTTTGTCCTCTTTTTTGAGCTGCAACAACAATGATGTTTGAGGTATCTAATGCGTCTGTGTCTAAACTATAATTGCCGAATGACTTAATGTTCTCAAAACTACAGTCGGATAATAACATGTGTATTTCATCATCAAAGAATATCCTCAGATCTTCTTCTGCAAATATCGTTTTCACGTTACCATCATGCTGATCGATAAGATAATAGAAGTCTATATGTTTCACTCTTCTTTTCTTATCTAGAGATGCCTGTTCAAAATGAAATATTGTCGTGCCTTCATGTTGGTATACAAACTTATCTTGAGGAAGACCTTCGATTAAAGACCATCCATCTATGAAATCTACTAGAAATATTCCTTGGGGCAACAACGCTTTATTGACTGCCATAAGAAAGCCCATAGCCTCTGAATATGTAGTCATATAAAGAAAGGTATAGCCAAGACAATATGCAGCTTGAAATTCACGAACGATGTCCCGATCATGTATATCAGTACATCTTAGGTCAACTGATACTCCCGCTCTTTTCGCTTTCTCCTTTGCAAACTTGATCATATCCTGTGACATATCTATTCCTGTCACTTCATATCCAAGTTGAGCCATTTTTATTGCATGTTCACCAGTTCCACAGCCTATATCTAAAACACGTTTCGACCCCGGACAATATTTTTGGATGAGGTTGTTCGCGAATTGGCATTCCTGACTATAGTTCCTGTGAGAATGCATTACATCATAGTATTTTACTAAGTCTGATTCGAACATGTTCTTGCTATATGTTGTCATTCATTTCCCTCCGATATTGCTCACAGAGCACAAAAATTAAGGAGGCTTTTATCCCACAGGCTTATTTCATAAGTTTAGCTCTTTTTCTCCTTCCCTTATCATTTCATAGAGTTTCCTTAGCTCCCTTACTGTTATCTGACCCGAGGCAGATTCTCTGCCTGGCTCAATCGAGGCGTAGGTGAAATCTCCGCCAACCAGTGGACAAAGAACCCGGCTGGCGAAACCTAACGAACCCATAGCAAACGAAACTATCCTTGTTTTGGGAAATTCTGAGATGAGCTGTAAAATGGTCAGGTTATCCTCAAACCTCTGTGCCGTAGTAACTACTTTGCAGACATCGGCACCTGCCTCTAATTGCCGTTGAACTATTTCTCTCATTTCATCAAGGGGGGGTGTTCCCTCTAGTTCATGAAATGACAGGAGGCATTTTGCTCTCTTCTTAATGAGTTCCATAGCCTGCCTCAGGTTTGCCGTTCTAAGTTCAAGGTCAATTATGTCTGCCCCCAGCCCAATTGCTTTAAGAAGCTTCTCTACTCTGCCGGCTTCGTCCCCCTCTCCCCTACCACCCTCATCGGCACTTCGATTACAACCTATCCAGGGTTTCTTAAACTGCTTAACCAATTCCTGCCAGCCATCACCGATGAGGTCTATCCGAACCTCAAACAGGTCAACGAACGGCTCCACTTCCCTTACTGCTTCAAGGTCATTATTTACGATGACGGCGCAAATTCTAGGTTTCTTCATTCCCCTTAACCAAAACCTGTTCTACCAAAGAGGGGCTTACTTCATCAGTGATGAATACATTGCCTATTGATTTAGGTAGAGCGAACCTAAGCTTGCCCTGTAAAATCTTCTTGTCGTGTTTCATCGCCTGGATTATCTTTTCTACCTCAAGGTCTGGGATTTCTGTCGGCAGGCCGGCTCTGGTGATAAGGCTCTTAAGCCGGCTTACTTCTTTCTGGTCAAGCCTGCCCAGCTTATTTGAGATTCTGGCCTCAGCTATCATCCCGATGGCAACGGCCTCGCCGTGCCAGACTTTGAGTTCTGAGACCGATTCAATAGCATGGCCTATTGTATGGCCGTAGTTCAGGATGTTTCTCAGCCCTAAATCCAGCTCATCTTTTTCCACAACTCCGGCCTTAATTTCGGCCGAGCGGGAGACAACCCCCTCCAGCACCTGGTCGTCGAGCGATTTTATTTTATCCAGGTTTTTTTCAAGATAGCTGAAGAACTCTCCGTCCAGAATTACTCCGTGTTTTATTATCTCGGCCAGTCCATCACTGAGCTCTCTGGGTGAAAGGGTTTTCAGGGTACTTATGTCAGAGATGGTTAACCTTGGGTGATAGAAAGCTCCGATTTTGTTTTTCAGCTGGCCATGGTTTACTGCCACCTTCCCGCCAATACTGCTATCGCCCTGTGCCAGCAGGGTTGTCGGTATTTGTATCAGGGGGACTCCCCGCATATAGGTGGCGGCAACAAATCCGGCCACATCCCCAATGACTCCACCACCTAAGGCTAAAATTGGTGTTGTCCTTTCAGCATAGAAGTGGCTCAATTCATCGTATAGCCTACCGGCAGTCTCCAATGATTTTTGCTCTTCTCCCTCAGGAACCTCCAAGATGTTTACTTTGAAGCCCTCGCTAATGAGACTCTGTTTTAGAATGTCACCGTATAGGCCTTTCACTGTGGGATTGGTAACAATCACTAGTTTATCACCAAACCCAATTCCTTTTAACTGCTGCCCGGTCTGCGCAAGTAGCCCTGAACCTATCTGAATCTCATAGCTATTGCTACCAAGCCTCACCCTAACCTTTCTCATCTAACATCACCTATTTTTTGTTTCTGAGGCTGTTTAGTCGTCATTGCGAGGCACGAGGTGCCGAAGCAATCTCTGAAAGCAATAGTGCGATTGCTTCGCTTCGCTCGCAATGACAGTTTGAGTTGCTAAACACCCTCGTTTCTCTCAGACACAACCACCTTATTAATTCTCCGGCAGGCATCAATAACATCTTTAAGCTCATCGGGTGTAATCTGCTGTTGAGCATCTACCAGCGCTTCCACCGGGTTATAGTGTACCTCAATCATCAATCCACTAGCACCAGCAGCTATAGCGGCGCAACTCATATTGAAGATGAGGTCCCGGCGACCGGTGGCATGGCTGGGGTCAACTATGACAGGCAAATAAGTTTCTTTCTGAATAGCTGGGACAGAGGCAAGGTCAAGAACATACCTTGTATAGCTTCTGCCTTTGCCTACAGGCACTATTCCCCTTTCGCACAAAACGATGTCCTTATTGCCTTCAGCAGCGATATATTCAGTAAAAGACAGGAATTCTTCAATGCCAGCCCCGAAATGTCTTTTAAGCAAAACTGGCTTGCCCTTCTTTGCCACCTGGGTGAGCAGGTCTTGGTCATACATATTTCTGGCTCCTATTTGAATTATATCCACATACTCTGCCACCAGGTCAACTTGTGTTTCCCCTCTTACCTCGGTTATTACTGGCAATTCGAATTTCTCCCCAGCCTCACGCAACCACTCTAAAGCCTCCTCTGCCTCTTCCTGACCTCCAGCCCCCAGCCCTTGAAAAGAGTGAACCGAGCTCCTTGGCTTAAAAATGCCTCCCCTCAGGATATGAGCCCCAGCTTTCTTCACCCCTTCCGCAATTTTCATTAGCTGCGCTTTGCTCTCCACAGCGCAAGGTCCAGCGATGAATACTGGTTCTTTACCGCCTATCTCGATTGTTCCTACTTTAATTACCATATGTTCCAATCCTTCGAAGGATTTACTATATTCCCGACTAATCAGTTTATATGGAATGTCAACCATCCTCACTTCTCTTACTCCAGGAAGAACAGCAAAATGATCAAATGGTATCCTCGTCTCGTCTCCCACTAAACCAATCACCGTCCTGTAGGCTCCTCTGGACACATCGGCTCTTAGGCCGTATTTCTTTATTTCTTTTACTACCTGGGCTATTTGTTCCTGCGTAGCATCGGTTTTCATTATTATCATTTTTCATCCCTCCAATATTTTATAACCCTTACTAAAAGCATCCTTCCCTTTAACGCAATACCTTTTAGTGTCGCTATTTTAGCTACTTAAAATAAAAAGCCCTCCGCTTGGGAGGGTTCTACTTTAAGTTTATTATCTTAAGATGTAATTAAACTTTCACGCCAAAGCCTCCCCAGCGCATTCTGTGCGCCCCGGAAATGTAAAATACGCATAATATAATCCGCAGGAAGCAATGTAAATTAGCATATCCCTTTTTTCAATCTAGCTTCTTCTAGTTTAATTATACTACAAGAAATATAGTCTGTCAACCCAGCTTGAAAGTATTTATTAACCTCGCTCCTTTAAGCAAATCACCTCCCCTTACTAAGGGGAAAGGGATAGGGTTGTTAAACAATTTCCACTAACCTTTTTGACCAGGCAGCTATAGAGTAGTATACTACTGGCAAACTAGCCCTACAATGGAGACTTATATGGATACAGGGCAGCTAGTTAAGAAGCTGATTTCGTGGATAAGAGATAAGGTATTGGCTGCCGGGTGTAAGGGAGTAGTGGTGGGTATGAGTGGTGGACTTGATTCCTCGGTATTGGCTGTATTGTGTCAGCGTGCCTTTCCACAAAACATGCTTGGGGTGCTTATGCCCTGCCATAGTAGTCACGAAGATAGGGAACATGCACAGACTGTGGCCAGCCAGTTTTTCATTCCGACTAAAATAGTGGTTCTTGATGCTGTTTTTGATACCTTACTCAAGGCTGTAGCTAGCGATAGGGTAGAGTCTACTGTCAGCCGACTAGCTAAAGCCAACCTCAAGGTTAGATTAAGGATGCTCACCCTTTATTACCTTGCTAATCAGCTTAAATATATGGTAGCCGGGTCAGGTAATAGAAGCGAGCTTTCCGTAGGCTACTTCACCAAGTATGGAGATGGTGGGGTAGATATTCTGCCCTTAGGCAATCTAGTCAAAGGGCGGGTAAGGGAGCTGGCTAGCTTCTTGGGCATCCCACAGCAGATTATAGATAAGCCCCCGTCAGCTGGTTTATGGCCGGGACAAACAGACGAAGGTGAGCTGGGACTCAGCTATGAGGAGCTTGACCGCTATCTGGTTACTGGCAAAGCTTCACCCGAGCTGAGAGAAAAGATTGAGTCTATGATAGCTGCCAGTGAGCACAAGCGCTCGCCACCCCCGGTGGCTAACCTTCAGGCTTAACCACACCGTGGGAGCGGGAATTTGCCGCCCGGCACTTCCTGCCCGGTAAGTTTGTCCTAGGGAAGGTAGACGAGAAGAAGTCGGTAGTAAAGCCTTCTGTTCAGTGTAAGATGGGGGTAGGTTGACGCCGTTAGATTTCCCTCTGGGCTAAAGCCCTTAAGGGCAGAGCCTAACGGCGTTGATAAACAATCTCTAACTACATCCTCTTGTTTTGATGAAGTGCTTGTGCTATGATTAAATTGAGGCGAAGATGACCACGGAGAGAGAAAAGGCGCTAGAGTTAGCTATAGGCCAGATTGAAAAGCGCTTTGGTAAAGGCTCAATCATGAAGCTGGGGGAGTCGGCCGTTATGTCTTCAGTAGAGGCTA
The DNA here is from genome assembly GCA_030602805.1 of Dehalococcoidia bacterium. Lineage (GTDB taxonomy): Bacteria > Chloroflexota > Dehalococcoidia > Dehalococcoidales > JAUVZA01 > JAUVZA01. The sequence continues at coordinate 2,091 of JAUVZA010000022.1, read as the reverse complement.
TCCCCAGTGGCTCACTGGCGTTAGACCTGGCCTTAGGTGTAGGCGGTATCCCCAGAGGGCGGATTGCGGAAATATTTGGTCCTGAGGGGTCAGGCAAAACCACCTTAGGTCAGCATATAATTGCTGAAGCGCAAAAACGGGGAGGTATGGCCGCCTATATTGATGTGGAGCACGCCCTAGACCCAACTTATGCTAGCCATTGCGGGGTTAATGTTGAAGACATGCTCATCTCTCAACCTGATACTGGGGAGCAAGTTCTGGAGATTACCGAGGCGCTGGTTAGGAGCGGGGCTATTGATGTGATAGTGATTGATAGTGTAGCTGCCTTAGTACCCCGGGCTGAAATCGAGGGGGAAATGGGGGACGCTCATATTGGCTTACAAGCCCGCCTAATGTCGCAAGCATTGAGAAAACTAGCGGCTGCTATCGGTAAGTCAGGCACAGCAGTGATATTCATCAACCAGCTAAGAGAAAAGGTTGGTATTATCTTCGGTAACCCCGAGGTGACACCAGGTGGCCGGGCTCTAAAGTTCTATAGCTCAATAAGGATAGACCTTAGGCGTGTTGAAACTATCAAGCAGGGAAGTGTGGCAATAGGCAGCCGCATCAGGGCTAGGATAGTCAAAAATAAAGTTGCCCCTCCATTCAGAAGTGCTGAGTTTGACCTCATGTTTGACCACGGGATAAGCAGGGAGGGTAATCTTATTGACCTTGGTGTAGAGTTGGGGCTAGTGAAAAAGGCTGGCGCTTTTTTCTCCTATGGTGACATTCGCCTAGGGCAAGGTAAGGAGAGTGCCAAGCAATACCTGAGTCAGAATCCTGAGCTTGCCCAAGAGATTGAGCAGCGGGTTAGAGCCTCAGCCAACACTACCTATAATCCTTTGGTCTCGTGATTAGAGATACTACAAACTACTAGTTAATAGATATAGGAATGAGTAAAGCTGAGGTATATACCTCAGCTTTGTTTATTTGAAGGAGGTGTAGCAAGTTAATGAGAAGGATTACTGCCCTCCGTGTCGGGAAGGGACGGAGAAAACGGGTAAATGTGTCCCTGGATGGCAGGTTCGCTTTTAGCCTGGAAGCTGAGGTAGCCGTAAAAGAGGGCTTACAGATTGGGCAAGAGCTATCCGCCAGTCAGATTGAAGCCCTGGCTAGGTTTGACCACTTCCACCGCTGCCTTAATGCCGCTGCCCACTACCTTAGCTACCGACCCCGGAGCGAGTTTGAGCTAAGGGAGCGACTTCATCAGCGTGGTTTTGATGGTGATAGTGTAGAGGCAGTAATAGCCAAGCTAAAGGAGCAGGGGTTGGTAGATGATATGGCTTTTGCTCAATTCTGGAAGGATAACCGGGAATCGTTTAGCCCACGTAGCCAGTGGCTAACCAAGCTAGAGCTGAGGCGGAAGGGGGTAGCTAATAACATCATAGACCAAGTAGTCGACAACATTGACGAGGAGGATAGTGCCTATCGGGCAGCCCTGAGCAAAGCTCGTAGTTTACCCCTGTCTGACTACCAGGGCTTCCGGCGCCGGTTAGGTGACTATCTCAAGCGGCGTGGCTTTGGTTACGGGGTAATAAATCATACTATAGAAAGATTGCGGCCGGAACTAGAAAGTAGGTCTAGATAGCATCCTACTTTGACTTTAAACCGGTAAAATGAGTAGTATTAGCTATCTATAGCTAACCTTTACTGAATGGAAAGTTACGAGAGAAAAGGAGGTGAAAAATGGTTGAAGGACCAATACTCTATATTACCCTAGCCTCTATGTTTGTCATAGGTATAATATCTGGCGGTGCAGCTGTCTTTTTTGCTAGGCGAATGCTGATTAACCGACAAATACGTATCGCTGAGAGGAAAGCAGCTAGAATGGTGGCTGAATCCAGACTTGAGTCCAAAAATGCACTCTCTGAGGCGAAACAGGAAGCAGAAAGGATTAAGTCAGCAGCCGAAGCCGACTATCGCGAACGGCGTTCTCAACTACAGAATCAGGAGAACCGTCTGGCTCAAAAGACAGAGAGCTTAGAGCGCAAGCTGGAAAGTTTAGAGCATCGTGAGCGCAATCTGGATAACCAAGAAAAAAGGATTGAATCC